>NZ_JAULUC010000017.1:0-150086 GCF_052851275.1 Burkholderia sp. SR8
GACCTGCGCGCGCACGCTCGTCAGCGTACGCGTCGCATCGAGATCGGAGATGAACGACTCGCGGCCGGCCATGAAGAGCCGGTGCGTTTCGTCCGCGGAATTGCGCGCCGATTCGTAGGCCGTGCGCAGCGCATCGGTGCGCTGCACGTCGGCTGCATACGTCGCGAGGCTCGACTGCGTTTCGCGCAACGCATTCAGCACGACGCCGTCGAAGTGCGCGAGCGCGCCGCCGGTCGCGGCTTCGGCTTCGCGCACGCGCGCGCGCTGGCCGTTGACCGGGAACGACCAGCTGATCAGCGGTCCGAACGACCAGCGATTCGTGGTGGACGAGAACAGGTCGGCAGCGACGCCCACCGAACCCGCCGACGCACCGATGCTGATCGACGGATACAGCGCGGCAGTCGCGACGCCGATCCGCGCGGTCGCGGCGGCGAGCTGACGCTCGGCCTCGCGCACGTCGGGGCGGCGTCGCAGCAGCGCCGCGCCGTCGCCGATCGGAATCGGCTGGCGCAGCTTCGGCAGCCGCTCGCATTCGAGGACTGCCTTCGGCAGGTCGGCCGGCGAGCGCGCGAGCAGCGCGGCGAGCTGGTATTGCGCGATCTTGCGCCGGCCTTCGAAACGCGGGATGTCGGCAGACAGCGTGCGCACCTGCGTGACGCCGCGCGTCACGTCGGTCTGGTTGCCGCGTCCGACATCGCGCAGCCGCTGCGACAGCTTCACGCGCTGCTGCTGCAGTGCGAGCGACTGCTTCGCGATCGCGAGTTCGTCGCCGGCGGAGCACGATTCGACGTACGCGCGCACGACATCGGCGACGGCGGTGATGCGCGCCAGGTCGGCGGCAGCCTGCACGGCTTCGCTGTCCGCGCGCGCAGCCTCGACGCCGCGCCGCAGCTTGCCGAACAGATCGAGTTCGTACGACACGCTGATGCCGACCGTGCCTTCGTTCACGACCGGCAGCTTGTTTTCGAGCAGATATTGCTCGGCCGATTCCTGTGCGCGCTGCACGGCCGCTTCCGCACGGCCGGAGAAGCCGCCCTGTTCGTTCGCGACTTCGAGCGCCGCGCGCGACCGCGCGAGGTTGGCCGCGGCGACGCGCAGGTCGGTGTTCGATTTCAGCGCGCTGCGCACGAGCGCGTCGAGCACCGGATCGTCATACAGCTGCCACCAGTTGCCGGGCACCGCATCGCGCGATACGAGCGCGCCATTTGCATCGTCGAGCGCATGGTTCGCGAGCGGCGCATTCACGTACGCCTGCTGCGGCAGCTTGTAGTCGGGACCGACGGATTTGCACGCGCCGAGGGCGAGCGCGAGCGGCGCGAGGGCCGCGGCGAGGCGCAGGCCGTGCCGGTTCATTGCGACGCTCCGGTCGCGCTGACGGCCGCCGGTGCGGAGGCCGACGCTGCCGCGGAAGCGCTGGCGGCCGGCCTGGCGTTGTCGTCGCGCCGCGTATCGGGCGCGCGCACCGCGACGGTCGCGGTGCGGCCGGCGATCAGCCGGAAGTCGTCGGGCACTTCGTCGAGCACGACGCGCACCGGCACGCGCTGCGCGAGCCGCACCCAGCTGAATGCGGGGTTCACGTTCGGCAGCAGGTTCGCACCCTGCGTGCGGTCGCGATCCTCGATCGCGGCGACGATGCTCTGCACGTGGCCGCGCAGCGGATGCGGCTCGCCCATCACGACGATGTCGACCGGCTGGCCGATATGGATGCCGCGCAGCTTGGTCTCCTCGAAGTAGCCGTCGACGCGGAACGAGTTGCGGTCGACGACCGACAGCACTGCGCGGCCGGCCGGCACGTATTCGCCGACGCGCGGCGCGCGATCGTTCAGGTAGCCGTCTACGGGACTCACGATGGTCGTGCGCTGCAGGTTCAGCTTCGCGGTGTCGAGCGACACCTGCGCATCGGCGACAGCGGCTTCGCCCTGCTCGACGCGCGTCCGGCTTTCCTCGACCTGTTCGCTCGCGACCAGATTGCCGAGCTGCACGTTGCGCGCATATTCGCGCTTCGCCTGGGCGAGCGTCGCGCGGCGCTGCGCGAGCGTCGCTTCGGCCAGCCGCTCGGCGAGCGCGTAGCGGGCCTGGTCGATCACGAACAGCACCTGGCCGCGCCTGACCTCCTGGTTGTCGGCGACCTGCACCGAGGTGATGAGGCCCGACACGTCGGGCGCGACCTGGATCACGTCGGCGCGCACGTGCCCGTCGCGTGTCCACGGCGAGAACATGTAGTAGTTGATGATCCGCCACAGCACGAGGGCGGCCACGACGACGACGATCAGGGTGAGCAGGATCTGCCCTGCCGAGAGCCAGGTTTTTTTCACGGTTAGCTAGCCACGAGATGGTGAGACACGATGACGACGGCGGCAAACACGAACACGTAGATGCCGAGGTCGAAGATCGAACGGTGCCAGACGAGGCGGTAAAAGCCGACGCGCTCGAGCAGCGCGCGCACGACGATGTTGATCAGGTAGGCGATCGGCATCAGCACGAGCGGAGCCGGCACGAATACGCCGAAGATGTCGATTTCGCCGATCATGGTCGCGGTCGGAAAGACGGGTTGGAAAGCGGGATCATGCGCGTGCTCCGTCCGGGGCAGCCTGCGGCGGTTGCGCGGACGCGGCCGGATACAGCGACAGCCGCAGGCCGACGAGCGCGTGCAGCGTGTCGCGCATCCGGCGGTGCGTCGCGGGCGCGGCCGGGGCGGCAGGCGCGGCGGGAGCCATGGAGCCGTCCGCCGGGACCGTCGACGTACCCGGCAGATTGCGGCCGGCCACGCGCCGCAGCGCGTCGTCGATCGACGCGAGCAGTGCCGGCGGCGCAGGCTGACGCGCGTTCGCGGCCGCGCAGCGCGTGTAGTGCTCGGTGACGCCGGCGAGCACGCGATCGATCGCGTCGGACACGTCGCCCGACAGCCGGCGGCGCGAGCGGCGCAGGTCGAGCGCGTTCAATGCGATGCGCAGGTCGCGGAAGCTCTCGATCGACGGATGGCGGTGATCGTCCGACGCGCCGAGCCGCGGCAGCAGTTGCGTGACGCGATCGAGCATGCGCGACGCGTGGTTGCGCTGATCGTCGAGCGGCTGCGTCGACGCGGAACGCGCGACGTCCTCCCAGCCGGAGCGCAGCAGGCGTCGCACCGCGAGCTCGGCGCCGAACGGACGCGTCGCGCGCGTCCACACGTACGCGAACAGCAGCCCGGCGACGCCGGCGAGGTTGCTGTTCAGGAACACGAAGAAATCGGCCTCGTAGGCGCTCTGGATGCTGACGAAGGTCGCGGTGTTCACCGCGACGAGCATCGTCACCATGTTGAACTGCGGCCGCGGCAGCAGCGTGCCGATCAGGATGAACGGGCCGGCGAACATCAGCACGAGCATCGGGAAGTCGTGCACGTGCGGCAGTACGGCGAACAGGTAGAGGCCCGCGAACACGACGCTCGCGGTGGTGGCGAGGAAGAACTTGAACACCAGCGGCGCGGGCTCGTCGAGCGCCGCGAAGAAGCTGCATGCGACGGCGACGAGCGTGACGGCGCCGGCACCGTCGTGCCAGCCGGACTCGATCCACAGCCAGCACGCGAACACGATTGCGCCGACCACGGTCAGCGTCGAGAACAGCATCATGCCGCGATCGAAGAAGCGCTCGGTGCCGCCGAGCCGCCAGTGCCGGTAGCGCGGCTGCCACACGCCGGACTCGTTCGCGATCAGCGCGCGCAGCGAGCGGCAGTCCTGCCAGATGTCGATGACCTGGCGCAGCCGCCACAGCGCGTTCGACAGCAGCGCGCCCTCCCAGCTCGCCAGCGCGCTGTCGGGCGGCTGCAGCGACGCGATGCGCTCGCGCAGGTCGTCCGCGACGGGGTCGTGGGCCGTTGCGCCGTCGGTGTCGGTCTTCAGGGACGGCAGCGGCGCGTCGAACCACTTCGCGGCGTCGGCGAGCAGCGCGTCGAGCGCAGGCGGGCGCACGTGCAGGTCGCGCATCAGCGCGATCAGCGGATCGGCGAGCGACGACATCAGCGGCAGGAACAGCTGCATCCGTCCCGCGAGCGCCTGCGCGCGAGCGAGCACGCGCGGGTGCGCGTGGTCGTAGCTCAGCTGGCTCAGCAGGAATTCGAGGCCGGTGATGGTCGCGGCGAGGCGCTGCCGGCATGCGGACAGCGCCTTGCCCGCGAGGTGGCCGGACAAGGTCTCGCGGCCGTAGAACGCGGCGTCCTTGAACCATGCATCGGTGCGCTCGATCAGCGTCGGCGCGAGCCGGTTCGGAAACACCGCGCTGCCGACCACGCTTGCGCACACGATGCCGAGCACGATCTCCTCGGTCCGCGCGATCGCGACGTCGAAGATCGTCGACGGATCGGTGACCGTCGGCAGCGCGACCAGCGGCATCGTGTAGCCGGCGAGCATGAACACGTAGCTGCGTGCGGTGCGATCGGAGATCGCGAGGTAGAGCAGCGTACCGCACCAGGTCGCGACGATGATGCTGAACAGGAACGGCGTTTCCACGAACGGCGGCACGAACAGGATCGCGGCCGCCGCGCCGAGTGCGGTGCCGAGCGCGCGATACAGCGCCTTCGAGCGCGTCGCGCCGACGAACGGGTTCGACACGATGTACACGCTCGCCATCGCCCAGTACGGACGCGGCAACTGGAAATACAGGCCGAGGTACAGCGCGAGCATCGACGCGGCGAACGTCTTGCCCGAGAACAGCCAGTCGCGAAGGCTCGGATAGGTCATGACGCGGAATCGGCGGGGCGGGCAGGGCGCGACGCCGGATGCTGCGCGTCGGCCGCGTTGAACGCGTTCAGCACGCGCAGCGTCGCTTCGAGATCGGCGCGCGTGACGCCCTTCAGAACCTGCGCGCGCAGCACGCGCAGGTCTTCTTCCATCTTCGCGGTGACGGCGCGGCCGGCGGCCGTCAGCGAGATCGTTTTCGCGCGGCGGTCGTGCGGATCCTCGTCGCGGCGCGCGAGGCCGGCCGCGCACAGCTGGTCGAGCAGGCGCACGAGCGACGGCCCTTCGATGCCGACGTGTTCGGCGAGCGTGCCCTGGCGCACGCCTTCGCCGAGGCGGCCGGCGATCAGCAGCGGCGTCGCGCAGGCTTCGGACACGTTGTATGCGGTCAGCACCGCGTCGCTCGTGCGCCGCCACTTGCGCGCGGTGAGCACCAGCTGGCTGCTGACGGCGAGGCGAAGATCGTGCAGATTGGTCATGGGCGAGATGATAGGGGCAAAACAATTCGATAGCAAACTATCGTTTTTGTCACCCGGGTGTCATCGCGCGGGCCGACGGCGCAGTCTTCAACGAGCCATTCAGGCGCCCGGCTTCCGGCCGGTCAAGCTGCAAGATCGTGAGCGCGCGGGGAGCCCGCTGCATCGCCGCATTGATGCGCAGCCGAGCGGCGGAAATCAGCGGGCCGACCATACCGGTCTGACCGCGGGCGCCCGGTGGCGGCGCGGCTGCAAGTCAAATGAAACGGGCTTCGATGGGTTCCGACGCGATGCGACCCCCGTCGCGATCGCTCCAGCACAGCCGCAGCCACAAGAATGAATGTATTGCGATGCTCTCCCCACCGTCCCGGTTCACACGCAATTGCACTAGAACAATAATTTCCGGGTGTCTTTCTGAGCGACCATGCGGAAGCAACGACGGAGACATCGAGATGGGACGGACCGAGGTATCGGCGCGCTGGCAGGACGCGATCGGCGCGGTGCACGGCATCGAGTCGAAATACAAGCGGCTCGTGAAGGCGATCGCCGCCGACATCGAGAGCGGCGCGCTCGCTCCGGGCGCACGGCTCGCGCCGCAGCGCGACGTCGCGTCGAGCCTGGGCGTCAGCGTGCAGACCGTCACCAATGCATACAAGGAACTCGAAAGACAGGGCCTGATCCGCTGCGAAGTCGGACGCGGCAGCTTCGTGGCCGCGCGCGTGACCGAGTCGATGTCGAACTACATCCTCGACACGACCGAGCGCGAACTCGTCGACTTCTCGATCGCGCGCATCGTGCACACGCCCGAGCACGATGCCGCGTGGCGCGCCGTCTGTGCGGCGCTCGCCGATACCGATGACCAGCCGTGGATCCGCTCGTTCCGGCCGATCGCGGGCCTCGATGCGCATCGCGAGGCCGGCGCCGCGTGGCTGGCCGCGCTGAACATGCCGGTTCATCCGGAATCGCTGCTGATCACGAATGGCGCCGCGCATGGGATCTTTCTCGCGCTCGCGTCGATCGTCGGGCCCGGAGACACCGTGCTGTGCGAGAGCCTGACCGATCACGGCGTGATCGGCTCCGCGAACGTACTCGGGTTTACGCTGAAGGGACTCGAAATGGACGAACACGGGATCCGTCCCGAACATTTCGAGGAAATGTGCGACAGCGAGAAGATCAGCGCGCTCGTCTGCACGCCGACCCTCAATAACCCGACGGTCTCGATGATGTCCGATTCGCGCCGCAAGTCGATCGCGCGGATCGCGTCGCGCTATGGCGTGTACGTGATCGAGGACGACGTGTACGGCCCGCTGCCCGCCAAGACGGCCACCCCGATCGCGAGCCTGATTCCGGATCTCGGCTTCTACTGCACGAGCATGACGAAGTCGGTGCTGACGGGCCTGCGCACCGGCTACCTCGCGATGCCGAGGCGGCTCGCGCTGCGCGTCGAGAGCGTGCTGCGCGTGAGCAGCTGGATGGCGACGTCGCCGATCGCGGAAATCGCGACGCGCTGGATCGCCGACGGCACCGCGCGACGTCTCGTCGAACTGCAGCGGCAGCGGCTCGCGGTGCGCCAGGACATGGTGAAGGCCGCGCTCGGCCCGTATGTGCTGGGTGCGCATCCGAACGCGCTGTCGGCATGGCTGCGCGTGCCCGACTACTGGCAGGCCGACCGGCTCGTGCGCGAATTGCGTACGCGCAAGATCGCGGTGACCTCGCCCGATCCGTTTCTCGTCGGCAGCACCGAGCGGCCGAACGCGGTGCGGGTGTGCATCGGCGCGGAGACGACGGATGCCGCGTGCAACGCGGCGCTCGAGACGATCGCGGGCGTGTTCGAGCAGTATCCGCACGTGCACGATTTTCATTGAAGCGACGCCGGCGTCGCGCACGCGACGCACAATGTATCAGGACATTCGAAAGCGCAATTTGGAACATTAGACTGGATCGCACCACATCAATGAGGCGTGCGTTCCATGTCCTTCCTGTCGCTGTCCGACGTCTACCGCGCGCGCCGCCGCATCGCCGGGCATGCGAGCGTCACGCCGCTCGTCGCATCCGCCGCGCTGTCCGCGCGCGTCGGTGCACCCGTCCACCTGAAACTCGAAACGCTGCAGCCGACCGGCAGCTTCAAGCTGCGCGGCGCGACCAATGCGCTCGCTGAACTCGCGACGCAGCGCGTGACGCGTGTCGTCACCGCGTCGACGGGCAATCACGGCCGCGCGGTCGCGCACGCGGCGCGCGCATTCGGCATCGACGCGGCGGTCTGCATGTCGTCGCTCGTGCCGGCGAACAAGGTCGACGCGGTCGCCGCGCTCGGCGCGCGGGTGGTGATCGCCGGCGACAGCCAGGACGATGCACAGGTCGAGGCGCGGCGCCTCGTGCGCGACGAAGGCTACGCGTACGTGCCGCCGTTCGACGATCCGCGGATCATCGCCGGGCAGGCGACGATCGGCGTCGAGATTCTCGAGGCGCTGCCCGACGCGGGCACGCTCGTCGTGCCGCTGTCGGGCGGCGGGCTGTTCAGCGGCGTTGCGTTCGCCGCGAAGGCGATCCGGCCGTCGATCGAGGTGATCGGCGTGTCGATGACGCGCGGCGCCGCAATGCATGCGAGCCTCGCGGCCGGCCGCCCGGTCGACGTCGACGAACAACCGACGCTCGCCGATTCGCTCGGCGGCGGCATCGGCCTGGACAACCGCTACACGTTCGACATGACGCGCGCGCTGGCCGACGACGTCGTGCTGCTCGACGAGCCGGCGATCGCGCGCGGCATCGCGCATGCGTATCGCGAAGAGCGTCTCGTCGTGGAAGGCGCGGGCGCGGTCGGCATCGCCGCACTGCTCGACGAACGGATCGCGCGCCGCGATCGCGACGGCCCGATCGTCGTGGTGGTGAGCGGCGCGAACATCGACATGGCCGTGCATCGCCGGCTCGTTTCGGAGAACTGACATGACCCATCCCGTCACACTGCTCGGACAGACGCAACTGCGCGCGCTGGTCCCGCTCGATCTGGCCGCAATCGACCAGGTCGAGGCCGCATTCGCGTCGCTCGCGACCGACGCGGTGGTCATGCCGCCGATCCTGAATCTCGCGCTGCCCGCGCGTCATGGCGAAGTCGACGTGAAGACCGCATACTTGCCGCGCTTCGACAGCTTCGCGATCAAGGTGAGCCCCGGCTTCTTCGACAACCCGTCGCTCGGGCTGCCGAGCCTGAACGGGCTGATGCTGGTGCTGTCCGCGCGCACGGGCCTGACCGAAGCCGTGCTGCTCGACAACGGTTACCTGACGGCCGTGCGCACCGCAGCGGCTGGCGCGGTCGCCGCGCGCCGGCTCGCGCGCGCCGATGCGCGCCGCGCGGCGATCGTCGGCGCGGGCGAACAGGCGCGGCTGCAGCTCGATGCGCTGATGCTCGTGCGCGACATCACGCATGTGACGGTCTGGGCGCGCGATGCGGAACGTGCCGCGCGATTCGCGGCCGACGTGCGCGAAGCGCACGGAATCGACGCGGTCGTCGCGCGCTCGGTGCACGCGGCGCTCGCCGATGCGGACGTCGCGGTGACGACCACGCCGAGCCGCGAGCCGCTCGTGCACGCCGAGGATCTGCATCCGGGGCTGCACGTGACGGCAATGGGCTCCGATGCCGACTACAAGACCGAGCTCGCGCCGTCGGTGTTCGGCGCCGCGCGCTACTTCTGCGACCGGCTGCAGCAGACCCGCGTGGCCGGCGAACTCGCGCATGCGATCGCGGCCGGTGCGGTGCCGGCCGATGCCGTGTTCCCTGAACTCGGCCAGGTCATCGCCGGGCAGCGCGACGGCCGCACGCATCGCGACGACATCACGATCTGCGACCTGACCGGTACCGGCGCGCAGGACACCGCCATTGCCGTGCTCGCACTGCAGCGCGCCCGCGCGGCAGAGGTGGGCACGATTTTCCACAACGACCTCACGACTTGAGAGGAGACAGATGGCCGCAGTCATCGAAACCCACGAAGCCGTGCCGCGTCTCGCGTTCGAGCGCAGCGAATACGCTGCGCGCATCGCGAAGACGCGCACGGCGATGCAGCGGGCTGGCATCGACCTGCTGATCGTCACCGACCCGACCAACATGGCCTGGCTCACCGGCTACGACGGCTGGTCGTTCTACGTGCACCAGTGCGTGCTGCTGCCGATGGACGGCGAGCCCGTCTGGTACGGGCGCGGCCAGGACGCGAACGGCGCGAAGCGCACCGTGTTCATGGCGCACGACAACATCGTCGGCTACCCCGATCACTACGTGCAGTCGACGGCCCGTCACCCGATGGACTACCTGTCGACCGAGGTGATTGCCGCGCGCGGCTGGAGCACGCTGCGCATCGGCGTCGAGCTCGACAACTACTACTTCAGCGCGGCGGCCTACGCGTCGCTGCAGAAGCATCTGCCGGCCGCCCGCTGGGTCGATGCGACGGCGCTCGTGAACTGGCAGCGCGCGGTGAAGTCGCCGCGCGAGATCGAGTACATGCGTGTCGCCGCGCGAATCGTCGAGCGCATGCATGCGCACATCGTCGATACGATCGAACCGGGCATGAAGAAGAGCGACCTGGTCGCGCAGATCTACGCGACCGGGATCGGCGGCGCCGACGGCTATGGCGGCGACTATCCGGCGATCGTTCCGCTGCTGCCGACCGGCGCCGACGCGGCGGCACCGCACCTGACCTGGGACGACTCGGTGTTCGCGCGCGGCGCAGGCACGTTCTTCGAGATTGCGGGTTGCTACCGCCGCTATCACTGCCCGCTGTCGCGCACCGTCTATCTCGGCAAGCCGCCCGCGCACTTCATCGAAGGCGAGCGTGCAGTGGTCGAGGGGATCGAGGCGGGGCTCGCGGCCGCGAAGCCGGGCAACGTGTGCGAGGACATCGCGAACGCATTCTTCGCGGTGCTGCGCCGCGCGGGCATCGACAAGGACAGCCGCTGCGGCTATCCGATCGGCGCGAGCTATCCGCCGGACTGGGGCGAGCGCACGATGAGCCTGCGTCCGGGCGACCGCACGGTGCTCGAACCCGGCATGACGTTCCATTTCATGCCGGGGCTGTGGCTCGACGACTGGGGGCTGGAGATCACGGAAAGCATCCTGATCACCGAGACCGGCGTCGAGACGTTCTGCAACGTGCCGCGCAAGCTGTTCGTGAAGGAGTAGGACGATGCGTGCTTCTCCGATTACGCCGACCGTCGATTTCGACGCGGACGGCGAACAGCATGGCTTCCTGAAGCTGCCTTACTCGCGCGACGATTCCGCGTGGGGCGCGATCATGATTCCGGTGACCGTCGTGAAGCGCGGCGACGGGCCGACGGTGTTGCTGACCGGCGGCAATCACGGCGACGAATACGAGGGGCCGGTTGCATTGTCGAAGCTCGCCGGTTCGCTGAAGGCGGCCGACGTGACCGGCCGCGTGATCGTCGTGCCGTTCATGAACTACCCGGCGTTTCGGGCCGGCTGCCGCACGTCGCCGATCGACGCCGGCAACCTGAACCGCAGCTTTCCCGGGCGGCCGGACGGCACCGTCACCGAGAAGATCGCCGATTACTTCCAGCGGCATCTGCTGCCGCTCGCGACGCACGTGCTCGACATCCATGCGGGCGGCCGCACGCTCGATTTCGTGCCGTTCGCGGCGATCCACGTGCTGGAGAATCGCGATCAGGAAGCGCGCTGCGAGCGCGCGATGCGCGCGTTCGGCGCGCCGTACTCGATGCGCATGCTCGAGCTCGACAGCGTGGGCCTGTTCGACACCGCGGCCGAGGAAGCCGGCAAGGTGTTCGTGTCGACCGAGCTCGGCGGCGGCGGCTCGTCCACTGCCGCGAGCGTCGCGATCGCCGAGCGCGGCGTGTACGGATTTCTCGCGCATGCGGGCGTGATCGCGAAGGACGTGGTCGACGGCAGCGCGCCGCGCACGACGACGCTGCTCGACATGCCGGACGGCTCGTGCTTCACGACGAGCGAGCATCGCGGGCTGCTCGAGATGTGCCGCGATCTCGGCAGCGAGGTCGACGCCGGCGACGTGCTTGCGCGCGTGCACGACATCGACCGCACGGGCGTCGCGCCGGTCGAATACGTCGCGCGGCGGCGCGGGCTGCTCGCGGCCCGGCACTTCCCGGGCATCGTGCAGGCCGGCGACACGATCGCGGTGGTCGCCGACATCGTCGAGCGCAACATTCCGGTGACCGTATAAGGACGCGCACGCCGTGATCAAGCTCGACCGATACGACCTGGCGATCCTGCGGATTCTCGAGCGCGACGGACGCATCACGAAGTCGAAGCTCGCGGAGGCCGTGAACCTGTCGATCTCGCCTGCGTGGGAGCGCGTGCGCAAGCTCGAGGAAAGCGGCGTGATCCGCGGCTATCGGGCGGACGTCGACTGGATCGGCGCGTTCTCGGGCAGCCGCATCGTCGTCGAGGTGACGCTGTCGCGTCATACCGCGCCCGACATGCGGCGCTTCGAGGAGCGCGTGAGCGCGGCGCCCGAAGTCGCGCAGTGCTATGCGACGGGCGGCGGCGTCGACTACGTGCTGCACGTGGTCGCGCGCGACATCGACCACTACCAGCGCTTCATCGACGCGTTGCTGATGGACGACCTCGGCATCGAGCGCTACTTCACGTACATCGTGACGAAGGTCGTGAAGTGCGAATCCGGCGGCGCGCCGGACTGGCTCTGAAACTTCGCGCGAACGCGCGGCAATACGGAAAAAACCGCAAGAAGCGGGCGCCGAAACCGAAATTTCCGCGCCCGCCGGCACGACAGAATGAAGCTCGTGCCCACCCAAACGAGGAGACGCAGGATGTTGCCCGGACACCCCGTTCTGTTCAAGTCGACGTGTTACGTCGACGGTCGCTGGATCCACAGCGACAGTGCCGCGACGGTCGCCGTCGTGAACCCCGCCGACCAGGCCGTGATCGGCCACGTGCCGATGCTCGAGCGCGCGCAGATCGTCGGCGCCGTCGATGCCGCGCAGCGCGCGTTCGGCGCGTGGCGCTGGACGCCGCAGTCCGTGCGCAGTGCCGCGCTGCTGCGCTGGCATGCGCTGATCCTGCGGCATCTCGACGATCTCGCCGCGCTGCTGTCGCTCGAGCAGGGCAAGCCGCTTGCCGAATCGCGCGGCGAGATCCGCTATGCGGCGAGCTTCGTCGAATGGTTCGCGAACGAGGCGAAACGTGTCGCGGGCCGCACGATCCCGACGCATATCGACGGCGCGCAGCTCGGCACGGTGATGGAGCCGGTCGGCGTCGCGGCGCTGATCACGCCGTGGAATTTCCCGGTGGCGATGATCACGCGCAAGGCCGCGGCCGCGATCGCGGTGGGCTGCACGGTGGTCGTGAAGCCGGCGCACGAGACGCCGTTCTCGGCGCTCGCGCTCGCGCAGCTGGCCGACGAGGCCGGCTTCCCGGCCGGCGTGTTCAACGTCGTGCTCGGCGAACCGCAGATGGCGATGGAAACGCTCGTCGGCGATGCGCGCGTGCGCGCGGTGAGCTTCACCGGATCGACGCGCGTCGGGCGGCTCGTCACCGAGACGGCCGCGAAGGCCGGCATTCGCAAGATCGCGCTTGAACTGGGCGGCAACGCGCCGTTCATCGTGACCGAGGACGCGGATCTCGATCAGGCGGTGCAAATCGCCGTCGGCGCGAAGTTCCAGACGTCCGGCCAGGACTGCTGCGCGGCGAACCGGATCTTCGTCGCACGGCCGCGCTATGAGGCGTTCGTCAGCCGTTACGCGCGCGCGGTGCGCGAACTGAAGACGGGCCCCGCGTTCGAGCCGGGCGTCGACGTCGGCCCGCTGATGCACCAGGCCGCGTTCGATGCGACGGCGGCGCGTGTCGACGATGCACGCGCACGCGGTGCACGGATCGTCGCGGGCGGCCGGCCGCACGCGCTCGGCGGCTGGTTCTACGAACCGACCGTGATCGCGGATGCGGCACCCGGCATGCGCGTGTACGACGAGGAAAACTTCGCGCCGATTTCGGCCGTGTGTGCTTTCGACACGCTGGACGAAGTCGTCGAAAAGGCCAACGGCACCGAGTACGGGCTTGCCGCGTACGTGTGCGCGACGCGCATCGACACGATCTTCCAGCTGGTGCGGCGGCTCGACTTCGCGATGGTGTCGGTCAACGGCGTGAAATTCACCGGTGCGCCGATTCCGTTCGGCGGAATGAAGGCATCGGGCCTCGGGCGCGAAGGCGGCAGCGAAGGCTTCGAACCGTTCACCGAAACCAAATACTTTTGCCTCGGCAATCTCGGCCTGCCCGTCGCGGCGTCGGCCTGACCCAATCAAAGGAGTTCATCATGAAACAATCGATCGACGCACTGCTGCGCGAGGACCGCGCCCACTTCATGCACCCGTCGACGCACGCGTACGACCACGAGAGTGGCGCGCTGCCGGGCAAGATCGTGCGCGGCGCCGAAGGCATCCGCATCGAGGATCACCAGGGCAAGCGCTATATCGACGCGTTCGCCGGCCTCTATTGCGTGAACATCGGCTACGGCCGCACCGAAGTGGCCGACGCGATGTACGAGCAGGCGAAGCAGCTCGCGTATTACCACACGTATGTCGGCCACTCGTCGGACGCGATCATCGAGCTGTCGTCGCGCATCATCGACTGGGCGCCGGCCGGGATGAAGAAGGTCTATTACGGGATGTCCGGTTCCGACGCGAACGAGACGCAGGTCAAGATCGTCTGGTACTACAACAACGTGCTCGGCCGCCCGAACAAGAAGAAGATCATCTCGCGCGAGCGCGGCTATCACGGCTCGGGCATCGTGACGGGCAGCCTCACGGGCCTGCCGAGCTTCCATCAGCATTTCGACCTGCCGATCGATCGCGTGAAGCACACCGTGTGTCCGCACTGGTATCGGAAGGCGCCGGCCGGCATGAACGAAACGCAGTTCGTCGCGTACTGCGTCGACGAACTCGAGAAGCTGATCGCGCGCGAAGGCGCCGACACGATCGCCGCATTCATCGCGGAACCGGTGATGGGCACGGGCGGCATCATCGAGCCGCCGGTCGGCTACTGGCCCGCGATCCAGGCCGTGCTGCGCAAGCACGACATCCTGCTGATCTCCGAT
This sequence comes from Burkholderia sp. SR8, assembly GCF_052851275.1. Classification (NCBI taxonomy): domain Bacteria; kingdom Pseudomonadati; phylum Pseudomonadota; class Betaproteobacteria; order Burkholderiales; family Burkholderiaceae; genus Burkholderia; species Burkholderia sp. SR8. The sequence goes on from NZ_JAULUC010000017.1 coordinate 14,272, forward strand.
GAAGTCGTCTGCGGGTTCGGGCGTCTCGGCTCGAAGATGGGCGCGCAGCACTTCGGGATCGAACCCGACCTGATCACGGTCGCGAAGGGGCTGACGAGCGCATACGCGCCGCTGTCGGGCGTGATCGTCGGCGAGAAGGTGTGGGACGTGATCGCGCGCGGCTCGCAGGAACACGGGCCGATGGGGCATGGCTGGACGTATTCGGGCCACCCGGTGTGCGCGGCCGCCGCGCTCGCGAACCTCGCGATTCTCGAACGCGAGAACCTGGTCGGCAACGCGGCGGAAGTGGGCGCGTATTTCGGCGCGAAGCTGCGCGACGTATTCGGCGCGCATCCGCTCGTCGGCGAGGTGCGCAGCGTCGGGATGCTCGCCGCGCTCGAGTTCATGGCCGACAAGGACGCGCGCACGCCGTTCGACCCGGCGCTGAAGATCGGCGCGCAGGTATCGGCCGCGGCGCTGCAGCGCGGCGTGATCGCCCGCGCGATGCCGCACGGCGACATTCTCGGCTTTGCGCCGCCGCTCGTGATGACGCGTGCGGAAGCGGACGAGATCGTCGGGATCGTGAAGGAAGCGGTGGACGAAGTCGCGGAGCGCAATCTTTCGGCGGTCGCATGAGTGTCCCGCGGTTCTGAGGCGCGCGCAGGCGCATGATATGACGCCGCCGCACGAAAGTGCGGCGGCGTTTTTTGCAGTTGTTCGTTCGCGCGTTCGGGTAGCCGCGCGGCATTGCTTCTCGTGCGAACGCTTCGATATTCTTCAGCGCTGAAGCGAGTCCAGCAACTTGTCGAACGGATCAACCTGTGCCATCAGGCCTTCGTTGAGGCCATCGATTGCATGTCGAAGATCGCTTTCCAACGATTCGATTGACGAATAGCTGTATGGGTCGTCGGACTGCTTCCAGTTGACATGTTGGCGGAGAACGGCATCATACGTGTCGCTCCTGAACATGACGATGTCGCCGATGACTCTGCGCGTGTACGCGTGGCGAGCGCCCGGCGTGACATAACCTGTTCCGACGCGCACGAACAAAACCGCATCGCTCCCTTGGTAGGGCGTGCCGCTTGCCTGCCAGAGGCGGTGCCCGTCCGGTTTGATCGTGGGCAGACCCGGCGATGACGCATCGACCTCCTTTACGGTGAAGCCGTGGTTTCGCAGAACCGCTTCAATACTGTCGGTGAAGCGCCGGTTGAGCCCCGTATCTCCTAATTGGGCCGTCACGAGGTCGTTGAGCGATGTCGGCGAGTCGTTGTCGTGCTTGTTGAGCCCGGCGTTGACGGCGCCCGCGACGGCTCCCGTTGCCAGCGCGCCGACGACGCCGGCACCTGGAATTGGAACCGGGATGTGAATGGGGCCCGACGGGCCGAATGCGATGTACACCGCTTTGCCGGGATAGACGACCGTCACGGTCCTGACCGCGGCCAGTTTTTCACGGTCGACTTCGGACGTCGTATCGCTCGCATGGCTCGCGATGGAAATCAGGAGCATCAGCGCGGCGATGCTTCGTTTGTTCAATAACATGTGCGTTCTATCTCCACGCCTGTTCGTTGGCCAAATATTTGCCGGACGCACGGGTTATCGGATCATTGGCGAAAAGCTTGAGCGGCGCCCACGGGACTGGCGAGCAACTCGAAGCGCCCCTCGGCCTCGGCGCGAGAACCGGAACGGGCATGTGCGACGTTGCGCAACGGGCCGGACAGGATCCTCGACCACGGGCAGCGACGCGTTCACCCGGCGGACCGGCGGAACAACTGACGCAGCGACAACGCGTGCAGCAGGATCGAGCTTGGCACCACGAATGCCGGGGTCAGCACATCCGGATAAGCGCCGGCGCCGATGCTTGGCACGTTCGGAACGATCAGCTGGAACCGGCCCGGCGAAGTGATCAACCCCAGGCTGATTGCAATGGCGAAGTCCGCGAGGCCGAAGATGTTCCAGATGATCGCCGCTTTCCGGCCCTGCGCCGTGCCGGCTGCAACCGCGATTGCCGCCGGTATGGCGAACACCCCGGTCAGCACATCGCCGATTCCCGCCGGCAACGCAAACACGCCGGGCATCACCCCACGCAGCCACGCAGCGAGCGCCCAACTGCCGAATACGCGGTAAAGCTGAATGGCGACGAGCCAGGTCACCGGCATCGCATCGAGCACCTGCCCCACCCGCTTCGACAACAGCAACAGGGGTGCACCGATCAGCACCGGTAGAACGATCGCCAACGGCAGCAACGGCGCCGATGAAGGCAAGGTGTTCGCGCGGAAGACGCCGTTGATGGCGGCGCTCCAGGCCACAGCGAACCAAAGCGTGTAGGGGATCGTGACCGCAAGCCAGGTCGTGCGGCGTTGGCTCGGCGTCAGGTCGGTGCTGTCGAGGCCGAGCCATAAGCCGACCGCGATGACCGCATGGGCCGTCAGTTGGTGAGCGGTGGTCGGAACGCCGCTGGCGGGGATGATCGGCTGCCAGTAGATCAAGCCGATCCACAGGACCGTCAGCGGCGTGATCCAGAGCAAGCCCCGCCAAGGAAGACGCGGCGGGACGATACCGGCGGGAACAGCGGCAGAAGTCATGATCGGCACTCCGTGTGATTGCTGGACTGAGTCGAAGCGGCCTCGAACACCGCAGTGAGGATACCGAGTCGGCCTTCCATGAGATTGCGTCCGAGGTTGGCGACAAGCTGCGGGAAGTCCGGCCCCAGCACCACGCCAAGATTTGGCGAGGGCGGCGGCCCGGACGCGCGCAGTTGGGTGCTCCAGGCTTTTGCGGCGTCGGTATCGTCTTGCGACGCCAACGTGCGGAAACCTGCTTGCTCGATTGCATCGCGTGTTGCTTCGGCCGTCAGGAGAAAGCTCGTGGCCGGGGTTCGCGCCCAGGGAACGGGATAGTGCAGTTCGCTGCCGGTTGCGACGGCGTCGAACGTCGCAAATTTGCCGCCGGGCTTCAGCACGCGGCGGATCTCTCGGTAAAGCCGAGCGCGATCGGCAATGTTCATCGCCACATGCTGCAACAACACGACATCGAAGCGGCTGTCGTCGAAGGGGAGTTCCAGCGCGTTGGCGGCCTGGAACGATACCTGTTCGCTCTGCCCGGTGCGCCGGGTGAGATAGCGAGCGGCTTCCACGAACGGTTCGCTGAGGTCGATACCCGTCACCCGGCAGCCATGGGCAGCAGCGAGAAAACGGGCCGGCCCGCCGACGCCCGAACCGACGTCCAGCACCGACAGGTCGGCGCGGATCCCGGCCAGCCCGGCCAGTTCGGCGGTGGCAGCCATCCCGCGGGTGTGAAACTGGTCGACGGGGGCCAATTGCTGCGGTGTGAGCGGCTGATTCTCCGGTCCAAGGACCGCGAGTGCGACTTTCAGCCGTTCGGTCAGGCCAGTCGCGCGATAGTGATCGCGTATGCCATCGAGCGCGTCGTTCATTGCGATTTCCTCCACGGTCTTCAGCGGATTGTTCGGGACTGGCGAGTCGGGATCGGCGCACCGCCTCATCCGCAGGCGTAGGTGTACCATGGCGCTTACCGAGCGACTATTCATCACAATGTTGACGGGCCATGAAGCAGAACTTCACAGTGAGGCAGGGTGCGCTCGATGGTGTGGAGGTGTTCCTCAGCGTTGCCCGGCATCGCAGTTTTCGCCGGGCAGCCGCCGAACTCGGCGTGACGCCGTCGGCCGTCAGCCAGGTGGTGCGTGCGCTTGAAGCGCGCATTGGCGCAGCGCTCTTCATTCGCACCACACGCAGTGTCGGTCTGACGGAAGCCGGCGAACGGTTTCTGTCGCGTGCGAAGCCCGCCTTCGAAGAACTGGTCGCCGCCGGTGAGGTTGCGCGCGAACTCGGCCAGCGGCCCGTCGGATTGTTGCGTCTCTCAGTGCCGCGCGCGGTGGTGCCGATCCTGCTGGAACCGCTGATTGCATCCTTCTGCAAGGCTTATCCCGAGGTCGAAGTGGAGATCGCCGCGAGCGAGGAGCTGATCGATCTTGCGGCGCAAGGGTTCGACGCCGGCATCCGGCTCGGTCAGTTCGTCGCCGCCGACATGGTCGCGGTGCCGTTGACGCCCCCGTTTCGGCTCATCGTCGTCGGCAGCCCTGCCTACTTCGCATGCCGAAGCCATCCCGAACACATAGAGGATCTGCGCGAACATGCATGTCTGCGATGGCGGCGATCCAACGGCGCGCTCGCCCCGTGGTCATTCAACGACGACGGCCGCGCGCTCGAGGTCGTCGTATCGGGTCCGCTCATCGCGCATGATTTCCCTACCATGCTGGGTTCGGCGGTCGAAGGCCTGGGCCTTGCCCAGTTGCCCGGGCCAATGGCCGCCGAAGGGCTGAGAACGGGAAAACTGGTGCAGGTGCTGGAGCCGTTCGCGCCGGTGATACCCGGTGTGTGTCTCTACTATCCAGGCCGTCGGCAGATCATGCCGAAGCTGCGTACGTTCATCGATCACGTGAAGAGCTACGCGGCGCGCCAGGGTAAAGGCCAGGCCGGCCCTGACGACGCTGGGCATGCAGGATCGACGAAAGGAGGATGACGTTTGCCTTCATGGGGCCGTCAGCGCTGCGAACGAGCATCGAGCCGCCATCGTGACTGGATCGGCATCGACGAACGCAGCGCCGCTGACCAGTTCAACCCCACCCGGGCATCGAGGTCCGTGGTCCGGGCGAAGCAGTCGCTCGGATCAGCGCGTTGTCGCGATGGCGAACGGTTGCTGCTCGCCGAACAGCGCCATTCAGTCCATGGTTTCGACTGGGTTGCGAACAGTCCGATTTCACGCCCGCGCCTGTTCGTCGATGCGCGCAGCGCCGTCGACCGTGCATACGTCCGGCTCGAGCGCCGGCGCAACCGCGCTGCGCCCGCCGCGCCCGCCGCGTCCCCGCCCGAAACGCACATCGCCCGCCTCCGTTGCCGGAAGGCGGGCGATGCGAAGGATGCCGTTTATGGGAAGCCGGACGCGCTTCGTCGCGAATGCGTCAGCCCGGTTGCCCCGGTACCGTGTCGCCGCGCAGCGAGCATCCGCGCGTCTCGATCACCGCCGACAGCGCGACCAGCCCGACCGCGCACGCCGCCATCATGTAGTACGCGGGAATCATCGTGTTGCCGGTCTTGCCGATCAGCCAGTCGTTGACGATCGGCGCGGTGCCGCCGAACAGCGACGTCGACACGTTGTACGCGATCGCCATGCCCGCATACCGCACGTGGGTCGGGAACATCGCGGGGAACATCGCCGAAATGGTCGCCAGCTGCGGCACGTACAGCAGCCCGAGCACCGCGAAGCCGACGAATGCGCCGAGCACGCCGTGCGTCATCAGCGTGAACATCGGCACGGCCGCGACGAACAGCCCGACGAGCGAGATCAACCACATCGCCTTGCGGCCGACGCGATCCGACAGCCAGCCGGCGAACGGCAGCAGCACCATCATCGCGAGCATGCCGATCAGCGGAATCAGCAGCGACATGTTCTCGCTGACGCCGAGTTCCTTGTGCATGTAGGTCGGCATGTACGCGAGCAGCACGTAGTTGACGACGTTCAGCGCGACGACCAGCCCGCCGAGCAGCAGCAGCGGCCGCGCATAGCGCACCAGCAACTGCCCGATCGGCAGCGCGGTCGGCGCGGCCTGCTCGCGACGGTGCGCCTGTTCCTCGAGTTCGCGGAACACCGGCGTTTCCTCGAGCCGCGAGCGCAGGTAGAAACCGATCAACCCGAGCGGCGCCGCGACGAGGAACGGCAGGCGCCAGCCCCACGCATGCATCGAGGAATCGCCGAGCAGCAGCGCAAATCCGAGCATCAGCAGCGCACCGAGCGAGAAGCCCGCGAGCGTCGCGAATTCGAGGAAGCTGCCGCACAGGCCGCGCCGCGAATCCGGCGCGTATTCGGCGATGAAGGTCGCCGCGCCGCCGTACTCGCCGCCGGTCGAGAAGCCCTGGATCATGCGCAGCACGATCAACGCCGCGGGCGCGAGCCAGCCTGCGCTCGCGTAGGTCGGCAGCAAGCCGACGAGCAACGTTGCGCCTGACATCGTGAGGACGGTCAGCGCGAGCACGCGCTTGCGGCCGAGACGGTCGCCGAGCGGGCCCCAGAACAGCCCGCCGAGCGGGCGGATCAGGAACGAGATCGCGAAGGTGCCGAGCGCGAACAGCGTCGCACTGGCCGTGTTGCCGGGAAACAGCGCCGCGGAAATGTACGCGAGTCCGTACGCGTAAATGCCGTAATCGAACCATTCGGTCGCATTGCCGAGGGCGGCAGCCGCGATCGCGACGCGCGGCAGGCTGTGCGGCTCGTCGCCGCGGGAAGCCGTCTCGTCCGGAACGGACGCGGCGGCGGAAACGGAAGTCCACGATGGCACGTAACGCATGAGGGGTCCTCGCTATCAGCATGCGCCCGGATGGGCGCCGACGAGGATCAAAGTAATCCCGCCAATTAGCGATGCCCGATGTCATAGGACGATGTGGAGATCGGGGTTTTCCCGCGCCATGGGCGAGGCCGGCAGGGCCGTGCCCGGCCTGCCGCGGCGCCGGTCCGCGAACACCTGTAAGCTGCGCGCAGCCACGCAGCGTTTCTCGGGCAGTGCCGCGCGTGGCGCCCCCATTTTTCGCAACTCATCAGGAGCGCATATCGTGGCGACCTACATCGTCTTTACACGGGAAAGCACGCAGGACCAGCGTGAGCTCGACATTTACGGAAGCAAGGTCGGCGCGACCCTTGCCGGCCATCCGGTGAAGGTGCTCGCCGCATATGGGCAGCAGGAGATCCTCGAGGGTGAAGGCCCGGAAGGCGTCGTGATCGTCGAGTTCCCGTCGAAGGAGGCCGCGCACGCGTGGTATCACGGCCCCGAATACCAGACGGTCGTCCAGCACCGGTTCAAGGGCGCGCGCTATCGCGCGGTGCTGGTCGAGGGCGTCTGAGCGCAGGCGCGCGCGCGCTTTACTCGATGTGCGGCAGCAGCGCCCGCAGCCAGCACGCGACGGCCACCGCACCGCCGTCCGGCGTGCCGATCGCGCGCTCGCCGAGATAACTCGCGCGGCCCGCGCGCGGCGTCATGCCGGCCGTCTGCTGCGCGCCGCGTTCCGCGGCTTGCACCGCTGCGGCCCACGCGCTCGCGTGGTCGCGGTCGTCGTCGAGCGCATGGTCGAACGCATCGGCGGCCGGTATCAGCGCGTCGAGCATCGTGCGATCGCCGGCGCGTGCGCCGCCCAGCTCGGCGATCGCATCCACCGCGCTGCGAAACGCCGCGGCCCAGTCGCGCGCCGACGGCTCGGCAGTCCCGGCGAGGCGCCGCGACGCGCGCAGCAGCGCGGTCGCATAGAACGGTCCCGAGCTGCCTGCGATCGCGCGGCGCAATGCTGCGCCGAGCGCCGCCAGCGCACCGGCCGGCGTGCCGAATGCGGCTTCCGGCAACGCGAGGATCGCCTGCGCGGCACGGTGCATGCTCGCGCCGAGATCGCCGTCGCCGGCGGCCGTGTCGAGTTCGGTCAGCGTCGCTTCGTTGTCGATCAGCGCTTGCGCGACCGCCTGCAGCGCCGGCTGCAACCGGGCCGCCCATGCGCGCCCGGCCGCATCGAGCGGCGGCAGCGGCGTGTCCGCGGCCGCCGCGGCCGCCACGCGAATCCGTTCGTTGACGGCGCCGCCGCCCGGCCATGCACGCGCCTGCGTCGGTGCGTCGAGCAGCGCGGCGCGTTCGTCGTTCAGGCGCAGCAGCGAGATCGAACAGCCGGGCATGTTCAGCGCGGACAGGAACGTGCCGGCCCATGCGCGTGCGACGATCATGCCGCGCCGGCTCAGGTTGTCGTACGCGGCGCGCAGTACGATCGCCAGTTCCATGTCCGGCGTCGCGCCGAGGCCGTTGAGGAGCAGCGCGACGCGCTCGCCGCGATCGAGCACGAGATCGGCGACGATGCTCGACAGCAGCGTGTCGACGAGCGCGTCGGCCGGCAGCGGCGCGGTGCGTTCGACGCCCTTTTCACCGTGGATGCCGAGGCCGAGCTCGATTTCGTGAGCGCCGAGACTGAAGCCGGACCTGTCGGCGCCGGGAATCGTGCAGCCATCGAGCGCGACGCCCATCGTGCCGAGTTCGGCGGCCGCGTCGCGCGCGATGGCCGCGACGCGGGCGAGCGGCAGCCCGCGCGCGGCGGCCGCGCCGGCCAGCTTGTGGATCAGCACGGTGCCGGCGATCCCGCGCCGCTGGCCGCGTTCGACGCGGCCGCGCAGCGAGACGTCGTCGGCGACGATCACCGTCTCGACCGGAATGCCTTCGGCGCGCGCGAGTTCGGCGGCCAGCCCGAAATTGAGACGGTCGCCGGTGTAGTTCTTCACGACGAGCAGTGCGCCGTTCGGGCCGGCGCTCGCGCGGATCGCGGCCAGCACCGCATCGGTCGACGGCGACGTGAACACCTCGCCGCACACGGCCGCGCTGAGCATCCCTTCGCCGACGTAACCGCCGTGCGCGGGCTCGTGGCCGCTGCCGCCGCCGGACAGGATCGCGACGGGGCGTTGCGACGGCTCGGGCAGCGGCTGGCGGACGAGCACGTGCTCGTTGCCGAGGATCGCGAGATGCGGCGATTGCCGCGCGATGCCTTCGAGCATTTCGCGCACGACATCGGACGGGCGGTTCACGAGCTGTTTCATGGCGACGGTTTCCTGACGGTGGGGTGCCGGCACGCGTGCGGCGCGGGCCGGCAACACGGTGAAGAGCAGGCGGTGCGGCCAGCATACGGCGCCGCGCACGCCGACGTTACGTAACATCGAAGCATTCGTAGCACGAATGTAACCAAAACGACGGCGCTCATGGGGCCGGCAACGCGTAGAACCGGATAGCGGGGATGCGGCGCATGCGCATGCGGGGCGTGGGTCGGCGGTGCACCCGGCCGTGCGCGCGCGCCAATGGCACGAAAAATGCTGATCGTTCCCCGGTCCTTCATAACATTCCATCGCCCGGACCGCGAGGAGACCATCATGTATCGAACCCGCATTTTCACGTCCGCTGCGGTGCTGGCCGCCGCCGGCGTGCTGACCGCCTGCGGCGGCAGCGATGTCGCCGCGCCGTCGAGCGCGGCCGCCAGCACCTGCGGCGCGACCGTCACTACCACCAATCCCGGCCCGGATGGCGTGACCGACGGCGGCTGGGGCACCAGCGGCGCGCCCGGCACGCGCGGCGTCGTCAGCACGGCGGGCGCGCTCGCCATCACGACCGGCTCGATCGTCGGCGACATCACGCTGCCCGGCCTCGGCAACGGCGTGACCCGCAGCGCCGGCGACACGATCGCCAGCGTCAGCACGATCACGCGCGCCGCGTCGAACGCGCTCAGCGACGGGCTCGGGCAGATCGGCTCGATTGCCAATCCGGTCGGCACGACGGTGGCCGGCCTCGGCGACGTCGTCAGCCAGACCGCGAATCCGGTGGCCGGCCTGGCGCAGACCGTCCGCGCGCTCGGTTCCGGACCGCTGGCGCCGCTCGCACCGGTCACGACGCCCGTCGGCGCGGCGCTCGACACCGTGGCCGGCGGCCTCGGCACCGCGGGCGGCACGCTGGGCTCGACGCTGTCGTCGGGGCCCGTGCAGCAGGTCACGCAACAGATCAGCTCGGCCGTCACGCCGCTCGTCATCACGGCCGGGCAGGCCACGCAGCAGATCGGCGCGACGACGGGCCTCGGGCAGCCGGTGGCCAGCGTGCTCGGACAGGTCGGCGGCGCGTTGTCGACGGTCGGCTGGCGGATGGGGATGCCGACGCAGCCGGCGGTCGGCCCCGCGAATCAGCTTGCCGCGGCGGCCGGCGCGGTCGTCGGCGCGGTCGGCAACACAGTGACGAACGCGGGCGGCCTCGTCGATTACAACGGCCCGAACGGCGCGGCGCCGATTCCCGGCCTGATCGTGAGCCTCGCCGGCGCGTCGGTCGCGACCGTGAAGAATGGCCCGCCGCCGAGCGGCTCGGGTACGTCGGGGCCGCTCAGTGGCGTGCTGTCGGCACTCGGATCGACACCGCTCGGTTCGCTGACCGGCACGCTCGGCGGTACGGCCGGCGCCGGCGCGGCGAGCCCGCTCGCGCCGGTGACGAATCTCGTGTCGACGGTGACGGGTACGCTTGGCGGCGCCGCGGGTGCGGGCGCGGCGAGTCCGCTGGCGCCCGTGACCAGTCTGGTATCGACGGTGACGGGCACGCTTGGCAGTGCGGCGGGCGGCGCGGGCTCGAGCGCGGGCACCGCGGCGAATCCGCTCGCGCCGGTCACGTCGCTGCTTGGCGGTATCGGGAAGTAGCGACGCACGGAGTCGTGAGCGGCAGGGCGGTGTGCGGTTTTACGCTCGCCGCTCGCCGCTCGCCGCTCGCCGCTCGCTGTTCGTTGCTCGTTGTTCGTTGTTCGTTGTTCGTTGTTCGCGCAGGCGAGTATGTATCGCTCGCTTTCCTCGCCCACGCCGCAGACGAATCGCCGCGAGCTGTCGGCACCGCTCGCCGTCGCATCGCGGACGCGCGCCGCCCTACTTGACCGCCGCGATCACCTTCGCGCGAATCAGCCGCGCGCGCAGCACGTTGCGGCTGATGCCGAGCAGTCGCGCGGCCTGGATCTGGTTGCGGTGGCTGAAGTCGAATGCGACGCGCATCACGGTGTCCTCGATCCGTTCGAACAGGTTCCCGTGCGCGTCGTCGAACAGCGCGCACAGCGCTTCCTCGAACGCCTGCTGAGCGGAAACGCCGCTGCCGGCAGCGTGTGCCCCCGCAGCCGCGGCCGGCACGCATGACGACGACAGGTTCAGATCGGTGTCCTTCAGCGTGTCGTCGCGGCTCACCAGCAGCGCATGATGCATCACGTTCTGCAGCTCGCGGATATTGCCGGGCCACACATGCGCTTCGAGCCGGCGCGCCGCGCGCGGATCGATGCTGCGTGGTCCGTAACCTGCGCGGCTGCGGTATTCGTCGAAGAAGTGCCGTGCGAGCGGCAGAATGTCGGCGGGTCGCTCGCGCAACGCCGGCACGTCGAGCCGCACGACGTTGAGCCGGTAGAACAGGTCGCCGCGAAAGCGCCCGGCCACGACGGCCTGCTGCAGGTCGACGTTGGTGGCGGCGACGACGCGCACGTCGATCGGGATGCCGGCGCGCGCGCCGAGCCGCACGACTTCGCGCTCCTGCAGCACGCGCAGCAGCTTGACCTGCATCGACAGCGGCAGGTCGCCGATCTCGTCGAGAAACAACGTGCCGCCGTTCGCGGCCTCGAACCAGCCCGGCTTCGCGCCGGCCGCGCCGGTAAATGCGCCTTTCTCATGACCGAACAGTTCGCTGTCGGCGAGCGTTTCCGACAGCGCGCCGCAATTCACGGCGACGAACGGTTGGTCGCCGCGCCCGCTGAGGTCGTGCACGTGGCGCGCAATCAGCTCCTTGCCGGTGCCGGTCTCGCCGACGATCAGCACGTTCGCGTCGCTCGGCGCGACGCGCCGCACGCGCTCGAGCAGCGCGAGCGAACGCGGATCGACGAACACGTGCGCGCGGGCGCGGGCCGGCGCGGATTGCGCGGGAAGTCGAAGGACGGGGGCGTCGCGCGAGTCGGCCGGTTGCGCGGCGACGACACGGAGACTGACCGGACGCGGCGGGGCGAACAGGGAAGTCATGGCGATGAAGGCGAGAGTCGATCGAACGGGCCGGACGGCGACGACGGGCGCCGCGGTCCGGCTGCTGCGTGGTCAGCAAAGTGTTCAGCGTTTTGCGCCGGACGGGAAACATCGATTTCTGATAACCAAAGCGGGATTGCTGCGCAGGATGCGGCGGCGTGGACGCGCGCTGTTGCGCCAGCGCATTCGATGTCATCGCGTTCGCTGCGGCGGTGCCCGAACGTCGCGCATGCGGTAAATGGAAGCAACCGTCCGTGAAAAACTGCTGATCGGGCAGCAGCGCAGCAGCAACACTGTTTCCGCCGGTTCATCGCGTGGCGGAATATCGATGTGACGCAATGGCCGGAACGCTTGCCACATCCGGCTATATCGCGCGCGATGCCATGTATGCCGGGCGCCCGCCTGAATGTCGCATGGCAGATGATCGGCGCGATCCCGCATCCGTCGACAATGGCACGCTCCTTGCGAACCCGACACGCTACCGGCGCGATCCCGCGCCGCTCGACCACGGGAACGCATTGCATGAGCAACACCCTCGACGTCGTCGCCATTTCGGGCGGCCTGCAACGGCCGTCGCGCACGCTGGCGCTGACGAACGCGATCGTCGCGGCGCTCGGCGACGCTCTTCCGGTCCGCACGCAGTTGATCGAACTCGGCGACATCGGCACCGGGCTGGCCGGCGCGCTGAAGCGCGCCCAGGTTCCGCCCGATCTCGATGCGCTGATCCGCGCGATCGAGACGGCCGATGCGCTCGTCGTCGCGAGCCCCGTGTATCGCGCGTCGTACACGGGGCTCTTCAAGCATCTGTTCGATCTCGTGCATCACGAATCGCTGGTCGATGTGCCGGTGCTGCTCGCTGCCACCGGCGGCAGCGAGCGCCACGCGCTCGTGATCGACCATCAGCTGCGCCCGCTGTTCAGCTTCTTCCAGGCGCGCACGCTGCCGCTCGGCGTGTACGCATCCGAAAGCGATTTCGACCGCTACGAGATCGCGAATCCCGCATTGCGCGCGCGCATCGCGCTCGCGGTCGACCGCGCGGTGCCGCAACTGCAGCGGCGCGCGCCGGCGGCCGTGGCCGCGTAACGCACGTTTCGTTTCTCCCTTCGATCAGGATCCCTCATGAGCATTCACGAACCTTCGGCCGATGGCGTCAAATTCGCGTACTGGGTGCCGAACGTCAGCGGCGGCCTCGTCGTCAGCACGATCGAGCAGCGTACCGACTGGAGTCTCGAATACAACCAGACGCTCGCGCGCACGGCCGAGGCGGCCGGCTTCGACTACGCGTTGAGCCAGATCCGCTTCACGGCCGGCTACGGCGCCGAATACCAGCACGAGTCGGTGTCGTTCAGTCAGGCGCTGCTGCACGCAACCACGAAACTCAAGGTGCTCGCCGCGATCCTGCCGGGCCCGTGGCATCCGGCCGTGGTCGCGAAGCAGCTCGCGACGATCGACCACATTTCGAACGGCCGGATCGCGATCAACGTGGTCAGCGGCTGGTTCAAGGGCGAATTCACCGCGATCGGCGAGCCGTGGCTGGAGCACGACGAACGCTATCGGCGCTCGAAGGAATTCATCCAGGCGCTGAAGGGCATCTGGACGCAGGACAACTTCACGTTCAAGGGCGACTTCTACCGCTTCAACGATTACACGCTGAGCCCGAAGCCGGTGCAGAAGCCGCACCCGGAGATCTTCCAGGGCGGCAGCTCGCGCGCGGCGCGCGACAACGCGGCCAGCGTGTCGGACTGGTACTTCACGAACGGCAATACGCCGGAGAACCTGAAGGCGCAGATCGACGACATCCGCGCGAAGGCCGCCGCGAACAACCATCGCGTGCGGATCGGCGTCAACGCGTTCGTGATCGCACGCGACACCGAGGAAGAAGCGCGGGCCGTGCTCGACGACATCATCCGGCATGCGCACGTCGAGGCCGTGCACGCGTTCGGCGACGCGGTGAAGGAGGCCGGCAAGGCGTCGCCGGAAGGCGAGGGCAACTGGGCGAAGTCGACGTTCGAGGATCTCGTGCAGTACAACGACGGCTTCCGCACGAACCTGATCGGCACGCCGCGGCAGATCGCCGAACGGATCGTCGCGCTGAAGGCGATCGGCGTCGACCTCGTGCTCGCCGGGTTCCTGCATTTCATCGAGGAAGTCGAGTACTTCGGCAAGCGCGTGCTGCCGCTCGTGCGCGAGCTCGAAGCGCAGCGGCAGGCGGTGGCTGCGTGATGCAGGTCAGCGGCGCGCTGCGGCCTATCGCAGCCGCGCCACGGTTCGCGCAATCAGGTGAACGTCATGGCCGGCGGCGCGTGTCGCCGGCCGTCGACGTTCGCTGCTTCAGCGCGTGCGGCGCGTGCAGCGCGTCCGGCGCGGAGGACGTGAAGTAGGCGGAGGACACCGACTGCTCCTCGTCCCGCGTCACGCCACCGCCGCCATTCTCGCCGCATCGACGAGCATTTCCACGCCGAGCCCGCCGAGCACCGCGCCCATCGCCCAGCGCTGCGCGAGCAGCAGCGCCGGCCGCCCGCGCAGGAACGTCGCGATGCCGCTCGAGCAGATCGCGACGAGCCCGTTCGCCGATGCGAACGCCGCGATCAACAACGAACCGAGAAACAGCGACTGGCCGAACACGCTGCCCTGCCGGTAATCGATGAACTGCGGCAGCAGCGACACGAACAGCATCGCGAGCTTCGGATTCAGCACGCTGGTCGTCGCGCCCATCGCGAGCAGCCGCAGCGGCTGCTCGGTCGGCAGCGTCTGCACCTCGAACGGCGAACGGCCGCCGGGCCGCACGGCCTGCCACGCGAGATAGAGCAGATACGCGGCGCCGACCACGCCGAGCACGGGGCCGGCATACGGCACGCTCAGGAACAGCGTCGTGATCCCGAACGCGGCGCCGAACATGTAGAACAGGTAGCCGACCATCACGCCCGCCAGCGAAATCAGCCCGGCGGTGCGCCCCTGCGCGATCGAGCGCGACATCACGTAGACCATGTTCGGCCCGGGCGTGACCGCGAGCATCCCGCCGATGACCAGAAATCCGTACAGCGAGCCGGAGGTATGCATGATTGCCGCTTTCTGCGATGAACGTCGATGACATGCATTGTCCGATCATGGAGCCGGACAGTAAAACGGGATAAACTGAATCGATTGATCAGATTTTCTGAACTCGATGAAAAAGCTCGATCTCGACGTGCTGGCGATGGTGGTGGCGGTGACGGAGTCCGGTTCGTTCGCGCAGGGTGCGCAGGCGGTGCACCGGTCGCCGTCGGCGGTGAGCATGCAGATCAAGGCGCTGGAGGATGCGCTCGGCAAGCCGCTGTTCATCCGCGACACGCGCAACGTGACGGCCACCGACGACGGCCGCATGCTCGCCGATTACGGCCGCCGGATGCTGGCGCTGCGCGACGAGGCGTGGGCGTCGGTCGTGCGGCCGGAGATCCGCGGCCGCGTGACGATCGGCGTGCCGGACGACTACATGTCGTCGCTGTTGCCGCAGGTGCTCGGCAAGTTCGCCGCGATGCATCCGCGCGTCGAAGTGCGCGTGATCGGCCAGCCGAGCAGCGCGCTCGTGCCGATGCTGAAGGACAACACGGTCGACCTCGCGTGCCTCACGCGGATCAAGGGCGTGACGGGCGAGTTGATCCGGATGGAACCGCTCGTCTGGGCCGGGTCGCCGAAACGCGATGTGTGGGAAGAGCGGCCGCTGCCGGTGGCGTTTTTCACGCACGGCGGCAGCATGGCGCGCGATCACGCGGTCAAGGCGCTGAACCGGCGGAAGATTCCATACCGGATGTCCTACGAAAGCCCGAGCTTTCTCGGGCTGCTCAGCATGGTCGAGGCCGGCCTCGCCGTCGCGCCGCTCGCGCGCTGCTGCGTGCCCGATCATCTGTTGCAGCTGTCGGAGAGCCACGGGTTGCCGTCGCTCGGCGAACTCGAGGTCGTGCTCGCGCGCAGCGCGCAGTCCGCGCGGCCGCCGTGCGATTACCTCGCCGAGCAGATTCTCGGCGAATGGCGCGCGTGAGCGGCCCGCGTCCGCCGGCGCGTCAGCACGATTTCATCAGCCACTCGCGGAACGCCACCAGCGACGGCAACGTATCGTTTTCCGGCGGATACACGAGGTAGTAGCTGCGCTGGCTGGTGATCGCGTCGCCGATCGCCACGAGCTCGCGGCGGCACAGCTCGTCTTCCACCAGCACCTTCGGCACGAGGCCGATTCCCATCCCGGCCCGCACCGCCTGGATCAGGTGCGACGTCAGTTCGAAGCTCGGGCCGATCCGCATCTCGCGATGATCGAGCCCGAAATGCGCGAACCATTCGGCCCATGCGTGCTGATTGCTCGTCACGCCGAGCAGCGTCTGCCCGGCCGCCCATGCCGGCGCGCGCGCTTCGGCCTTGCGCCGCCCGGCCGCGTCGGGGCTCGCGATCGCGATCAGGAACTCGTTGTACAGCCGGTGCGCGTGCAGGCCGGGCCAGTCGCCGGCGCCGACGGTGATTGCCGCGTCGAGATCGTCGGTGTGGAAATCGATGTCGCCGATCCGCGAATGCAGGTGCACGGTCACGCCCGGGTGCGCGGCGTAGAAGCCGTGCAGGTGCGGCAGCAGCCATTTCGATCCGAACGTCGGCAACGTCGCGAGCCGCAGCGTGCCGGCGCCGGCCTGGTGCGACATCGCCTGCAGCGTCGCGCCGCGGATCCGGCCGAGCGCGCCGCTCAGCTCCACGAAGTAGCGCCGACCGACTTCGGTCAGCTTCACCGAGCGGCCCTCGCGCCGGAACAGCGGCACGCCGAGCTGATCCTCGAGCGTCTGCACCTGCCGGCTGATCGCGCTCTGGCTCAGCGACAGCTCATCGGCCGCGCGCGTGTAGCTTTCGTGGCGCGCGGCGGCCTCGAACACCAGCAACAGCGACATCGACGGGGTCAGGCGACGGTAATTCATGAGTTTTATGCAAGTTTTGTCGGGGGAGAATTCGTTTGTTTCTCGCGCTCGTTCGCAAGATACTGGATTTCCGGGCCGCGCGGAACCTTGCTCAAAACTCATGATTCTGATCGAGGCCGCGCACCGGTTCCAGCCACCTCGCGCTTTCATCCCATGTCGATCGCTCCGTTGCCCCGTCCCGTCAGCCCGCCCGAGGGCCGTTACCGTGACTTTCTCGCGGCCCTCCAGGCCGCCGGATTTGCCGGCGAGATCCGCGCGGACCATGCGAACCGGACCGTGCAGGCGACCGACAACTCGATCTACCAGCGCCTGCCGCAAGCGGTGATCTGCCCGGCGCACGCGGACGACGTGCGGCTCGTCGCGCGCGTGCTCGCCGAACCCGCGCACCGCGACGTCGCGGTGGCCGCGCGCGGCGGCGGCACCGGCACCAACGGACAGTCGCTGACCGACGGCGTGGTGGTGGACCTGTCGCGCAACATGAACCGGATCCTCGAAATCAACGCGGACGAGCGCTGGGTGCGCGTGCAGGCGGGCGTCGTCAAGGATCAGCTGAATGCCGCGCTGAAGCCGCATGGGCTCTTCTTCGCGCCGGAACTGTCGACGTCGAACCGTGCGACCGTCGGCGGGATGATCAACACCGATGCGAGCGGGCAGGGCAGCTGCACGTACGGCAAGACGCGCGACCACGTGCTCGCGCTCGACTTCGTGCTGATGGGCGGCGAGCAGCTGCATAGCGTCGCGCTGGACGACGACGAACTCGCGCGCCGCTGCGCGCGGCAGGACCGCGTCGGCAAGGTGTATCGCACCGCGCGCCGCATCAGCGACGAGAAGGCCGCGCTGATCGACGCGACGTTTCCGAAGCTCAACCGCTGCCTGACCGGCTACGATCTCGCGCACCTGCGCGAACCGGACGGCCGCTTCAACCTGAACAGCGTGCTGTGCGGTGCGGAAGGCTCGCTCGGCTTCGTCGTCGAGGCGAAGCTGAACGTGCTGCCGATCCCGAAATATTCGGTGCTGGTCAACGTGCGCTACGCGGGCTTCATGGACGCGCTGCGCGATGCGCGCGCGCTGCTCGAACTCGAGCCGCTGTCGATCGAGACCGTCGACTCGAAGGTGCTGATGCTCGCGATGAAGGACTTCGTGTGGAGCAGCGTGGCCGAGTATTTCCCGCAGGACGACGCGCGCCCGACGCTCGGCATCAACCTGATCGAATTCTGCGGCGACGATGCCGGCGACGTCGATGCACGCGTGCGCGCGTTCGTCGATCACCTGCGCACCGACACGAGCGTCGAGCGGCTCGGTCACACGATCGCGACCGGCGACGACGCGGTGAAGCGCGTGTATGCGATGCGCAAGCGCGCGGTCGGCCTGCTCGGCAACGTGCAGGGCGAGGCGCGGCCGCAGCCGTTCGTCGAGGACACCGCGGTGCCGCCCGAGAACCTCGCCGCGTACATCGCGGAATTTCGCGCGCTGCTCGACGGCTACGGGCTGCAGTACGGGATGTTCGGCCATGTCGATGCGGGCGTGCTGCACGTGCGCCCGGCGCTCGACATGAAGGACCCGAAGCAGGCCGCGCTGGTGCGGCCGGTGTCGGACGCGGTGGCCGAGCTCACGCAGCGCCATGGTGGCCTGTTATGGGGCGAGCACGGCAAGGGCGTGCGTTCCGAATATGCGCCGGCGTTCTTCGGCGAACTGTATCCGTCGCTGCAGCAGCTGAAGGCCGCGTTCGATCCGCACAACCAGTTCAACCCGGGCAAGATCGCGACGCCGCCGGACGCCACGCTGCGGCTGCTGAAGATCGACGAGGTGCCGACCCGCGGCGACCACGACCGGCAGATCGACGAGCGCGTGTGGCAGAGCTACGGCACCGCGATGCACTGCAACGGCAACGGCGCGTGCTACAACTTCGATCCGGACGACGCGATGTGCCCGTCGTGGAAGGCGACGCGCGAGCGCGTGCAGTCGCCGAAGGGGCGCGCGTCGCTGATGCGCGAATGGTTGCGTCTGCAAGGGCAGGCCGGCGTCGACGTCGTCGCGGCGGCGCGTGCGCGGCAGCCGTTCCTGCGCGGTTTCGCCGCGCGCTGGCGCAACAGCCGCGAAGCGCGCAACGGCGCGGCAGACTTCTCGCACGAGGTGTACGACGCGATGGCCGGCTGCCTCGCGTGCAAGTCGTGCGCGGGGCAGTGCCCGGTCAAGGTGAACGTGCCCGAGTTCCGCTCGCGCTTTCTCGAGCTGTATCACCAGCGCTACCTTCGGCCGCTGCGCGACTACCTGATCGGCTCGCTCGAATTCACGATGCCGTGGATGGCGCGCGTGCCGGCGCTGTACAACGGGCTGATGCGCGCCGGCTGGGTGCGCACGCTGCTCGAGCGGCACGTCGGGATGGTCGACAGCCCGCTGTTGAGCCGCTTCGATCTCGCAGCCGTGATCCGGCAATGGAACGTGCGGCCGGCCGATCCGCACGCGCTCGCCGCGCTGACCGATGCGCAGCGCGCGCGCAGCGTCGTCATCGTGCAGGACACGTTCACGCGCTACTTCGACACCGGGCAGCTCGCGACGCTGATCGAACTGGCCGCGCGCATCGGCTTCCACGTGTGGCTCGCGCCGCTCGCGCCGAACGGCAAGGCGCTGCACGTGCAGGGCTTTCTGCGCGCGTTCGAGCAGGCGGCGATCCGCAACGCGACGCAACTGGCCGCGCTCGCACGCTCGGGTGTCGCGCTGGTCGGCGTCGATCCGGCAATGACGCTCACGTACCGGCAGGAGTACCTGAAGGTCACGGCGCTCGCCGACGTGCCGAAGGTCGCGCTGCCGCAGGAGTGGCTGCTGGACGCGCTGCCGGAAGCCGGCGCGGGTGCGGGCGCGGCCGCGGCCGCGGCCGGCGTTTCGGCCGCGTACCGGCTGCTGCCGCACTGCACCGAAAAGACCAACGCGCCGGACAGCGGCAGGCAGTGGGCGCAACTATTCGCGCGCCGCGGCCTGCGTCTGGCGGTGCAGGCGACCGGCTGTTGCGGGATGTCGGGCACCTACGGGCACGAGGCGCGCAACCTGCAGACGTCGCGCACGATCTATGCGCAATCATGGGCCGCGCACGTCGATGCGCCGGACGAGCACGGCGAAGCGCTGGCGACCGGGTATTCATGCCGCAGCCAGGTGAAGCGCATGTCCGCGCGACAGCTGCGTCATCCGCTGCAGGCGCTGCTCGATCACGTGAGGGCGGCGGGGTGACGTCGGGTTTGCGCGGGGCGCAGCGCGGTGCGGTTCGGTGATCCCGTGTCCGGCCGCACGAGCGCGTCGGCGCTTCAGCCGTAGCGCGGCTAGCACCGATGAGCGTCCCGCATCGCCGCTGCTAATATTCCGGGAGACGGGCCGCGTTGCCGGCCCGTGCGCGTCCACACTCCAGGGATCCACCCGCATGCGTATCGATCCGTACAGCCTCGAGCTGTTCATTTCCGTCGTCCAGGAAGGTTCGATCGCTCGGGCCGCGAGCCGCAACCACATCGCGCCTTCCGCGCTCAGCCGGCGCATCGCCGATCTCGAAGCGGCGATGGGCGTTGCGTTGCTGATCCGCTCGCCGTCGGGCGTCGAGTTGACCGAAGCCGGCCGTCACGCGTTTTCCCGCGCGGTATCGGTTCACGACCAGCTGCAGTCGCTCGCACGCGAGGTCCAGTCGTTGAGCGGCGAGGTCGCCGGCGTCGTGCGTCTGCACGCGAATGCGTCGGCGATCGTCGGCTTCCTGCCGGAGCGGCTGAAGGCGTTCCAGGCGCGCTATCCGCTCGTGCAGATCGCGCTGACGGAGAAGATCAGCGACGAAGTGATCCGCGCATGCGTGGACGACCGTGCCGACGTCGGCATCTCGGCGTGCGCGAAGATCCCGGGCGGACTGGAATCGTGGCACTTCGCCGACGATCCGCTGATGGTCGTGCTGCCGCTCGATCATGAACTCGCCGCGCTCCCCGCGCCGACGTTCGGCGACGTATTGCGTTTTCCGCTCGTGGCGTTGCAGGCGGGCGGCTCGCTGGACCGGACGCTGAAGGAACGCGCCGACGCCGCGCGCATGGCGCTGAACGTGTCGGTGACGGTCAACAGCTTCGATGCGCAGTGCCGGATGGTCGAAGCGGGGCTCGGCATCGGGATCGTGCCGACCAGCGCGGCGTCGGCGTTCGCCGGCTCGAACGGCTTCGTGCGCCGGCCGCTCGACGAGCCGTGGGCGCGCGAACGCGCGCTGCAGGTCCATGCGCTCAGGAAGTCGTCGCGCCTGAAGGCCGTCCAGGCATTGATCGACGCGCTCGCGGCCGCTTGACGCAGCGGGTTTACGCGGACATCGCGAATCGCGATGCCCCGCTTGCCGATCAAGCACTTCGTTGCTGCCGCGCCAGCCGTCTAGATTTCCGTTCAAGGAGAAATCGGATGGCGACAGTGGATGTGGCGGGCCGGATATTGTTTCTTTGCGACGATCCGCAGCGGGTCGAACGGCAACTCGGCGGCGTGGACCTGACGGAGGCAGACGCAGGACCGCTGCGCGACGACGTGTCGACCGACGAGATCACGCCGATGAGCGTGCTCACCCGCTTCGACGAGCGCCTCGGACGCTTCCCGTATCTCGGCTTTCGGACCGGCGGCCGCAATCCGGTCGGGCCCGATGCCGTGCGCGCGGGCGGCTTTCGTGTGACGGTTGCCGGGCATCGCTACGGCAAGGGCTCGTCGCGCGAGCACAGCCCGCTTGCCGAATACCGCGCGGGCATCCGGCTCGTGATCGCGAAGAGCTTCGAGCGGATCTACCGGCAGAACGCAGACAACCTCGGACTGTTCACGTCGACGGATTTCGGGTTGATCGAGCGTATCCGCCGCGGCGAGCCGATCGACGTCGACGAACTGGTCGCGTCGCGCGACAGCCTCGCCGCGTCGATCCTGCGCAGCGGCGGCCTGCTGCGCTACGGTGTGCAGCACATGCGCAACATCGACGCCGCAGGCGACACCGGCGAAACGACCGAGCGCGCGCCCCGCACGCTCGCGCAGAAGATCCTGGCGCGCCACGTGCTGCGCACCGAAGGCACCGGAACGGCGATTTCACCGGGCGCGGGCGTGTTCGTTCGCGCCGACTGGCGCTTCATCCACGAGTACTACACGGGGATGGCCACGCACATGCTGCACGCGGCGTTCGGCAAGCCGCTCGCGCTGCATGACCCCGGGACGATCCTCGCGTTCGAGGATCACCTGTCGTATGCGCATCGCAGCGAACTGCACGTGCGCAACGGGCTGCTTCCCGATGTGCGCGAGCTGTCGGCAGCACACCGGCAGTTCGCGAGCGACTACGGGCTGACGAATCACGGCTACCTGTCGGAAGCCGGCGACGGCATCGGCATCGAAGAGGGTTCCGAAGGCATCTCGCACGCGATGATGGCCGAGCGCCATGCATTGCCGGGGCAGGTCGTCGTCGGCACCGATTCGCATACGCCGCACAGCGGCGCGCTCGGCTGCATCGCATTCGGCGTCGGCACCACCGACATGGCGAACGCATTCGTGACGGGCGCGGTGCGGATGACCGTGCCGCCGTCGCTGCGGATCGAGTACCACGGCTCGCTTGCGCCGGGCGTGACCGCGAAGGATCTCGTGCTGCATCTGCTCGCCGATCCGAAGATCCGTGCGGGCGCCGGGGTCGGCAAGGTGTTCGAGTTCGCCGGCTCCGCGATTGCGCAACTGTCGACCGACGAACGTACGACGCTCACGAACATGACCGCCGAACTCGGCGGTTTCACCGGCATCGTCGCACCCGATGCGGAAACGGTGCGCTTCCTGAAGGAGCGACGCGGGATCGACTTCGCGATCGAGCCGTGGATGTGCAGCGACGCCGGCGCGCCGTACGCGGACGTGATCGACATCGATTGCGCGCGCATCACGCCGATGCTCGCGGCGCCCGGCGATCCCGGCAACGGCGTCGCGCTGGGCGAACTGGCCGAACGTCCGCGCATCGACATCGCGTACGGCGGTTCGTGTACGGCAGGCAAGCGCGACGACTTCGATCACTACCACGAAGTGCTCGCATGGGCAGCGGCGCGCGGGCTGCGCGTGCCGGCTGACGTGAACCTCTATCTGCAGTTCGGCACGTCGGACGTGCGCGACTACTGCGCGCGGCGCGGCTACCTCGACACGTTCGAACGGGTCGGTGCGATTCTGTTGCAGCCGTCGTGCGGTGCGTGCGCGAACTGCGGACCGGGCGCGTCGACGAATGCCGGGCAAGTGACGATCAGCGCGATCAATCGAAACTTCCCCGGCCGGTCCGGGCCCGGGCAGGTATGGCTCGCGAGCCCGCCGACCGTGGTCGCGAGCGCGCTCGCCGGCCGCATCGCGTCCTTTGCCGAATTGCAGGCGCAGTACCCGTAAGCGCGCCGCTGCCGCCGGCGCGGCAACGCAGCAGTCGCACATTCCAAAGACGAGACAGGAGACAGACATGGCCATTGTGGAGCGCGCATCGAACCTGCGCGTCACCGAGCACCCGGGCGCCGCCACGGCGGCCGCGGCCGCAGCCGGCACGGGCGCGATTTCGGCGCGGCTCGACCGGCTTCCCGCGACGCGCGCGGTATGGAAGCTGATCCTGCTGCTGAGTCTCGGCTTCTTTTTCGAGCTGTACGACCTGCTGTTTACCGGCTACATCGCACCCGGTCTCGTCAAGAGCCGCATCCTCACGCCGACGACCGCCGGCCTGTTCGGCACGTCGGGCGTCGCGAGCTTCATCGCCGCGCTGTTCTGCGGGCTGTTTCTCGGCACGGCCGCATGCGGGTTCCTCGCCGACCGCTTCGGCCGCCGGTCGATCTTCACGTGGTCGCTGCTGTGGTACGTCGCGGCCAATACGGTGATGGCGTTCCAGGATACGGCGAGCGGCCTGAACTTCTGGCGCTTCGTGTCGGGCATGGGCATCGGCGTCGAACTGATCACCATCGGCACCTACATGTCGGAACTCGCGCCGAAGCATCTGCGCGGCCGCGCGTTCGCGATCTGCCAGACGATCGGCTTCTCGGCCGTGCCGGTCGTCGCGTTCCTGTCGTACCTGCTGGTGCCCGCGGCGCCGTTCGGCGTCGACGGCTGGCGCTGGGTCGTGCTGCTCGGCGGCGTGAGCGCATTGTTCGTCTGGTACTTCCGGCGCAACCTGCCGGAAAGCCCGCGCTGGCTCGCGGGCAAGGGCCGCATCCGGGAAGCGGATGAAGTGCTGTCGCGGCTGGAGGCGCAAGTCGAACGGCAGCACGGCCGGCCGCTGCCCGAACCCGGCCCGGCCGGCCCCGTGCCGCGCGACGCCGGGTTTGCCGACATGCTGAGGCCGCCGTACCGGACGCGCACGCTGATGCTCGTGATCTTCCACATCTTCCAGACTGTCGGGTTCTACGGTTTCGCGAACTGGGTGCCGACGCTGCTCGTCAAGCAGGGCATCACCGTGACGTCGAGCCTGCTGTATACGACGATCATCGGCCTCGCCGCGCCGCTCGGGCCGCTGCTCGGCTACTGGATCGCGGACCGTTTCGAACGCAAGCACGTGATCGTGTGCATGGCCGCGCTCAATATCGTGAGCGGGCTGCTGTTCAGCCAGGCGTCGGCGGCGGTGGCGATCGTCACGCTCGGCGTGCTGCTGACGCTGGCCGGCAACATCATTTCGTTTACGTATCACGCGTACCAGCAGGAGCTTTATCCGACCGCGATCCGTGCGCGCGCGGTCGGCTTCGTCTATTCGTGGAGCCGGTTGTCGGCGGTGTTCAGCTCGTTCGTCATCGCGTTCACGCTGAGGGAATTCGGCGTGACCGGCGTGTTCGTGTTCATTGCCGGCGCGATGACGCTTGTCATTCTCGCGATCGGGCTGATGGGCCCGAAAACGCTCGGCCAGTCGCTCGAGCGCATTTCTCACTGAGCGGCAGGCCGTGCGTGCGGCGGCGGATGTGCGGGCTGCTATGCACGCCGCCGCGCACGCTGCTGGGCATGCCGCTGCGCACGCCCCGGTTCACGTCCCGCACGCGTGAATCAGGAACTGCTGCAGCGCGGCGGCCGGCGCGCTCAACTGCGCGCCTTTCGCCCAGATCATCCCGGCGTCCATTTGCGGCACGGCATCGAGAATCGGCCGCGCTTCGATCCGCTTGCCTTCGAGCGACCACGGCCGGAACACCATGTCGGACAGCACGGTCACGCCGAAGCCGTGCGCGACCAGCCCGCGCAGCGCTTCCATCGAGCTCGTGCGGAACGCGATGTTCGGCGCGAGCCCTTTCTTCTTCCAGTAGCGCAGCGTCGACTGCTCGCCTTCGTCGACCGTGATCAGGATGTACGGATGCGCGGCGATGTCCTTCAGCGACGGCGCGTCGAGCTGCGCGAGCGGATGCGTCGGCGCGACCCACAGCTGCCGCCGCGAGCGGATCAGCACCTGACTGCCGAAGCGGCTCAGCTTGTCGACGTTCGACAACAGCACGACGCCGATGTCGACGTCGCCGTCGAGCACCGCGCGTTCGGTATCGGGCCGTTCCATGTCGCGCAGGTCGAACTCGATGAACGGATAGGTCGCGCGAAAGCGTGCGAGCAGCTCGGGCAGGAAGTAGCCGAGCACCGTATACGACGCGGCGATCCGCACGGTGCCGCGCATGTCGTGCGAGCGGAACGGCGGCTTGTGCACCGCGTCGCGCGCGGCGTCGAGCACGCGGCGCGCATGGTTGTAGAAATCCTGGCCGTCGGGCGTGAGCGCGACGCCCTGCGGCAGCCGCTCGAACAGCCGGGTGCCGAGACCGTGTTCGAGCGCCAGGACCGCGTTCGTGATCGCCGATTGCGACACGTGTTCGTTCGCCGCGGCCATCGAAAACTGGCCGGTCTGCGCGGCGGCCGCGAAGTAGCGCAACTGCCTGAGCGTGAGATCGAATGCCATCTGATTTTCGGATACCAGGATTGTCTATTTGTGATTTTACGATAGCAAATCGGCTTCCTATACTGCGCTGAAAAATCACGATTCCCCCGGAGACAGTCCCGCCATGAACGCGCCAGATCACGCTGTTGCGTCGCTTCCGCCGGCCGATGCGGCCCCGACGTCCGATTCATCCGTGTCGCTCGACGACAAGTACACGCTCGAAAAGGGCCGCGTCTACATCAGCGGCACGCAGGCACTCGTGCGTCTGCCGATGCTGCAGAAGGCGCGCGACCGGAAGGCCGGCCTGAACACGGCCGGTTTCGTATCCGGGTATCGCGGCTCGCCGCTCGGTGCGCTCGATCAGTCGCTATGGAAGGCGAAGCGCCACCTGCAGGCGAACGACATCGTGTTCCAGCCCGGCGTGAACGAGGATCTGGCCGCGACCGCCGTGTGGGGCACGCAGCAGATCAACCTGTGGCCGGGCGCGACGCGCGACGGCGTGTTCGGCATGTGGTACGGCAAGGGTCCGGGCGTCGATCGTACCGGCGACGTGTTCAAGCACGCGAATTCGGCCGGCAGCGATGCGCACGGCGGCGTGCTCGTGCTCGCCGGCGACGACCATGCGGCGAAGTCGTCGTCGGTCGCGCACCAGTCGGAACACGCGTTCATCGCGGCGGGCATTCCGGTGCTGTATCCGGCCAACGTGCAGGAATACCTCGACTACGGGCTGCACGGCTGGGCGATGAGCCGCTATTCGGGGCTATGGGTCGCGATGAAGTGCGTGACCGACGTGATCGAATCGACCGCATCGATCGACCTCGATCCCGATCGCGTCGAGATCGTCACGCCGACCGACTACGCGATGCCGGAAGGCGGCCTGAACATCCGCTGGCCCGATTCGCCGCTCGCGCAGGAAGCGCGGCTGCTCGACGAGAAGTGGTACGCGGCGCTCGCGTACGTCCGTGCGAACCGGCTGAACCGCATCGTGATCGATTCGCCGACGCCGCGCATCGGCATCATCACCGCGGGCAAGGCGTATCTCGACGTGCGCCAGGCGTTGAGCGACCTCGGTCTCGACGACGAGACCTGCGCGAAGATCGGCTTGCGCGTGCTGAAGGTCGGCTGCGTGTGGCCGCTCGACGCGCAGGACGCGCGTGCGTTCGCGACGGGCCTCGAGGAAATCCTGGTCGTCGAAGAGAAACGCCAGATCCTCGAATATGCGCTGAAGGAAGAGTTGTACAACTGGCGCGAGGACGTGCGGCCGAAGATCTACGGCAAGTTCGACGAACGCGACAACGAAGGCGGCGAATGGTCGGTGCCGCGCGGCGACTGGCTGCTGCCAGCGCACTACGAGCTGTCGCCGGCGCTGATCGCGAAGGCGATCGCACGGCGCGTCGCGCGGGCCGACCTGCCCGACGACGTGCGCGCGCGCATGCTCGCGCGCGTCGCGATCATCGACGCGAAGGAGCGCGATGCGGCGAAGCCGCGCGTGTCGGTCGAGCGCAAGCCGTGGTTCTGCTCGGGCTGCCCGCACAACACGTCGACGAACGTGCCGGAAGGCTCGCGCGCGCTGGCGGGAATCGGCTGCCATTACATGTCGATGTGGATGGACCGCAAGACCGAAACGTTCAGCCAGATGGGCGGCGAGGGCGTCGCGTGGCTCGGCCAGATGCACTTCTCCGGCGACAAGCACGTGTTCGTGAACCTCGGCGACGGCACCTACTTCCATTCCGGCCTGCTCGCGATTCGCGCGGCGATCGCGTCGAACGCGAACATCACGTACAAGATCCTCTACAACGACGCGGTCGCGATGACGGGCGGCCAGCCGGTCGACGGCGTGCTGACCGTGCCGCAGATCGCGCACCAGGTGAGCGCGGAAGGCGCGAAGCGGATCGTGATCGTGACCGACGAGCCGGAGAAGTACGATGGCGGCGTCGCGCTGCCTGCGGGCGTCGACGTGCATCACCGCGACCGGCTCGATGCAGTCCAGCGGATGCTGCGCGACATCGCGGGCACGACGGTGCTGATCTACGACCAGACCTGCGCGACCGAAAAGCGCCGGCGCCGCAAGCGCGGCGCGTATCCGGATCCGGCCCGCCGCGCGTTCATCAACGACGCGGTGTGCGAAGGCTGCGGCGACTGTTCGGTGCAGTCGAACTGCCTGTCCGTCGAACCGCTCGACACGCCGCTCGGCACGAAGCGCAAGATCAACCAGTCGTCGTGCAACAAGGACTTCTCGTGCGTGAAGGGTTTCTGCCCGAGTTTCGTGACGGCCGAGGGCGCGCAGCTGCGCAAGCCGGCGGCGGCACGCGGCGGCCGTGCGGACGCATTCGACTTCGACGCGCTGCCGATGCCGACGCTGCCGGCGCTTGCGGGCGCGTACGGGATTCTCGTGACGGGCGTCGGCGGCACCGGCGTCGTGACGATCGGCGGGCTGATCGGCATGGCCGCGCATCTCGAACGCAAGGGTGTCACGGTGCTCGACATGGCCGGCCTCGCGCAGAAGGGCGGCGCGGTGCTCAGCCACGTGCAGATCGCGGCGACGCCCGACGCGCTGCACGCGACGCGCATCGCGACCGGTGAAGCGCGGCTCGTGATCGGCTGCGATGCGATCGTGTCGGCATCGAACGACGTGCTGTCGCGCACGCGGCATGGCGTGACGGTCGCCGCGATCAACAGCGGCGCGACGCCCACCGCGGAATTCGTCAAGAATCCGAAATGGACGTTCCCGGGCACGCAGACCGAAGCCGAACTGCGCGACAGCATCGGCGACGGGTGTGCGTTCATCGACGCGAACCAGCTCGCGCTGGCGCTGCTGGGCGATTCGATCTACAGCAATCCGCTGCTGCTCGGCTTCGCGTGGCAGAAGGGCTGGCTGCCGCTGGAACTCGCGAGCCTGCTGCGTGCGATCGAACTCAATGGCGTATCGGTCGACAAGAATCAGCATGCGTTCAATCTCGGGCGCCATATCGCGCATCACGGCGTGGCGGCGGTCCAGCCGCTCGTCGAGCCCGCCGCCGCGCCGCAACGGATCGTCGTGCAGATGCCGGAGTCGCTCGACACGCTGATCGGCGCGCGCGAGGCGTTGCTGAGCGCATACCAGAACGGTGCGTATGCGCGGCGCTATCGCGACGTGGTCGAGCGGATCCGGGCCAAGGAATCGGGAATCGGCGGCGCGTCGGGACTGCCGCTCACGCGAGCGGTGGCGGCGAACCTCGCGAAGCTGATGGCGTACAAGGACGAATACGAAGTCGCGCGGCTGTATGCCGATCCCGCGTATCTGGAGAAGCTGCGTCAGCAGTTCGACGGCGTGCCTGGGCGGGACTACAAGCTGTACTTCCATCTCGCGCCGCCGCTGCTCGCGAAGCGCGATGAACACGGGCACCTGCAGAAGAAGCGCTTCGGCCCGTGGATCCTGCCGGCTTTCCGCGTGCTTGCGAAACTGAAGGCGCTGCGCGGCACGCCGTTCGACGTGTTCGGGCATACGGCCGAGCGGCGCGACGAGCGCCGGCTGATTGCCGACTACATCGCGCTCGTCGACGAATTCTGCGCGACGCTGGATACCGGGCGTCTTCCGGTCGCGCTGCAACTCGCGAACCTGCCCGACGATATCCGCGGCTTCGGCCACGTGAAGGCGCGCAACATGGCGGCGGCCGAGAAGAAAAGGGAACGGCTGCTCGAAGCCTACCGGACGCCGATGCGATCCGTCGCGATCGCGTGACGTTCATCGACGGCGGGCGAGGTCGGGTTTCAGGCCGGGCTCGCCGTCATCTGCGCGGGGGAGTGAATTGGCGCGGCGTGCAGTGAGCGGCGGGCGGAGCGCAACGGCCGAGCGGCCGAGCGGCCGCGGCGTTCACGAATCGCCGTTGCGGCGCTTTGCAGACCGCGGCTTGGCCGCCGCCGGAAACGCGCCGACGCCGCGCGGTCGTTTCGGCTCGATGCCGGTCTTGCCGATCACGTGCCGGAAATCGATCTCGTGCGCGGCGAGCGCGCCGATCAGGGTCGCGATGACCGCGAGGTGGGAAGGGACGGTGCCCTTGCTCGAATAGTTGGTGATGGAGCTTTCGTTCATCCGGATCAGCCGGGCGAATTCCCGCGCCGTCAACTGCGCTTTCTTCAACTCCTGTTGAAATTCCGCATACGCCATCGCACACATGTCGCTTCGTCTCCGCAAAACTTGAATCGGCCCCGCGCGGCACCGGCGCTGACGGGTGGCGTTCCCGTCGGGCCGGCGTCACGGGGAATTACATCTTCACCTGGTCGAGGAAGGTCTTCTTGCCGGTCTTGTAGCCGTAGATCGAGATGATCCCGTGCGTCAGGTCGCCCTTCGCGTCGAAGGTCGTCGTGCCGATCACGCCGTCATACTTCGTCGCCGGCATCGCCGCGAGGATCTTCGCCGGGTCCGTCGAGTTCGCGCGCTTCATCGCGTCGACCGCGATGTAGACCGCGTCGTACGCGAACGGCGCATCGAACTTGATGCCCTGGTTGAAGCGCTTCTGGTACTTCGCGAGGAACGCCGCGCCGCCCGGCATCTTCTCGAGCGCCGCGCCGGCCTGCGAGCACAGCACGTTGTCCGCGGCGGGGCCCGCGAGTTCGGCGAGCGAGTCGGTGCACACGCCGTCGCCGGACAGGATCTTCGCGCGCAGGCCGAGCTGCTTCGCCTGCTTCGCGAGCGGGCCGCCGGTGGCGTCCATGCCGCCGTACATGATCGCGTCCGGGTTCTCGCCCTTGATCTTCGTCAGGATCGCGCGGAAGTCGACGGCCTTGTCGTTGGTCGCGTCGTGCGACAGCACCTTCAGCCCGAGCGCCTTCGCCTTCTTCTCGAATTCGTTCGCGAGGCCCTGGCCGTACGCGGTCGAATCGTCGATCACCGCGACGCTCTTCACGCCTTTCGACTGCGCGTAGCTCGCGAGGGCCGGGCCTTGCTGCGCGTCGGTCGCGACCACGCGGTAGGTCGTCTTGAAGCCCTGCTGCGTGTAGGTCGGGTTCGTGGCCGACGGCGAGATCTGCACGATGCCCGCATCGCTGTAGATCTTCGATGCCGGGATCGACGTGCCCGAGTTCAGGTGGCCGATCACGGCGACGACCTTGTCGTCGACCAGCTTCTGCGCGACCTGCGTCGCCTGGCGCGGGTCGGCCGCGTCATCCTGCGCGTCGAGCTGCAGCGTGATCTTCTTGCCGCCGATCGTCAGGCCCTTCGCGTTGATTTCCTCGACCGCGAGGCGCGCACCGTTCTCGTTGTCCTTGCCCAGGTGCGAAATGCCGCCCGTCGTCGGTTCGACGCTGCCGATCTTCACGACCTGGTCGGCCATCGCGCCCGACGCGGCCGCGAATGCGGCGGCGGCCAGTGCGACCGTGATCAGGGGTTTGCAGCGCATGCCGACAGTGCTTCGTTCCATCTGCCATCTCCGTTGATTGATATTTCTAGTGCCGTCCGGCCGGCCGCGCGCCCTTGTGAGGCAGGCAGGTGGCCGGACGAGTCTCCATGACCCGTGACGGGTTCGGCTTGCATGTCGCCGGGTCGCGCCCGGGCGAGCGGGCGATTTCGTCTGACGACACGCAATTGGTATGAATATATCCGAACCCGTTTGCGGCCGCTTCGGCGAATTACGCAGGCTTGCGCAAATTTGATGATTCGGTCGTGCAGCGGTTGCGCGCTGCGTCGTGCAGGCGTGCGGACTGCCCGCACCTTCGATTGCTCCGATTATTCGGCCGCGCCGATACCGCTGACCATGGACAGTGCGATGCAATCAATCGCGAACTGTTCGGTCGATTTGTCTGCACACTTTTCCCGCGCTGCACGGATGCGATCGATCGCGGTCATCGCAATGCAGGCGGTGCAGCAGTCGCCTCGTTGATGCAACTAACGGTCAAGTCTCGTACCGTCGACGAATCGGCATGGGCTCACACCGGCAACGCGTGTATTCCGCCTTCCAGATCGCGGGGCCCGGCTTGAACGGGCAGCGGCCGGCTTTCGGCTACCCGTTCGTTGACACCGGCACTGCCGTCCACCCGCTCGCGCTCTACGTCCGCCCGCGCAACGCCACGAACACCACGCCCGCGATCGCCAGCAGCCCGCCGCACACCGTCTCGACGCCGGGCCGCTCGCCGGTCAGCGCCATCGACAGCGCGGTCGCGACCGCCGGCGTCAGATAGAGAAAATTGGCGGCGCGCGCCGCGCCGAAGTAGCCGAGTGCGAACGTCCACGTCGCATACCCGAGCGCGGCCGGAAACACGCCGAGCACCAGTACGGCGAGCGCCGTGTCGTGCGACGCGCTGCCGCCGAGCGACGCCAGCGCGCCCGGCAGCCACGGCGTCAGCAGCACCGCGCCGGCCAGCAGCGTGTACGCGGCGCACGGCAGCGCGCCGTACACGGGAATCATCCGGCGCAGCAGCACGAAATAGCTGGCCGAACACAGCGCCGCGCCGAGGATCAGCGTGCTGCCGGAGCCGAGCACGAGGCCGCCCGGCTGTCCGTGCGCGATCACCGCGATGCCGGCGAGGCTGACCAGCGAACCGAGCCAGCCCCAGCGGTTGAAGCGCTCTCGCAGGAACACCGCGGCCAGCAGCGCGGTGAAGATCGGCAGCGTGTTGACGATGAAGCTCGCCGCGCCGGCCGACACGGTCTGCTCGCCGGTGTTGAGCAGCGCGTTGTAGAGCGCGATCCCGAGAAAGCCGCAGACGAGAAAACGCAGCGCGTCGCGCGCGGACGGCTTCGGCGGCCGCCGCCACGCGAGCCAGGCGATCACGAGCACGGCGGCGGTCGCGAAGCGCGCGGCCGCGAGCTGCAGTGGCGCGAGCCCGTGCAGGCCGATCCGGATGAACGGGAACGCGGCGGCCCACGACACGATCGTGAACGCCACCGCACCGGCCGCGACGAGCGGCAGTCGCGCATTGCGCGACGTCGGGGATGAAAGGGTGTTCATGCGGCCATGGTGCGTCGTCGCGAGATGTTAAGCTAGCGCACAGATCAACACACGAATATGAATATGGCTCACAGCTCGGTGCGCCGCCGGACCGACGGTTCGACGCGCACGCGGCAGCGTGCAACGGACCTGCTGCCGGCCGTCACGCCGGCACCCGGCCCGCGGCCGCCGCTCGCGAGCCTCGAGACGGTATGTACGGTCGCGCGCGAGGGCTCGTTTCTGGCGGCCGCCGACGTGTCCGGTGTCACGCACGGCGCGATCAGCCGGCGCGTGGCCGCGGTCGAGAACTGGCTCGGCATGGCGTTGTTCGAACGTCATGCGCGCGGCGTGCGGCTGACGCCGGACGGCCAGCGCTTCGTCGGCCGGATCGAGCAGGCGTTCGCGATCATCGACAGCGCGGCCGATCAGTGGCGCTCGCCACGCACGCCGCGTCTCGTCAGGATGAGCGTCGTGCCGGCCTTCGCGCAGCTGTGGCTGTTCGAGCGGCAGCATGCGCTGGAGAGCGCAGCACCCGCGCTGCGCATCGAGCTCGGCATCGAGGTGCGCAACGTGGATATTGCCGCCGGCGAAGCCGACCTGTCGATCCGGTACGGGCGCGGCAACTGGCGCCAGCTCGAGACGCGCGAGTTCATGCCCGAACAGCTTTATCCTGTCGCGCATCCGCGGCTCGCCGCGCAGCTGGCTGCGCTGCGGCGCCGCAGCGGCGATGCCGCGCTGCTCGAGATGCCGCTGCTGCACGACTCCGACGTGACCGGCTGGCGCACGTGGTTCGACGCGCTCGGCATTGCGTTCAAGCCGCGCGCGCAGGATCGCCGCTTCGAGGATTACAACCTGGTGCTCGCGGCGGCCGAAGCGGGGCTCGGCATCGCGCTGGCGCGCGTGCCGCTCGCGGATGCGTATCTGAAGCGCAGCGCGCTCGTGCGCGTGAGCCGTCACGAGGTCGAATCGCTGCTCCGCTATCACTTCGTGCATGCGAAGGGCGAGAATCGTCCGGAGGTGCTCGCGCTGATGGAGCGGATGCGGGCGGCGCTGGGATAACGACAAACGGGTGCTCGGGACGTGCGACGCGACGGCATGAACGTTGCTGCGGCTCGACCACGAAGGGCGCATCGCCGACAATGCGTGCGCGAAAAACCGGCCGATCCGCAAGATGAGCGAGAATCGAGGGTTTCGAGCCGTTCGAATGCAAGGGAATGAGGAATGAATAGACCAGACAAGTCGTCGAAAGCGCGTGCGGCGCTCGACCAGCTGTTTTCGGGCATGGCGCCCGCGGACGCGCAGCAGCGCGCGTCGTCGCGTCCGGGCAACCCGTTCGAAGCGGCGGCCGACGCGACCGGCGCCGACGGCCGCGTCGAAGTCACGCTGTCGACCAGAATCCAGCTGCGCGGCTATCCGGGCGCGGATGCGTTCATGAAGCGCATGGCCGAGGCCTGGGGCCTCACGTGGGGCGCGTACGACGCGGTGCGCGCGACGGCGACGCTGCCGGCCGGCTGGCGCTCGCGCCGGTTGCCCGAAGTCACGCAGATCGTCGACCAGCGCGACGTGGTGCGTGCGGAAAGCAGCCTGCAGGGCGGCGAAATGTCGTATCTGAAAGTGCATCCGCGCTACTACATCGATGCGCGCAAGGGCTTCGGTTTTCGCAAGGCGTCGAAGGCGTCCGACGATCCGGATCTCGACGGCCCCGACTGGAACTGCTACGTGATGGACCGGGAAAAGTCGGTCGAAGTGCACGAGCTGACGACGTCGTCGTCGAAGGCCGATCTCGACAACGCGCGCGCGACGCTGCTGAAATGGCTCGACGAGCACTACCCGAAGCACCGCGATCCGTTCGCGTACTGGACGGACTGCGAACGTCCGTTGTAAGTCCGCACGGCGGACTGTCACCGATCGCGGAGGCGGACACGTGAAGCGCAACGGTCCGGTCCCGATTCTGTGGGTGGCGTTCGGCGCGGCGGTCGCGTCGACCGTCATCGAACTGCTGCTCTGGCCGATTGCCGGCGAAGACCCGATTCGCAACCTGTTTCGCGATGCACGCCTGACCGCGGCAATCGCGCTGGGACGACGCGTGCTCGGCGCGCCCGCGGGCTTCGATCCGGTCATCATGGGCGTCGCGACGCTCGTGCATGCCGTGCTGTCGCTGGCTTACGCGACCGTGCTCGTGAAGCTCGTCCGCACTCTGTCGCCCGGCACCGCGCTGCTCGCGGGCGGCGTATTCGGGCTCGTGCTGTACGGCGTCAACCTGCATGCGTTCACCGCGATCTTCCCGTGGTTCGTTCAGGCGCGTGGCGCGATCACGCTCGTTGCCCACGTCGTGTTCGGCGTGACCGCGGCCGGCGTGTACCAGTTCGTCCGGCGCGCGCCGCGCGCATGACCGGTCGGCGGTTCCCACGCCGTCCTTGCGCATCCCGACCCCAGGAATAATCCGGCGTGTCCTGTCGTTTAGTGGTCGAGTGACCCGATACGAAGCGTGCGCCGTCAACGACGCGCAGGGTCGAGCGTTCGTGGGCAACATGGCAGGAGCCGATCATGTGCAGCTTGCTGCGGTTCGGGATGGGTATCGTTTGCGTCGGATGTTCGATGTCCGGCCTCGCACAAACGCATGACGACCCGGCGGATAACGGCGCGATCTGCCGGGCGGTCGTCATGCAGGCCGAAATCGACGGCTCGGAACAGCAGGTCGTCGGGCGGGCATGCCGGCAAGGCGACGGCACGTGGCAGATGATGCAAGGCGCGGACGGCAGCATCGTGTGGTACCCCGACACCGCGTATCCGTACGCCGACCCGTGGTACTGGGGGCCGGCCGTTTTCATCGGCACGGGCGCGAGTTTCGTGTTCATCGACCGGTTCCATCGCCGGCATCACTTCGACCGCTTCGGTCGCCCCGGTCACTTCGACGGCGGCGTGCGCGGCCGCGTCGGCGTGCCGATGGGCGCGGGCTTGCATCGCGAGCCGGCCTTCACCGGCGGCCACGGGTTCGGCGGCATGCGTCGCCATTGAAGCGGCGCAAAAGATACGGCGGACGCACACCGCAGTGTGCGCCCGCCGGTTCATCGCGATGCGACGCGAGCCGTCAGAACTTGTGGCGGATCCCGACGATCGCGAGTTCCTGCGTATCGGTGCCCGAGTTCACGCCATACGAGCCGACCGACGCGGCGGCCTTCACGATCGCACCGCTCGCGTTCAGCGTGTTGCCGCTGGCCTTCTGATAGCCGAACAACGCATACAGGTCGGTGCGCTTCGACAGCGCGTAGTCCGCGCCGACGTTCACCTGGTTGTAGTGCGCGGAAGCCGGGCCCGTCAGCGACGTGTAGTTGTAGCCGACGCCCGCGCGCAGCGCCGGCGAGAACTGCCAGTTGAAGAACGCCGAGCCGTTGTTGAACTTCGCGTTCTGCGTGAAGGCCGACAGCGTGTCCGCGCCGTATTGCGTGTTCGAATACGCGAGCCCGAAGGTCGCCGGCCCGGCCGCGTACTGGCCGGCCACGCGCACGATCTGGATCGACTTCGCGCTCGAGAAGCCCTGGTTGATCACGGTATTGAACAGCGTGTCCGAGCTGCTCGACCACGTGCGCACGCCGCTCGCGACGCTCGAGCCGCCGTTCGCGAAGAAGTAGCCTGCGCCGAGCGACAGCGGGCCGTTCGCGTAGCTCAGCCCGAAGCTGTAGGTGCGGCCGCTGCCGGTCGCGCCCGCGACGCCGCCGAAACCGTACAGCGCGGCGAACTGGAAGCCCGAAATCAGCGGGCTCGTGTATTTCACCGAGTTGCTGACGCGCAGGCTGTTGTCGTAGTTGTCGAGGTCGCCCGGCGTCGCGAACACGCCGCCGAAATAGTTGTCCTCGGTGAGGCCCTGCACGAGATCGACGACCGGATCGTACTGGCGGCCGAGCGTCACGGTGCCGTACGTGCTGCTCGCGAGGCCGACGACGGCCTTGCGGCCGAATTCGCGCTGGCCCTGGCCGAGCGCGCCGGTGCCGAGGTTGAAGCCGTTCTCGAGCTGGAACAGCGCGGACAGCCCGCTGCCGAGATCCTCGATGCCGCGCAGCCCCCAGCGGCTGCCGGACAGATTCCCGCTGCTGAACCTGACGAGGTTCGACGCGTTGCTGCCGTTGGCGTTCTGCACGTTATGCACGTACGCGATGCCCGCATCGGCGATGCCGTACAGCGTGACGCTGCTTTGCGCGTGCGCGACGGTGGCGCAGAGCGACGCCGGAACGGCGAGCAGCGCGAGTGACCGGATTCGTTTCATTGCTGGATTCCCCCGTTGGTCGATAAGTCTGACGAATCGGTGAACGATACGGACCGCGCATCGTCAAGGGAACCAATAAATTGTCGAATCGTTATGAAGGGCGGCGGCGGTCGCCGTTTCGTTGCGCGAGCAACCGGTTCGCTGTTGCATGGCTTCGAGCGCCGCGTCGTGCGCGGAACGCCCGAAGCCTCGGCACGCGTTACTGTTCCGCGCCTTCCGCTTCCGCCGTTTCGCCGAGAAAGCCGCCGCTCTGGTGCGCCCACAGCGCCGCATAGATGCCGCCGGCCTGCAGCAGCTGAAGGTGCGTGCCTTCCTCGACGATGCGGCCTTCGTCGAGCACGATCAGCCGGTCCATCGCCGCGATCGTCGACAGCCGGTGCGCGATCGCGATCACGGTCTTGCCGCTCATCAGGCTGTCGAGGCTGCGCTGGATCGCGACCTCGACTTCGGAATCGAGCGCGCTGGTCGCTTCGTCGAGCACGAGGATCGGTGCGTCCTTGAGCATCACGCGCGCGATCGCGACGCGCTGCCGCTGGCCGCCCGACAGCTTCACGCCGCGCTCGCCGACCTCGACGTCGTAGCCGCTGCGCCCATGCCGGTCGCGCAGCCGCTCGATGAAGTCCGACGCCTCCGCGCGCACGGCCGCGTCGCGCATCTCGTGCTCGGTCGCGTCGGGGCGGCCGTACAGGATGTTCTCGCGCATCGTCCGGTGCAGCAGCGACGTGTCCTGCGTGACCATCCCGATCGCCGCGCGCAGGCTGTCCTGCGTCACGTGCGCGATGTCCTGCCCGTCGATCCGGATCGTGCCGCCGTCGACGTCGTAGAAGCGCAGCAGCAGGTTCACGAGCGTCGACTTGCCGGCGCCCGAGCGGCCGATCAGGCCGATCCGTTCGCCGGGCCGGATCGTCAGGTTCAGTCCGTCGAACACGGGCGTGTCGTTGTCGTCGTGCGCAAAACGCACGTCGTCGAACACGATTTCGCCGCGCGGCACCGCGAGCGTCTTCGCGCCGGGCGCGTCGACCACGCTGCGCACCTTCGTCAGCGTGTTGATGCCGTCCTGGATCGTGCCGACGTTCTCGAACAGCTCGGTCATTTCCCACATGATCCAGTGCGAATAGCTCGACAGCCGCAGCGCCATCGCGATCACGGCCGCGACCACGCCCGCGCTCGCCTCGCCGTGCAGCCACAGGTACAGCGCGAGGCCGGTCGAGCCGACCAGCAGCAGCGTCGACAGCAGGTGGTTGACGATCTCGAACGCGCTGACGAGCCGCATCTGCGCATCGCCCGTGACCTTGAACGCCTCCATCGCGCGGCGCGCGTGATCGGCTTCGCGGCGCGTGTGCGAGAACAGCTTCACGGTCGTGATGTTCGAATAGGCATCGGTGATGCGGCCCGTCATCAGCGCGCGCGCGTCGGCCTGCTGGCTGCCGACGCGGCCGAGGCGCGGCACGAAGAACGCGCAGGCGGCGCCATAGCCGAGCGCCCACAGCACGAGCGGAATCATCAGCCGCCAGTCGAAGCTTGCCGCGAGCGCGAGAATGCCGATCAGGTACGCGGCGACGCCGATCACGACGTCGACCGACATGAACAGCGCGTCGCGCACCGCGAGCGCGGTCTGCATGATCTTGGTCGTCACGCGGCCCGCGAACTCGTTCGCGTAGAACGACAGGCTCTGGTCGAGCATCAGCCGGTGAAACAGCCAGCGCAGCCGCATCGGGAAGTTGATCGCGAGCACCTGATGCTTGACCATCGTATGCAGCGCGATCAGCAGCGCGCTGCCGGCGAGAATCGCCGCGAAGCCGGCGAGCGTGCCGAAATGGCGGCTGCCGAAGTCGGCCGGCGTCGCGGACGACAGCCAGTCGACCACGCGCCCCATCATCGCGAACAGCGCGGCCTCGTACGCGGCGAGCGCGGCCGACGTCAGCGCGATCAGCAGGATCCAGCTGCGCGCGCCTTTCGTGCACGCCCAGACGAACGAGAAGAAGCCCTTCGGCGGCGTGACGGGATCTTCGAGCGGGAATGTCGGCAAGCGCCGTTCAAACCACGAAAACATTGATACCTCTCCTTGATGCGGCGCGGGCGGGCGGCCTGCGCGGTCATGCACGTTCGGTGACCGGCGCGATATCGCCGGTTCGGCTGCGAGTGTCGCATCGATTCGATTCGGCTGCATGGCGGTTGGGGGAGGGCGGCGCGACGGGGCAGGGTGCGTGCGCGGGACGGCACGCCGAAGGGGGGCTGCTGCATCGCGTGCGTGTGGCCGGATGGCCCGGCCAGGCGGGGAAAACGGCTGCTCAGGCGGCGGCGCGCGCGTGTCGATGAAGTGAATCCGAGCCCGCAGCGGCGATGCGGGTGGACGGTGTTCGAGCGGGACTTTGCGTCCCGTCCGCGGAGACGACGCTGCAAAACGGGCGTCGGCGCACGGTGCGGCCACTGCCGCCCGGTTTGCGGCAGTGGGTTTCTTTCTGATTATCCGAGCGCCACGTCTTCGCCGCTCTCGCTCGATCGCAGGATCGCGATACAGATTTCCAGCGTGCCCTTCGCCCATTCGCCGTCGTGCAGCGGCGCGTGTCCTGCGACGACGGCGCCGTACAGTTCGTCGATGACTTCGGCGCGCGGCACGGCGGGCGCGAGCAGCGGCAGCGTGTCGCGCCGCTGGTCGCCATACACGACGATCGAATCGGGCAGCGGCCGCAGGTCCGCGCGTTCGCACGACACGATAACCGGGCCGAAATGCTGATGGTGGCGCGGCGGCTCGTCGCCGGGGGATGGTGGTGGCTGGTACGCCGCCCCGCCATAGGTGCCGGCCGCCTTCAACCGCGCTTCATCGTGCGACGACGCGAGCGTCGCGAGACGGCGGCGCGCCGCACCATATGCGTCGGGCCGGGTATGTTCGCCCATCTCGCCGATCCAGCCGGTCCACTCGTCGCTGTTGAAGTGGCCGTAGCCGTTGTACGACAGCGACGCATGCGCGCCATTCTCGAACCAGATCAGCGCCGAATACGCACCCTCGGTCGGCCGCGACGGATCCCACCGGCCGACGCTCGCGCGCAGCCTGATCGCACGCGAACCGGCGAGCAGCCGCACGATGTCGACCTGATGCGCGGCCTGGCTGAACACGGCGCCGCCGCCTTCGGCCGTCAGCAGTTCTTCGGGGCGTCGCGGACGGTACAGATAGTCGGTGTAGTTGAACGCGTGGATCATCTTCACCGCGCCGAAATCGCCGAGGCCGATCAGCTCCCGTGTGCGCAGATACGGCGTATCGAAGCTGTGACAATGGCCGACGATCAGGCTCACGTTTGCCGTGCGGCACGCGGCGATCATCCGGTCGCAGTCGGCAGCGTCGAGCGCCATCGGCTTTTCCACGAGCACGTGCTTGCCCTTCGATGCGGCGATCTCCGTATGCCGCGCATGGAACTGGTGCGGGCTCGCGACGTAGATCACCTCCACGTCCGGATCGTTCGCCAGTTCCGGCACGTCCGCATACGTTCGCGCGCCGAAGTCGGCCGCGAACCGGTCGCGTGCCTCGGCACGCGGGTCGCATGCGGCGACCAGCTGAACCCGCGGATCCCGCAGGAACGTCGGCAGCATCAGCGAGAATGCCCGGCCGAGTCCCGCTACTCCGATGCGCAAGCGGCGCTGCGTCATGATGCTGTCCCTCCGGTTATTGCGACACCTGATAGTCGGTCGCGGCGACCGTCGGCTCGCCGGCCGGTTGCGGATGCTTCGCGCTGACATAGCGGACCGCGTGCGTGCGCCAGTCGATTTCCTTCGGCACGATCGCCTGGTACGAGCAGATCTCCGGCGGAATCGCATGCGCACCGGTGCCGATCGCATCGCTGCCTTGCCGGAAGTCGGCGATCGCATCCAGCATGCGGCGCCGGAATTCGACGATCGCGAGATCGCTCGCGCCGAGCCGCTCGTCCGAGCGGTTCGCGATCGGCCCCATCGTCACCCACATCGCGATGTCCTGGTTCGGGAAGCCGGCAATTCCCGTGAAATTGCCGGCCGCCATCGCCGCGCGGTCCTGCCAGAAGCGGTTCTCGTGATTGCGCAGCGGACGGTAGCGTTCGTCGAGGTCGACGCCGACCTGCTGACGCAGGAACTTGCGCCAGGTCTCGGTTTCCGGCGTGGTCTCGGCATCGCCCCATGCGATGAAGTAGAACGCGGTGTTCGTGTCGTCCATCGGCACGTTGATGTTCGCGACGTTGTACAGGTTGTTCGGCGGAATCAGCACGGTGGCCGGCGCGACGAACACGGTCGAACGCACGTAGTCGTGCGTCGTCGCGTTGACGATCGGACGGCGCAGTGCCGCGTAGCGGAAGCCGTAGCCGGTGCGCTCGACCTGCAGGCGCGGCGCCTTGTCGGTGGACGGACGCAGCCAGTTCTTCGACGTGGCTTCCGCGCCGCCGACGCGCGCGGGCACGAAGTCCGACGAATGCAGGCTCGAGCTGTGCGCGGAGTCGATCGCGCCTTCGAGGATCTGCGCCCAGTTGCACGGCAAAAGTGCTTTCGCGATGCTCACGCGCGTGTCGGCGGTCGGCGCCCATGCAGGCGCGACGAATTCGGGCACCGCATCCTGCGGCCCCATGTACGCCCATACCATGCCGCCCCATTCGTGCGTCGGATAGGCCTTGTGCTTGACCTTGTCCGTCATGCAACTGGAGGCCGGCTCCGACACCATCTCGATCACGTTACCCTTCACGTCGAATTTCCACCCGTGATACAGGCAGCGCAGCCCGCAGTCCTCGTTTCTGCCGTAGACGAGCGACGCGCGGCGGTGCGGGCAATACTCGTCCATCACGCCGACGCGGCCTGCGGTGTCGCGGAACACGACGAGGTCTTCGCCGAACACGCGCGCCTTCACGGGCGCACCGTCCGGCTCGCTCACTTCCTCGATCAGGCACACAGGCGTCCAGTGGCGGCGCATCAGTTGCCCCATCGGGGCATCGCCTTCGACGCGGCACAGCAGTTCGTTTTCTTCGTGGGTCAACATCGGATGTCTCCTGGCGATAGGTCGCCTCTGTCAATGGGTGTGTCCAAAGCGGATCGGGTTTGCGCCGCGCGCGGCCGGCCCCGCGTCTAGAGATCCAGCACCAGTTCGCCGGACCGCGCACGCGACACGCAGACCATGATCTGCGTGTCCTTCTCGTCGTCGCGCAATACGAGGTCGCGATGATCGGCCTCGCCTGCGCAGAGCCCGGTCCGGCACGACCCGCACGTGCCGCTTTCGCATGAACTCGGCACGCGGACGTCGGCGGCGCGCAGCACGTCCAGGATCGAGCGATCGTTCGGGATCTCGAAACAAGCGCCGCTGCTTTTCAGGCGAACGGTGAACGGCGTGTTGTCGCGTGCGGCCGTGCCGCTCGCGCCGAAGCTTTCGAAGTGGACGCTGCCGGACGGCCAGTGGCCGGTCATGTCGCGCACGGCGTCCATCAACGGCTGCGGGCCGCAGCAGTAGACGTGTTCCGCCTTCGGCCG
Organism: Burkholderia sp. SR8; assembly: GCF_052851275.1. Classification (NCBI taxonomy): domain Bacteria; kingdom Pseudomonadati; phylum Pseudomonadota; class Betaproteobacteria; order Burkholderiales; family Burkholderiaceae; genus Burkholderia; species Burkholderia sp. SR8. The sequence goes on from NZ_JAULUC010000017.1 coordinate 56,299, forward strand.
CTCGAACAGTTTCCAGAAATCGAATGCTTTCGACGGATCGCCGAAGTCGTGGTGAATCGTGACCACCGAGCGCCAGTCGTCGCTGGCCAGTTCGTCGAGAAACGCGGTGCTTTCAGGATCGCGTGCGACGTAGATGAGCCGGAACGGCCTGAGTCCCTCCGTCTTCAGCTGCCGCGCCATCGACAGCATCGGCGTGATGCCGATGCCGCCCGCAACGAGCGTGAAGGCCTTCGCGCGTTCGTCGAGCGGAAATTCGTTGCGCGGCAGCGAGACCGCGATCGTGTCGCCGACGCACGTCTCGTCGACGACGCTCATCGAGCCGCCGCGCCCGTTGGCATCGCGCTTCACCGCGATCACGTAGCGGTTGCGCTCCTGCGAATCGTTGCACAGCGAATAGCTGCGGCGCGCGCCGTTGGGCACGACGACGGTCAGGTTCGCGCCGGCCTCGAACGGCGGCAGCAGTGCGCCGTGCGGGTCGACCAGCTCGAAGCGCCAGATGTCGCGCGCAATGTTGTGCTTTTCCGCAATCTTCAGATGCAGAAAACCGTCTTCGTCCGTCGTCATGTCCGTCTCCTTCTGTCCGATCCTGTGTCGTTCGGCACCAGCCATGAGCGCATCATATTGCTAGAGATCTAACAATGCAAGTGTGCGACGCGGGAATCGGCGTGTTTCGCCCGTCGGTATAAACCCGCTCTTGTCATCGGTGACGGCGCTTCGTAGTCTTATAGTTAGATTTCTAATTATATTGATGCGGACGCGATACAACGCGACGTGTCCGATACTCGGCGAGCGTGCCCGCCCGCTTTCGCCGACCCCATGAGTGACACCCGGAGACATGCAGAAATGGCAGATTCAACGTTGAGCTACGACGACGCGACCCGACCTCCGGTCGCCGATTCGGCAGTCGTGGAAGCGACTTATCGCAAGGTCACCCTGAGATTGATGACCTTCCTGTTCCTTTGCTGGGTGCTGAACTATCTCGATCGCGTCAACGTCAGCTTCGCGCAATTGCAGTTGAAGCACGATCTCGGCCTGAGCGATGCCGCATACGGGCTCGGCGTGAGCCTGTTCTTCATCGGCTACATCCTGCTGGAAGTGCCGAGCACGTTATTGCTCAGGCGAATCGGCGCGCGCCGCACCGTCACTCGCATCATGCTGCTATGGGGCACGATCTCCACGGCGATGGCATTCATGACCGCGCCGTGGCAGTTCTATCTGGCGCGCACGTTGCTGGGTGCGGCGGAGGCCGGGTTCTGGCCGGGGATCATTCTGTATCTGTCGTACTGGTATCCGGCGAAACGGCGCGCGCGCATCACGTCGCGGTTCCTGCTCGCGATCGCGGTCGCCGGCATCATCGGCGGTCCGCTGTCGGGGTTCATCCTGCAGAACTTCGTCGACGTGTGGGGCTTTCGCAACTGGCAGTGGCTGTTCTTCCTCGAAGGGCTGCCGGCCGTGATCACCGGTGTCGTCGCGTGGTTCTACCTGACCGACCGGCCGCAGGATGCGACGTGGTTGACCGACGAGCAGAAGCGCATCGTCGTCGGCGCGCTGGAGGACGACAACCGGCAGAAGGCGCATGACGCGCCGAGTCGCCTGCTGGTCGCGCTGCGCGACCCGCGCGTGTACGTGATCGCGGCCGGCTGGGCCACGGTGCCCGTGTGCGGCACGATTCTCAACTACTGGACGCCGACGATCATCAAGCAGACCGGCGTGTCGAACCTGCTGCAGATCGGCATGCTGTCGGCGTTGCCGTATATCGTCGGCGCGGTCGCGATGCTGTGGATCGCGCGCAGTTCCGACCTGCGTCTCGAGCGGCGCTGGCACTTCGTGCTGTCGACGACGGCCGGCGCGGCAGGCGCCGTGCTGCTGACGCTCGTCACGCACAACTGGCCGGTCGCGATCGTGTGCCTGAGCCTCGTGTCGGTCAGCTATTTCGCGGCCGCCGCGATCATCTGGACCATTCCGCCGACCTACCTGAAAGGCGAGGCGGCCGCCGGCGGCATCGGCGTGATCAGCAGCCTCGGGCAGGTCGGGGCGTTCTTTGCGCCGAACGTGCTCGGCTGGGTCAAGAGCGTGACCGGTAGTTTCTCCGCGGGGATCCTGCTCGTGGCCGCCTTCGTGTTCATCGGCGGCATCGTCGTGTTCTTCGGTGTGCCGCGCGCCGCGCGGCCGGGCGCATGACCTCCCGCATTTTTTCGACAGTCAGACAGGAACAGCAATGAGCAAGCTTCAACTTTCCATCGCGGTGGGCAACTATGACCGGATGCGCCCGCTGATCGACGGCGACGTGCAGATCGACGGCGTGGATCCCGTATTCATGTTGCAGGACCCGGAGGAGATCTTCTTCCGCGCGTTCCGGCATGCGGACTACGACATCTGCGAGCTGTCGCTGAGCAGCTATTCGGTGAAGACCGCGGCCGGCACGTCGCCATATATCGCGGTGCCGGTGTTTCCGTCGCGCGCGTTCCGGCACAGCTCGATCTACGTGCGCGCGGACCGCGGCATCGATCGCCCGGAAGACCTGAAGGGCAAGTGCATCGGCGTGCCGGAATACCAGCTGACGGCCAACGTCTGGGTCCGGCTGTTGCTCGAGGAAGAGTACGGCGTGAAGGCGTCGGATATCCGTTGGGTGCGCGGCGGCTACGAGGATCCGACGCGTGTCGAGAAGATCGCGCTGAAGCTGCCCGACGGCGTCGTGCTCGACAACGCACCGGAAGGCCGGACGATCTCGAACCTGCTGGCGGAAGGCGAAATCGACGGTGTGATCGGCCCGCGTGCGCCGTCGTGCTTCGAGCGCGGTCATCCGCAGGTCAAGTATCTGTTCGCCGATCCGCAAGCGAGCGCGGCCGACTGGTATGCACGCAGGAAGCTGTTTCCGATCATGCATACGCTCGGCATCCGCCGCACGCTCGCCGATCGGCATCCATGGCTGCCGGGCGCGATCGCGAAGGCGTTCGAGCAGTCGAAGGCGATCGCGCTCGCGCGGCTCAGCGACACGTCGGCCACCAAGGTCACGCTGCCCTTCATCGAGGATCAGCTGCGCAACGCGCGGCGCCTGATGGGCGACGACTTCTGGTCGTACGGCTTCGCGCGGAACGAACACGTGCTCGACCGGTTCCTCGCGCAGCACCATGCGGAAGGCCTGTCGAGCCGCCGGCTGCAGCCGGCCGAGCTGTTCCATCCGGCGAGCCTCGAAAGCTTCAAGATCTGACGCCGGCGCGCGGCCAGACCGTTCGCCGCGGCGCTGCCGCCAGTGGCTCGCCCGCCGGGTAAAGCGATATGATTGTCACCACTTCGGTTACAACGACGGCGAGGATGGTATGGCAGCAACACGTTCTTCGGGCAAGGGCCGCGACCCGGGCGCGAATCCGATCCTTCGGCACTGGCGCGACGCGGTGCCGGACGATCGTCTTGCCCACCTGGTGAAGGACGCGGCCCGCGCGATGATCCGCGGGCTGCAGATGCGGCTGGCGCAGCACGAAGTGTCGTTCGGCCACTGGGCGTATCTGCGTGTGCTGTGGGAAACCGACGGGCTGACGCAGAAGGAGCTCAGCGACGAGACGGGCACGACGACGCCCACCACGTTCAGCGCGGTCTCCGCAATGGAAAAGCTCGGCTATGTCGAGCGCCGCTATGCGCCCGACAATCGCAAGAACACGCACGTGTTCCTCACGTCGCGCGGCAAGGCGCTGAAGGGCAAGCTCGTGCCGCTCGCGGAAGAAGTCAACGAGATCAGCGTGAACGGGCTGAAGGCGACCGAGATCAACGTTGCGCGCAAGGTGCTGTTGACGATCATCGAAAACATGGCGCGCGATGAAGCCGAATCGGACGATCCGGCGCGCCGGATTCCGTCGACGCGCGAAGTCGGCAACCTGATCGCGACGCGCGGGGAAGAATGACGCAACGGCGGTCATGCGCCGCCGCACTCAGGTCAATCCCCGGGTGGTCGTTTTATTAAATCTCTAATAATATTGGTTCCGTGCCGGTGCGTGGTTGCGAGCGACTGCGTGCCGATTCTTATGCTGACGATACGGAACCCTGAATGGATGCAACGACCCGCGCAGCGATGGTGCGCAACGTGCGCGATGCGCTCTCGGAAGATGTCGGCGACGCCGACTGGACGTCGGAACTGATCGATCCCGGTACGGCATGCGACGCGCTGCTCACCGTGCGCGAGCCGGCCGTGCTGTGCGGCAGGCCCTGGTTCGACGAAACGCTGCTTCAGGCGGACGCGCGTATCGAAGTCGAATGGTTCGTCGACGAAGGCGAGCCGATGCGCGCAGGGCAGGCCGTGTGCAGGATTGCGGGGCCGGCACGCGCCATGCTGACCGCCGAGCGCACGGCACTCAATTTTCTTCAGCTGCTGTCGGGCGTCGCGACCGCGACGCGCGCGATGGTCCGTATCGTCGACGGCACGGCGGCGCAGGTGCTCGATACGAGAAAGACGCTGCCCGGGCTGCGGCTCGCGCAAAAGTACGCGGTGCGGGTCGGTGGCGGCAGCAATCATCGCCGCGGGCTTTACGACGGCATCCTGATCAAGGAAAACCACGTGGCTGCGGGCGGCGGCATTGCGCCGACCGTGCGGGCCGCGCATGCGCTCGGCGCCGGTGTGCCGGTGCAGGTCGAGGTCGAGACGCCGGGCGAACTGACCGACGCCTTGGCGGCCGGCGCCGCATCGATCCTGCTCGACAATTTCTCGCTGGAACAGATGCGCGAAGCCGTGCGGATTGCCGATGGGCGCGCGGCGCTCGAAGTATCCGGCGGCGTGACGCCCGACACGATTCGCGCCATCGCGGAGACGGGCGTGCATCGCATTTCGGTTGGCGCACTGACCAAGCATGTGATGGCGATCGACTTTTCGCTGCGATTCACGACGCCGGACGCGCCGTAACGTAGGGCAGCCGACGCATACGCGCTCGGCCAGCTTCACGCTCGACACGTTCAATCTTTGGAACATATTCAGTACTACAGATTTCATAAGCGAATTATCAGAGGAGACGACATGAAGGCAAGGACATGGATCACGGCGGTCGCCGGGCTCGGTATCGCGGGTGCGGCGTTCGCGCAAAGCAGCGTGACGCTTTACGGGCTGCTCGACGTCGGACTGAATTATCAAAGCAATGCGGGCGGCAAGCCGCTCTACAACATGACGTCGGGAATGCTGAACGGCGACCGCTTCGGCCTGCTCGGCAGGGAGGATCTCGGCGGCGGTCTTGCGGCGATATTCCGGCTGGAAAACGGCTTCGACATCACCAACGGCAAGCTCGGGCAGGGCGGGCTGCTGTTCGGCCGGCAGGCGTATGTCGGCCTCGCGAGCCGGTCGTACGGCACGGTGACGCTCGGCCGCCAGTACGACGAAATCGTCGAGTTCGTCAATCCGTTTGCCGTCGCCAACACGTGGGGCGGTCCGGCTCTCGGGCATCCCGGCGACGTCGACCAGCTCGCGCATACCAATCGCGTCAACAGTTCCGTCAAGTACGTGAGCCCCGAACTCCGCGGTTTCACCGTCGGCGCGCTATACGGGATCGGCGGGGTGCCGGGCGACGTGTCGCGCAACCAGGTCTTTTCGGTCGGCGCCGGCTATCGCGGCGGTCCGTTGTCGGCGGGTGTCGGTTATCTGAACGTGCGGCAGCCGAATGTGTCGTTCTGGGGCGATTCGGGCGCGCCGGCCGCGGTGTCGAACGGCGTGCCGGGCGCGAACTTCGCCGGGTCGCCGGTGACGACCGGATTCGCGTCCGCGCATTCGCTCCAGGCGATCGCGGTCGGCGCGCAATATCAGCTCGGGCGCGCGACGCTCGGCGCCAACTACTCCAACACGCAGTTCCGCGGCCTCGGAGATCGCTCGGCGGGACCGGTGCCGGCAGGCGGCATCGGCGGAACGGCGACCTTCAATACGGGTGAAATCAACTTCTCGTGGCAGGCCACGCCGGCGATTCTGCTCGGCGCCGCCTATCAGTACACCAGAACGTCGGGCGTGAGCGGCCGAACGGGTGCGAGCTATAACCAGGCGGCGCTCGGCGCATCGTATTCGCTGTCGAAGACCACGCAGCTCTATGCGATCGGCGTCTATCAGAAAGCCGGCGGCACCGATTCGACCGGCCATGACGCGGTGGCGTCGATCTACAACCTGTCGCCATCGACGAAGAATCATCAGGCGTATGCGCGCATCGGGATTCAGAAGCGGTTCTGATGCAACGTGAGCGCGCGCCGCGACTCGGCGCGACGAGGGAACGGCGGGCCCACTTCGTCCGGCCGTTCCTGCTTTGGAGGATGTCCGCGACGCTGGCGGGCGGCGGAGGCCGGTGCCGGGGCGGTGAGGGAAATCCAGCCGCATGCGTCGTCGCGGGGGCGGTTGCGGTGTTCGTGAACTACACGCCGTCGCCGGAAGCCCATTACCCGGTCGCGATCAACCAGGCGTATGCGGCGACGAAGTGGGTCGCCGCGCACGGCGCGGAGATCGGCGTCGACGGCAGCCGTCTCGCGGTCGTCGGCAACAGCGTCGGCGGGAACATGGCGGCTGTCCTGGCGTTGATGGCGAAGGACAGGGGCGGCCCGGCGATCCGTTCCCAGGGGCTGTTGTGGCCGGTCACGGACCATGACCTCAACACCGGTTCGTACAACGCGTATCGGCAGGGGCACTTCCTGACGCGGCCGATGATGAAGTGGTTCTGGGACGCGTATACGAAGAACGACGCGCAACGCAGCGAGATCTACGCGTCGCCGCTGCGTGCGAGCACCGCGCAGTTGAAGGGATTGCCGCCCGCGCTGATCCAGGTCGCGCAGTTCGAGGTGCTGCGCGATGAACGCGAGGCGTACGGCCGCAAGCTCGATGCGGCCGGCGTCGACGCGACGACCACGCGTTATGACGGCGCGATTCACGACTTCGGCCTGCTGAACGCGCTGGCCGCCGATGCGCCGACGAAGGCCGCGATGAAGGCGATGGCCAATGAAATCGCGACGCGGTTGAGGTAACACCGCGGGCGGCATTCGGGCAGACTCGAATGCGAGCGGCGAAGCGGCGGGCTTGTGTCCGCCGCGTTTTGCACAGGAACCCAAGTTGCGATGAAACGCGACGTTCCGCCGGTGTTGAAACGATCGGCTCGCGATCGAGCGATGGTCCGATCAGGCCCGCTCCGCCTCCTTTGTTGATACGATCCCGCGTATCGTCCATGCCGGCGCCGTACACCGCCGGCCCATCGGCCGCGCGGCTGCACGCCGGCGCGTGCCACGTTCGGGAGAAGTGCTTCATGCTGCAGGCGTTCGCGGTCTTGCTGACCTTCCAGTGCCTCGGGGAAGGCGTGTCCTATCTGTTCGGGTTGCCGGTGCCGGGCCCCGTGATCGGCATGCTGCTGCTGTTCGGCTTCGTGATGCTGCGCCCGCAGGTCGCCGACGCGATCGAGCCCACCGCGCTCGAACTGCTGCGTCACCTGTCGCTGCTGTTCGTGCCGGCCGGCGTCGGCATCATGGTGTCGGCCGATCGCGTGCGCGGCGATGCGCTCGCGGTCGTCGTCGCGCTGGCGGTCAGCACGTCGCTCGCGATCGCCGTGACCGCACTCGTCACGCGCGCATTGCTGCGGCGTCAGCGGCGCGCGGACGGCGCGGCGGAGGGCACGCAATGACGGCCTTTCCGAAACTCGGCGCGATCTGGGTCTACCTCGCCGCGACGCCGCTGCTCGGCCTGACGATCACGCTGATCGCGTACCTGATCGCACAGGCCGTCTATGCGCGAGCGCGCTTCAACCCGCTCGCGAATCCGGTGCTGATCGCGGTCGCGCTGATCGTCGTGCTGCTGACGATCACGCACACGCCGTATCCGACGTATTTCGAGGGCGCGCAGTTCGTCCACTTCCTGCTCGGCCCGGCGACCGTCGCGCTCGCGCTGCCGCTGTACCGGCAGTGGTCGAAGCTGCGGCGCGCCGCGGTGCCGCTGCTCGTCGGGCTGCTGGCGGGCTCGCTGACCGCGATCGTGTCCGCGGTGGGGATCGCGGCGCTTTTCGGCGCGTCGCATCAGACGATTGCATCGCTCGCGCCGAAATCCGCGACCACGCCGATCGCGATGGCCGTCGCGCAGGCGATCGGCGGGATTCCGTCGCTGACAGCCGTGCTCGTGATCTCGACCGGCATCTTCGGCGCCGTGTGCGCACGCGGCATCCTGAACGCGCTGCGCATCGAGGAGCCGGCCGTGCGCGGCTTCGCGCTCGGCGTCGCGTCGCACGGGATCGGTACCGCCCGTGCGTTTCAGGTCAGCGAGGAGGCGGGCGCGTTCGCCGGACTCGGGATGGGGCTGAACGGCGTGCTGACCGCGTTCATCGTGCCGATCCTGCTGCCGGTGCTGTCGCGCTGGTTCTGAGAAGTGTGCGGGCGCGAGACACTCGCGGCCCGGCGATGCTATCGATTTCCCTGATGGCGTCTGCGACGTTGCGGCCGCGGCGCCGGCCGGTCAACGCGTTCGCCGTCGACGTATCGCAGCCGTTATCGGGAGAATTCAGGAACCCGCACGGACATTTGCGCGGCGATCGGCTAACGTTGCATCGGCGCCGTCGTCGCACGCCGGCGTTCGACCCACAACCAACAATCGACAAGGAGATCCGGCCATGACGAAGTCTCGCGTGGTTTCGGTGGCAGTGGCAGTAACGGCGTCGTTCGGTCTGCTGTTGACCGCCGCGCCGGCGGCATACGCGCAGGATCCGGCGTCCGCGCCGATGCAGAATCCGGCATCCGCACCGACGCAGAAGCAGCTCGACAAGGCGCAGAAGAAAGCTGCCCGCAAGGCGGCCCGCGCGCGCCACGCGAAGGACCTGAAGGCGATCGGTACCGGCAGCGGTTACCGATTGACCAACGACCAGAGCAACTATCCGCAGAACGCGGTGGAGAAGGCGCCTGCGACGAAGGCGGCACCGGCTCCGGCCGCGCCGGCATCGGGCCAGTAACGGCTGAAAAGGGCTGAAAACGGCCGCAGGCTGACGGTCGCAGGCGGCGAGCAAGAGCCGCCGTCTGCTCGATGGAAAACGGCGCCGGATTCGACCGGCGCCGTTCGTTCGTGTGCGCGCCGCGCAGGCGCCGCACGCCGCGGCCCCGCGCTCCCCGGGGCGCGCATCCGGTCGCGCGTTACGACGCGAGCTTCGCCGCGAGTTCCGCGACGTGCTTGCCCTGGTAGCGCGCGATGTCGAGTTCGTTCGCGCTCGGCTGACGGCTGCCGTCCGCGCCCGCGAGCGTGGTCGCACCGTACGGCGTGCCGCCCGTGATTTCGTTCATGTTGACCAGTCCGCTGCACGCGTACGGCACGCCGACGATCACCATCCCGTGGTGCAGCAGCGTCGTGTGGAACGACGTGATGGTCGTTTCCTGGCCGCCGTGCTGCGTGCCCGTCGATGCGAACACGCTGCCGATCTTGCCGACGAGCGCGCCCTTCATCCACAGGCCGCCGGTCTGGTCGAGGAACGTGCGCATCTGGCCGGCCATGTTGCCGAAGCGGGTCGGCGTGCCGAAGATGATCGCATCGTAGTTCGCGAGTTCGTCGATGGTGGCGACCGGCGCGGCCTGATCGACCTTGACGCCGATCGCCTTTGCCTGGTCGACGGGGATGGTTTCCGGCACGCGCTTGAGCGTGACCTCGACGCCGGGCACCGATTTCGCGCCTTCCGCGACGTGCTGCGCCATCGTTTCGATGTGCCCGTAGGACGAGTAGTAAAGGACGAGTACCTTGGCCATGTTGCGAATCTCCGAGTAAGGAAGGCCCCGCGTTCAGCGGGGCCCGATGTTCCGAACGGGCGTCATGCCCATTCGGCCGTCACTTCGACCGGACGCAGGTCGAATACCAGCACTTCCGCATCCTTGCCGTCGGCGAACGTGAGCGCCTGTTCGCCGCGGATGCGCGCGCCGTCGCCTTCGCCGAGCGTCACGCCGTTGACCGTCACGCTGCCGCGTGCGACGTGCACGTACGCGAAGCGGTTCGGTGCCAGTTCGAGCGTGGCGCGCTCGTCGCCGTCGAACAGGCCTGCGTAGATCCGCGTGTCCTGCCGGATCGTCAGCGAGCCGCCGTTACCGTCGGGCGACACGATCGGCGCGAGCCTGCCGCGCTTGTCGGCCGTCGCGATATTGGTCTGCTGATAGCGCGGCTCGGCGCCCTTCTCGGCCGGCCCGACCCAGATCTGCAGGAAGTGGACGGGCGTGTCCGCCGAGTGGTTGAACTCGCTGTGACGCACGCCGGTGCCGGCGCTCATCAGCTGGACGTCGCCCGGCACGATCACCGACCCGGTGCCCATCGAATCCTTGTGCTCGAGCGCGCCTTCGAGCACGTACGACAGGATTTCCATGTCGCGGTGCGGGTGCGTGCCGAAGCCGCGGCCCGGTGCGACGCGGTCGTCGTTGATCACCAGCAGGTCGGAGAAGCCGACTTGCTTCGGATCGTAGTAATTCGCGAAAGAAAACGTGTGACGGGAGCTGAGCCAGCCATGCTCGGCACGGCCACGTTGGTTTGCTGCACGAGTCTCGATCATGATTTGTCCTGGATGTCGCCGGACCTCGGAAGTGGGCTCGGCCGTTCGTTGAGATGAATCTTAGGTCAATCTATTTGACAAATAAATGGCCGTAGCGATAATGACTGTCGCTATGGAGTGGACAATATGGAACTCAACGACCTGAGGATCTTCGTTGCGACCGTCGACGCGGGCAGCTTCACGGCGGCGGCCGACCAACTGATGCTGTCCAAGCAATTCGTGAGCCGGCGCACGATGGCGCTCGAGGCGTCGCTCGGCGTGCGGCTTCTGCATCGCAATACGCGCAATCTGGCGGTCACGGAATCGGGGCAGGAGTTCTATGCGCGGGCACAGCGCATCCTCGCCGAGGTAGCCGATGCCGAGCAGGCGATGTCGGTGCGCAGCACCGAGCTGCACGGTTCGCTGAAAATCAGCGCGCCGCTGTCGTTCGGGATCACGCACGTGTCGCCGCTGATCGCCGAATTCCTGTCCGCGCATCCGGCCGTGCGGCTGAACCTCGACTTGACCGACCGGCGTGTCGACCTGATCGGCGAGGGCTTCGATCTCGTGCTGCGGATCGGCGCGCTCGAGGATTCGACGCTGATCGCACGTCCGCTCGGCGCTTGGCGGATGATCGCGTGCGCGAGCCCCGCGTACCTGAAGCGGCAGGGCACGCCCGGGACGCCGGCCGATCTGGCCGCGCACACCTGCCTGATGTACGGGCGCGAGCGGCGCGTCGGCTGGGAATTCCGGATCGACGGCGTCGCGCGCACGTTCGACGTGCAGGGGCCGCTCGTCGCGAACAACGGCGAGGTCGTACGCGACGCGGCGATCGCGGGGCTCGGCATCGCGCTGCTGCCGCAATTCATCGTCGGCGCGGCGCTCGACAGCGGCGCGCTCGTGCCGGTGCTCGATGCGTATGCGCCGTCGCCGCTCACGCTGAATGCGGTGTTTCCGCAGCACCGGGAAGGGTTCGTCACGCTGCGCACGTTCATCGGGTTTCTGGCGGAGCGGCTGGGCGACGCGGTGCCGCCGGCGGACGGCGGCGCGGGCCGGCGGCGGTAGCGGGAGCGGGGATGCGGTGAATCGGCGGGTAATCTCCGCAAGAACTGCGGAGATTGTGGAATGCGCGGTGAATCGATGCGATGCGTATTACGACGTGCTGGAGCGCACGCAGCGCGGTTCGCTCGACGTCACGGCGTGGCTCGCGTGGTTCCTGGACGCGCTGGGCCGGGCGTCGATCACGCTCACACGACGCTCGATGCGGTTCTGATCAAGGCACGCTTCTGGCAGAGATGTGCCGGCCTCGCGATGAACGAGCGTCAGGTCAAGGTCCTGCATCGGCTGCTCGACGGATTCGAAGGGAAGCTGACGACCGGCAAGTGGGCCGCCCTCGCGAAGTGCTCGCAAGACACGGCGCTGCGCGATGTCGCGGAGCTCGTCGCGCATGGTGTGCTGCATCGCTCGTCATCCGGTGGCCGGAGCACGAGTTGCGAACTGGTGCGATTCGACGGCTGATGCCGGCTCGCGCTTCGGCGTACGTGACGTCGCGACTGCAGTGCGGACGGATCGGGCAAAGCGACCGTGCGCGCGACCGGTGTGGATCGTGCGGTCGGTTCGGGTTACGCTTCGGCGGGTGCGGCATGTGCCGCATGTCGTATCGGACGTTTTTGCCTCGAGTCGCATCGGGCACGTAGCTTCTACTCACCGCGATCCACGACGAGTCCAGTCCAATGACAATCAAGAACCAATCGAATGCTCGCGCCGGCGAGCGAGGGCAAGCCGCACGTTGCGGCCGGCATATGCGGAGCGCGAACCTCCGGTCCGCCATGATATTGGCAGTACTGACGATCTCGCCGATGGCAGCGCACGCAGCCGGCTTCGACTGTGCGAAAGCTGCTTCGCCGACCGAAAAGGCGATCTGCGCGGACGCCGGCCTGTCGGCGCTCGACGGTCAGTTGGCGGCCGCATGGAAGAAAGCGGTCGCGAAAGGCGGCGATACGGCGGCGCTGAAGGCCGAGCAACTGAAATGGCTCGAGCAGCGCGACCGCTGCGACAGCGACGCGCCGTGTCTCGGCGATCGCTACCGCGAGCGGCTCGCGAGTCTGAACGGCGCGCCGCTTGCCGCCGACCGCTGGCAGCAAACGTGGTATCGCGACAGCGACAACCCGTCGTTCGGCGGCGTGCTGACGTTCACCGGCACGGCACCGCGGCTTCACTTCGAATTGAGCGGCAACAACGGCGCGAATACCGGCGGGCTCGCCGGCGACATCGAACTGCACGGTGACGGCGGCACCTTTCGCCAGGATCGATGCCGGCTCGACTTCAGCCGCAAGGGCGGACGTGTGAAGGTCGCGCAGCACGGCAGCGATGCCGATTGCGGCGCGGGCGCGGGTGTCGTGTATTCCGGCGATTACGTGGCTGCGTCGAAGGCGCAGGCGACTCCCGCGACAGACCTCGTCACGCTGAAGGTGCTGACCGACGCGCGGCAGAACGCGATCGCGCACAAGCTGCTCGGCGCCGACTATCAGACGCTCGTCGACATGATCAATGTCAGCGCGGCCGAGCAGGATCTCGACGGGATGAACGCCGACGTGAAATCGTATTGGGTGCGCGGGATCGCGACGACGAATGCCGCGATCGTGATGCGGCGAGGTACCGATCTGTGGATCGGGCTGCTCGTATTCGACGCGCAAGACAAGGTGCGGATGCGCTACTACACGAACGTGCCGACATGGAAAAAGACCGTGCCGAAGACCCTCCGCGCATGGCACGACAAGCTCGACCGCACGTATCCGATCGACTTGATGTGACTTGATGTGGTCGGGCGGCCGGGCTCGCGAACCGGTGAGCCGGCCGCATATGACGCGTTTGTTACGTGACAATTGTCCACCATATCGAGACAGCCAATCTTGTTTTGAAGGATTGATGATTTCGGGTGAGACAGTAGACTGCAACCGTGCTTCGCCAGAACCGCTCCGCAGCGCGCCACCCCGGCGCGACCGGACGCGTTCTTCGGCAGCGGGCCGACCGGCCCGCGGTTCGATCGTGCGAGGAGGGTTCGTTGCCGATCCGCAGGTTCGCCGTTGCGGCGGACGTCGGCACCGGATGCGTCAAACCGTCAAATCAAGGTGATTGCAATGCGTTACGTTTCGCTGGAGTCGAAGAAGGACGAGCTGCTGCTGGCCGCTCGCGTGCTGATGATGATCCTGTTCGTGCTGTTCGGCTGGCAGAAGCTGAACGGCTTCTCGGGCACGGTCGCGTACATGGCGTCGACGGGTGCGCCATCGCCGGAACTGTCCGCGGTGATCGCGGTGGCGGTCGAGCTGGTCGGCGGCGCGCTGATCGCGGTCGGGTTCTATACGCGTCCGCTCGCGCTGGTGTTCGCGGTCTACACGCTCGCGACCGCGTTGATCGGGCATCGCTACTGGGCGCTGCAGGGCATGGACCAGTACCTCGCGATGATCAACTTCTACAAGAACATCAGCATCATCGGCGGGTTGCTGTTGCTGGCGATCAGCGGGCCGGGACGGTATTCGTTCGACCGCAAGTAAGCGAGCGAAGGACTGCTTGCTGCACGACAGGCCCGGTGCGCTCGATGGCGCACCGGGTCTCGATTCATCAGGCGCACGTCGGCGGCGTGCGACCGAACTCGACATCGGCCGCGCGTTCTCGTATAGATTGGGTCCCCCGATCCTTTTTCATCGTTGGCTACCGTGTCGCATCCGACCATCCTCCTCATCGGCGCGTCCGGCCTGCTCGGCCGTGCGGTCGCCGCGGCGCTGTCGCGCGAATCGTCGTCGACGCTGCTCGCAACCATCCGCAACCCGCACACCGCCGGTGCACGGCGGCTCGCACTGCCGCCGGGCAACGTCGCGCGGCTCGACGCGCTCGATCAACCCGCGCTCGAACACCTGTTCGACACCCGCCGGCCGGCCGCCGTGATCATCTGCGCGGCCGAGCGCCGGCCCGACGTCTGCGAACGCGATCCCGCGGCCGCGCGCGCGATCAACGTCGACGCGCCGGCGCGCATCGGTGCGCTTGCCGCGCGCTATGGCGCGTGGACGCTCGGCATCTCCACCGACTACGTGTTCGACGGCCAGGCCGCGCCGTATCGCGAAGACGCGACGCCGAACCCGCTGAACATCTACGGCCGCACCAAGCTGGAAGGCGAGGCCGCGCTGCTCGCCGCGTCGCCGCTGGCGTGCGTGCTGCGCTTGCCGCTGCTGTACGGGCCGATCGTCGACTGGCACGAGTCCGCGGTGACGAGCCTCGTGCCGGCGATCGTCGCGTCCGCGCGGCCCGGCGCGCAAGCGGTCGGCATGGACGCGTGGGCGATCCGCTATCCGACTTACACGCCGGATGTCGCGGCGGTCATCCGCGACCTGACGCTGCGTCATCTCGCGGGCGCGACCGTCAGCGGCATCCATCACTGGTCGGGCGAGGAGCCGATGACGAAGTACGACATCGCGCGGCGCATCGCGGCGGCGCTCGGCGTCGACGCAGCGCTCGCGCGGATCGACACGCCGGCCGATGCGACGCCGCGTCCGTACGATTGTCATCTGGATGCTGCGCGGGTGCGCGCGCTCGGGATCGATCATGCGACACCGTTCGATACGGGGTTGCGGGCGGTATTGCGCGAGGCGCCGCCGCTGGAGTGAGCGCGCGGCGGCGGTCATCGTCCATGCATCGCAAGCCGCTACGCTCGGCCACATTCCCGAATGCCGGGGAAGCGGCGCGCACAAGCATCACGCACGCCGATTGACACCCCGCGTAAGCGGCCATTAAAGTCCCGTCGCGGGGCGGTGGGTCAAGCACACGCCCGGAACAGGCAGCCGATGTTCCAGGACCACGGGGCTAC
Source organism: Burkholderia sp. SR8 (assembly GCF_052851275.1). NCBI lineage: Bacteria > Pseudomonadati > Pseudomonadota > Betaproteobacteria > Burkholderiales > Burkholderiaceae > Burkholderia > Burkholderia sp. SR8. The sequence goes on from NZ_JAULUC010000017.1 coordinate 71,638, forward strand.
CCCGTGGATCAGATCGACACTCCGATGCGTCGCAAGAGCGCGGGTTGCGCATTGCGCAACGACTGCTCTCGCAGTACCTGTCACGTTGACTCATCGTCCCGCCCATTCGTCTCCATGCACGCGTCCCGGTTCGATACAGCCCGCATGATTGCCGAAGCGATGCTCGCCGGCCCCGCCGAACGCGGCGGCATGCGCGAACGCATCGCGGCCATGCTCGGCGACGCGCCGTCATGGACGCACGAGCTCGTCGAGTTCGCGATCGCGCACTTCGGCGCGACCTGGACCGACGTCGATACCGGCGTGCTGGCCGGCGCGCTGGCCGATACGTTGGCGTTCGCCAACGCGTGGCGTGGCATCTGTCGACCGACCGTCATCCGCATCGTGCGCCGTCCGCCGGTGCAGCGCCCGTTGCCGACGCGGCTCGCCGGCGCCGACGTGCCGCAATGGCCGACGTGCGGCGACCTCGCGAGCTGGCTCGGCGTGAGCGCATCCGACCTCGACTGGCTCGCCGACCGCTGGCGCGTCGACGCGCGCGGCAGCGACTCGCCGCTGCATCACTACACGTACGCGGGCTACGACAAGCGCCGCGGCGGCTGCCGGCTGATCGAGCGGCCGAAAGGCCGGTTGCGCGACGCACAGCGCCGCATCCTGCACGGGCTGCTCGATCACGTGCCGCCGCACGACGCGGCGCACGGTTTTCGCCACGGGCGCGGGATCGTGTCGTTCGCCGCACCGCATGCCGATCGCGACGTCGTGATCCGTTTCGATCTCGCCGATTTTTTCGTATCGGTGCGCGCGGCGCAGGTGCGTGCGCTGTTCGCCACGCTCGGCTATCCGGCCGAAGTCGCGCGGACGCTGACCGCGCTGTGCACCAACCGCGTGCCATCGGCACGGCTGCTCGCGCCCGACCTGCGCGACCGGTTCGACTGGACGAGCCGCCAACGTTATCGCAACCGCCACCTGCCGCAGGGCGCGCCGACGTCGCCGGCGTTGGCCAACCTGTGCGCGTTTCGGCTCGACATGCGGCTCGCCGCGCTCGCGCGTTCGCTCGGCGCGACCTACACGCGCTATGCGGACGATCTCGCGTTTTCGGGCGGCGGCCTGCTCGCGCGCGCTGCCGAGCGGCTGCAGCTGCGGGTCGCCGCTATTGCGCTTGAAGAGGGCTTCGCGCTGCAACCGCGCAAGACGCGCGTGATGCGACGCGGCACGCGCCAGCAACTGGCCGGCGTGGTCGTCAATCGCCATCCGAATCTGGCGCGCGACGAGTTCGATGTCCTGAAGGCCATCCTGACCAACTGCATCCGCCACGGACCGGCGTCGCAGAACCGCGCCGCACACCCGGACTTCCGCGCACACCTGGCCGGACGCGTCGCGCATGCCGGCGCGCTGAACGCCGCGCGCGGCGCGAAGCTGCATGCGTTGCTCGCACGCATCGCGTGGGACGGGCGCAGCGTCGGCGCGTAAATCGCCGCGCGGGCATCGAATCGCGCGGGCCGGCGAACGCCGAGGCGCGCCGCCGGGCAAAAGTCCTGAAACACGACCGATGCGCACTGCTATCATTCGCGCGATGCCGCACCTGTTCATCGGTACGGCGCCCGGTGGCGAGGCGGTCATCACCGGCGGTTCGCCGCGATTCGGACGCGGCGCGCCACGTGTTGCGTGCCGGTGTCATGCGGTTTTCGGCGATTGCGTGCGTTCGGCATACTGCGAAAACCCTGGCGGTCCGGGCAAACGATTCACATATCGCAACACAGATTGGCGGAACTTCGTGATAGGTTCGGCCATCGGAGGTTCTTTGAATAAAAACATGCCCAAAGAGGATGAATACATGACCCAGGCCCTGCAGGAACTCGAAGCACAACTTCGGGACCTGAACATCAAGCTGTCGGAAGCCAAGCAGAAGGAGAAGCAGGCCGCACTCGCGGCATTCAAGGAACAAGTCGAACTGTTGGGCATCTCGCAGCAGGAAGTACTGAGCGCCCTCGGCTATATCGTCCAGCGAAAGCGCAAGGCGCCTGCCAAGTACTACGATCCGACGACCGGCCGCTCATGGTCGGGCCGCGGCCCGAGGCCCAAATGGCTCGAAGGCAAGGATCTCGATTCACTGCTCGTCGACCGCGAGGCCAAGACCTGGTGGCCCGGAGACGATCAGGGCTGATACGACAACGCAACGGCACCGTCCGGTGCCGTTCGACCCGCACCGGCGGCCCCGGCCACGCAGCACCCGCTTCCATCGTTCCTTTCTTTCGGCATCCCGCCCGACTGCGGGATCGCCGGCTTCAACGGCTTTCAGATTCATTACCGCGCATCGCCCGTTTCCGCTTCCGGAGGCGGGCGGCGCGCGGCGCTTTCCGTCCGCGCTCGAACGCCTGCCCGTGATGCGCGGGAACAGGCCGTAGAATGTCGCCCGGACATTTCGGGCAGGACACCATGGCAGCAAACATGAAATCTTCGGCGCTCGACGATCCGGCGGCGCCGCGCGCGGAGCAGGTCGGGTCGTACGCGTGGAAGGCGCTGGCCGGCTCGGCGCTCGGCTACGCAATGGACGGCTTCGATCTGTTGATCCTCGGTTTCATGCTGCCGGCGATCACGGCCGCGCTGCATCTGACGCCCGGGCAGGGCGGCGCGCTCGTCACGTGGACGCTGATCGGTGCCGTCGCGGGCGGCATTCTGTTCGGCGCACTGAGCGACCGCTACGGCCGCGTGCGCGTGCTGACCTGGACGATCATGCTGTTCGCGGTCTTCACCGGTCTGTGCGCGTTCGCGCAAGGCTTCCGCGATCTGCTCGTGTACCGGACGATCGCGGGCATCGGCCTCGGCGGCGAGTTCGGAATCGGCATGGCGCTGGCGGCCGAAGCGTGGCCGGCGAGCAAGCGTGCGCGCGTGTCGTGCTACGTCGCGCTCGGCTGGCAGGCCGGCGTGCTGCTGGCCGCGCTGCTGACGCCGCTGCTGCTGCTGCATATCGGCTGGCGCGGGATGTTCGTGGTCGGCGTGCTGCCCGCGCTGCTCGCATGGGTGCTGCGCAACCGGCTGCACGAGCCGGAGGTCTTCCGGCAGCGCGCGACGCAGCCGCGTGCGAACGCGTTCCGGATGCTCGTCGCCGACGTGCGCACCGCGCGCACGAGTCTCGGCATCGTGGTCCTGTGCTCGGTCCAGAACTTCGGCTACTACGGGATCATGATCTGGCTGCCGACCTTCCTGTCGAAACAGATGGGCTTCTCGCTGACGAAGTCGGGACTGTGGACCGCGGCGACCGTGATCGGGATGATGATCGGCGTCTGGGTGTTCGGGCAGCTCGCCGATCGCATCGGCCGCAAGCCGACGTTCCTGCTGTACCAGCTCGGCTCGGTCGTGACGGTCATCGCGTATGCGCAGCTGTCCGACCCGACGGCGATGCTGTGGGCCGGCGCGCTGATGGGCATGTTCGTCAACGGGATGGTGGGCGGCTACGGGACGCTGATGTCCGAAGGCTATCCGACGGCCGCGCGCGCGACCGCGCAGAACGTGCTGTGGAATATCGGCCGCGCAGTGGGCGGCTTCGGGCCGGTGGCGGTCGGCGCGCTGGCCGCGCACTACTCGTTCCAGACGGCGATCGCGCTGCTTGCCGGTCTCTACGTGCTCGACATGGTCGCGACGCTGTTCCTGATTCCCGAGCTCAAGGGCGTCGAACTCGAGTGATCGCGCGCGGCCGCGGGTCAGTCATCGCGGCCGGCGTGGCACGTGGGCGGCGCGGACGCTGACGACGGTCGATCGTTCAACCGGTCGAGCACCGCTTTCCAGTCGAACGGCAGCAGCGCTGCGTAGTCGAGCCCGTGCGCGGCCATCCTGTCGACGAATCGATCCTGCACGCGTGCACACGCATCGCTCATCTCCGGCTCGACGCCGCCTTCGCGCAGCGTGTCGCACACTTCCCGCATTTCGGCCGCGCGCCGGCGGCCGTGCTCGGCGACGCGGCCGATCAGATAGCCGGGCAGGTCGGACCGCGTCGCGAACGTGTCGAAGGTCTGCCGCAGCGACGCGAGCACCAGCGCGTCCGCGCCATACGCGCGGGCCGCGCTCAGGCATTCGACGGCGAGCGCCTCGATTCCCTTGATCATCACGCTGCGGCACATCTTCGCGGCCGACGCGGCGCCGACGCGCGTCGACACGGCCTGCGCAGCGAAGCCGAGCGCATTCAGCTCGCGCGCGACCGCATCGGCCGACGGACCGGCCAGCAGCATCGGCACCGCGAGGCCGTGCGGCGGCACGGGCGCCATCACCGCCGCTTCGACGTAACGGCCGCCGGCGGCTTCGATCAGTTGCTGGCCGTGCTGCTTCCGTGCCGGCGATACCGAGTTGATGTCGACGAAGGTCTGGTTCGCCCGGATGTGCGCGGCGACCGCCGCGGCGACTTCCGCGTCGGACGATGCCGTCACGGCCGACACGATCCAGTGCGCGTCGCGGATCGCGGCGGCAACCGTCGACGCGGCTTCGACCTGCGCGCGCGCAGCCTTGGCGCGCATCGCGCTCGCCGTCCGTGCGTCGTCGAGCTGCCGGTCGTACATCGTCACGCGGACGTTGCGCGCGGCGAGCGCGCCGCCGAGCAGGCTGCCCGCTTCGCCGAAACCGATGAACGCGATCGCCGGGTCTATCATGCGTGTCGCTCCTGATGCAGGTGATGCGCGGGCTGGCCGGCCGGTATCGCGACGCGTGATGGCAGCGTCGCGCCGCGGCAGCCAGCCGCGCGGTATATCGACCGGATTGTGCGGCAACGCGCGCGCCGGGCGCGATGCGAATCCGGCGCGACAGCCATGCGCGTTCGTTATCGCGCAGCGGCTATAGCGTGCGGCGTGCGCGCGACTTCGGTCGCGACCACACGGATCGCGTCGATCAACGCGCGTGCCGCCGGCGACGGCGGACTGCCGGCGCGCGTCATCAGGCCGATGTCGCGGGTCGTTTCGCGCATCGGCACGTCGAGCACGGCCAGCAGGCCCGCTTCGCATTCGTAATGCAGTTGCTGCGCGGACAGCACCGCGAGCATGTCGGTGTGCAGCAGCAGGCCGCGTATCACCGCCAGGTCGGCGCTCTCGACCGTCGGCATCGGCGGCTTGAGCTTCATGCGCCGAAACAGCGATTCGAACAGCCCGCGCGCGGGCGAGTGGCTGCGCGGCAGGATCCATTGCGCGCCGGCGAGGCTTGCGAGCCCGAGGTTGCGTACGTCGGCGAGCGGGTGAGCGCGCCGCGCGAGCACGACGAGGTTCTCGGACATCAGCCGTTCGTTCTCGAGGTCGCTCGCCGGATCGCTCGCGCGCAGCGCGCCGAGGATGAAGTCGACGTCGCCCGCGCGCACGCCGGCGACGAGCGCCTCGTATGCGCTTTCGTCGGTGATCACACGCACCTTCGGAAATCGCGTGACGACGCGCGCGACCGCTTCGGGCAGCATCAGCGTGCGGCCGAGCGGCAGCGCGCCGACGGTCACGACGCCCTGGATGCTGCCGTGCAGCGCGGCGACGTCGTCGGCGACGTGGCGCAGTTCGTTCAGCGCGCGCCGCACGTGCAGCAGGAACGTCTCGCCGTCGGCCGTCAGCAGCAGGCCGCGCGGATGCCGATGGAACAGCGCGAAACCCGCGCCGCTCTCGAGGATCCGAATTGCGCTGCTGACGGCCGGCTGCGTGACGCCGAGCGCACGCGCGGCGCTCGGCATGTGCCGGTGCCGCGCGAGCGTCGAGAACAGCTGGAGCCGCCGTGTGTTGAGCAGGTACGCGGGCAGGCCGCCGTCGGCGGGCGCGCGGCGGCGCGACTGGCGCAGCGCACACCAGTTCGCGAGCGCGCCGAGTTCGGCGATCACGCGCTCGCCGCGCTTGAGCACCGCACGACCGACCGGCGTGGCGAGCATGCCGGTCGGCTTGCGGTCGAACAGCGCTTCGCCGACGGCCGTTTCGAGTTCCTGCACCGCGCGCGTGACGGCCGACTGCGCGCGAAACAGCGTCGCGGCGGCGCGGCTCACGCTGCCCGTTTCGGCAACGCGCTGCACCGCGTACAGGCAGGCGAGGTTCGGAAGTTCGGTGTTGTCCATGGGCGTTCGGGCAGTGTGCGTCGCCGGCCGCCGCGCACGGCATGCGTGCATCCATGCGGCCCGCGCCGGCGACGCAGCGGGTTGGACGACTTTACCGGAACGGTGGCCGCAGAGCTTGCGTCGTGCTTGTCTCCCCATCTGTTTTGTTTATCGGATGCGAATCGCCGGGCGACCGGCTGTGGTGCGCGCGCTGCCGAAGGCCGACGCGCGAGCGCCATATCTGGCGGGCATCCGGGCCATCGGCGACGCTGTGCGCATGCCGGTTGAAAGCTCGCCGGGCAGGCGGCTTCGTCAAAATATAAGGGTTTACCCTGACTGTGTTGCATCGCCCGCGACTGAGTAATTTCAATCCCGGGAGCCGCAAGCACGCGGTTGCCGGCGCATCGGGCCGCCATCTGATTCATTGTTCGTCCGATCACGAAAAGGGGCTGGCGCGCGGCGCGGCACCTGCAACTACGAGCGAGGCAGCGTAATGGGACGACAGCACATCATCGGAGCACGCGAATCGACGCACGCATCGGCGCGCAGCACGCCGTTTTCGGACACGGTACGCGCGGGCATTCGCGGCGGCTTCGCGGGCGCGGTGCTGATCTGGGTCTACGAGGCGCTCGTGTGGGTCGGCGCGCAGCACCTGATGCCGCTCGCCGGCATCCCGCGCAACGCGACGGGGCTCGTGTTCGGCAAGGCCGCACAGGATGCGCTCGGCATCGGCGCATATTTCATCGGCACCGCGATCCATTTCGCGTTCGCGCTGTCGTGGGGCGTCGTGTTCGCGGCGATCTGGCCGTGGTTTCGCCGGCGCGGCTTCGAGGCGACGTTCGTCGCGCTGTTCTTCGCGATCGTCGCGTGGATCGTGATGCACGCGCTGATCATGATCGCGTCGAGCAATCATCCGAACTATTTCGACCCGAACGTGATCATCGGCGGGTTCATGTCGCATTTCGCGTTCGCCGTTCCGCTCGCGCTGGTCGTCAAGCGCAGCCTTGCGCCGCAGCCGCACGGGCGCGCGTAGCGAGCGGACGCGCACGCATTCAATCAGCAACGGCCGGCACGGCCGGAGCGCATCAGGGCATCACGAAGGAGCATTGGCATGGCACGGATTATCGGAGGCATCGCGGCCTCCCACACGCCCACGATCGGGTTCGCGTTCGACAAGAACAAGCACGACGATCCCGTCTGGGCGCCGATCTTCGAAAACTTCGCGCCGCTGGCCGCGTGGCTCGCCGACAAGCGTCCCGACGTGCTGCTGTTCATCTACAACGACCACGTGACGTCGTTCTTCTTCGACCACTACTCGGCGTTCTCGCTCGGCGTCGGGCCGCAGTGGCATCCGGCGGACGAAGGCGGCGGCGCGCGCGACCTGCCGCCGGTCGCCGGCCATCCGGCGCTCGCCGCGCATATCGGCCAGTCGCTGATGGCCGACGAGTTCGACATGTCGTTCTTCCAGAACAAGCCGCTCGACCATGGCTGCTTTTCGCCGCTGTCGGTGCTGTGTCCGCATCGGCCCGACTGGCCGGTGCAGCTGGTGCCGCTGCAGATGGGCGTGCTGCAGCTGCCGGTGCCGTCCGCGCGCCGCTTCTACCGGCTCGGCCAGGCGCTGCGCCGCGCGATCGAAAGTTATCCGGAGGACCTGCGCGTCGCGATCGTCGCGACCGGCGGACTGTCGCATCAGGTGCACGGCGAGCGCTCGGGCTTCAACAATCCCGAATGGGACGCACGTTTCCTCGATCTGCTCGAGCGCGATCCGGAGCGCCTGGCCGGCATGCCGCTCGGCGAATACGCGACGCTCGGCGGCTTCGAAGGCGCCGAGGTCGTGATGTGGCTGACGATGCGCGGCGCGTTGCCGGCGGGCGTCGTGTGCCGTCACCGCGGCTACTACCTGCCGTCGATGACGGGGATCGCGACGGCCGTGTACGAGCCGGCGGACACCGACGTCGACGAGGCGGCGGCCGAGCGTCACCGGCAGCGGATCGCGGCGGAACTCGCGGGCGTCGAGCAACTGCCCGGCACCTATCCGTTCACGATCGAGCGGGCCGTGCGCGCGTACCGGATCAACGACTATCTGCACCGGATGATCGAGCCCGCGCATCGCGCGCAGTTCCTGAGCGACCCCGAAGCGAGCTTCGCGGCGGCGGACCTCAGCACGGAGGAGCGCGACCTGATCCGCCGGCGCGACTGGCTCGGCCTGCTGCGCTACGGCGTGATCTTCTTCCTGCTGGAAAAGCTCGGCGCGGTGACGGGCGTATCGAACCTGCATATCTATGCGGCGATGCGCGGCGAATCGCTCGAGGACTTCCAGCGCACCCGCAACGCGCCGGGCGCGCTGTACTCGGTGGCCGGCAAGAGCGCCGGGCCGCTCGGCTGGGACAGCGCCGACAAGCCGGGCAACACGTAACCCAGGACGAAGGCGCGCGCGGAATCGCGGCGCCTGCGCATCCGGAAGGCGTGAAGGCCGGAACGCCGGAACGCCGGAACACCGGAAGCGTCGCAACCATATAAATAGGATGACGAATCGATCGGTCGTTCGTCGCCAAGGAGACAGGAGAGTCATGATGGCAAGTGGAAAGACAATCGACATCAAGTCGTTCATCGACGAGCGGCCGGTGTCGCGTTACCAGTGGCTGCTGGTCGTGCTGTGCTGCCTCGTCGTGATCGCCGACGGGATGGACGTCGCGATCATGGGATTCGTCGCACCGTCGGTGATTCGCGACTGGGCGATCTCGCGTCCCGAGTTCGGGCTCGTGATGAGCGCGGCGCCGATCGGGCTCGTGATCGGCGCGCTGCTGGCCGGCCCGAGCGCCGACCGGTTCGGGCGCAAGCGCGTGCTGATCGCGTCGGTGTTCCTGTTCGGCGTGTTCACGATCGTGACCGCGCACGCGCAGTCGCCGTTCGAGATGGCGGTGCTGCGGCTGCTGACCGGCATCGGCCTGGGCGCCGCGATGCCGAACACGACGACGCTGCTGTCGGAGTACGCGCCGCAGCGGATGCGCGCGCTGATGATCACCGTGATGTTTACGGGCTTCAACCTCGGCTCGGCGCTGATCGGCTTCGTCGCCGGCTGGCTGATTCCGCTGCACGGCTGGCGCGCGGTGCTGCTGTTCGGCGGCGCGCTGCCGCTGCTGCTGATTCCGCTGCAGCTGTGGCTGCTGCCCGAATCGGCGCGGCTGCTGGCCGTGCGCGGCGCACCGTCGCAACGCATCGGCGCGCTGCTGAACCGCGTGTGCGGCGCCCGGTTCACCGGCAACGAGACGTTCGTGTCGAACGAGCCGCCGCTGCCGACGCGCAAGCCGATCGGCGTGCTGTTCTCGCAAGGCTATGGCCGCGTGACGCTGTCGCTGTGGATCACGTATTTCATGGGGCTGCTGGTGATCTACCTGCTGACCGGCTGGCTGCCGACGCTGATCAAGGATGCCGGATTGTCCGTCAGCACGGCAGCGAACGTGACCGCGATGTTCCAGATCGGCGGCACGATCGGCGCGATCGGCGTGGGCTGGCTGATGGATCGCGTGCGGCCGGCACCGGTGATCGGCGCCGCATATCTCGGCGGCGGGCTGTGCGTGGCCGTGCTCGCGTGGGCGGGGGCGTTGTCGTCGTCGCTCGCATTGCTGGTGTTCGCGGCCGGCTTCTGCATGAGCGGCGCGCAGACCGGGCTGAACGCGTATGCGCCCGGTCGCTATCCGACCGTTGCACGCGCAACCGGCGTGAGCTGGATGCTCGGGATGGGCCGCTTCGGCAGCATCTTCGGCTCGGCGATCGGTGGTGCGCTGCTCGGCTTCGGCTGGAAGTTCGACGCGATCCTGTCGATGCTCGCGGTGCCGGCCACGCTGGCGGCCATCGCGATCATGACGACGCAGCGTGCGGCCGTGCCCGAACCGCAGGAACTCGAAAACCCGGCGCACTGACGCACGTCGCACGCCGCCGTCCGGCGCGGTCGTCGGCAGGGTGCCGGACACCTCATCAAACGCAGGAGCATCAATGATCATCGATATTCACGGCCACTACACCACCGCGCCGAAGGCGCTGGAAGCGTGGCGCAATCGCCAGATCGCCGCGCTCGGCAGTCCGTCGGAGCAACCGAAGGTGGCCGAGCTGAACATCGGCGACGACGAGCTGCGCGAATCGATCGAGCACAACCAGCTGCGGCTGATGCGCGAGCGCGGCCTCGACCTGACGATCTTCAGCCCGCGCGCGAGCTTCATGGCGCATCACATCGGCGACTTCGCGGTGTCGAGCACGTGGGCGGCCGTGTGCAACGAGCTGTGCCATCGCGTCCATCGCCTGTTTCCTGACCACTTCGTGCCGGCCGCGATGCTGCCGCAAAGCCCGGGCGTCGACGTCGCGACCTGCATTCCGGAGCTCGTGCGCTGCGTTGAGGAATACGGCAATGTCGCGATCAACCTGAATCCGGATCCGTCCGGCGGCCACTGGACGAGCCCGCCGCTGTCGGATCGCTACTGGTACCCGATCTACGAGAAGATGGTCGAGTACGACATTCCCGCGATGATCCACGTGAGCACGAGCTGCAACGCGTGCTTCCACACGACCGGCGCGCACTACCTGAACGCCGACACCACGGCGTTCATGCAGTGCCTGACCTCCGACCTGTTCCGCGACTTCCCGACGCTGCGTTTCGTGATTCCGCACGGCGGTGGCGCAGTGCCGTATCACTGGGGACGGTTCCGCGGGCTCGCGCAGGAGCTGAAGAAGCCGCTGCTGAAGGACCATCTGCTGAACAACGTGTTCTTCGATACGTGCGTGTATCACCAGCCCGGCATCGACCTGCTGACCGGCGTGATTCCGGTCGACAACATCCTGTTCGCGAGCGAGATGATCGGCGCGGTGCGCGGCATCGATCCGGAGACCGGTCACTACTACGACGACACGAAGCGCTACATCGACGCATCGTCGCTCGATGCGCAAGCGCGTCACAAGATCTACGAAGGCAATGCGCGGCGCGTGTATCCGCGCCTCGATGCGCAACTGAAGGCGAAGGGGCTTTGATCATGACTGAACTCGGCGTGGTGTACCGCACGATCGAGCGTGCGGATCGGGATGTAGCGGCGCGGCTCGGCGCGCTCGGCTCGGCGACGGTGCACGAGGCGATGGGCCGCACGGGGCTGCTGAGGCCCTACATGCGGCCGATCTATCCGCGTGCGCAGGCGTCCGGCACGGCCGTCACGGTGCTGCTGCATCCGGGCGACAACTGGATGATGCACGTCGCGGCCGAACAGATCCGGCCGGGCGACGTGGTCGTCGCGGCAATCACCGCGGATTGCACGGACGGCTATTTCGGCGACCTGCTCGCGACGAGCTTCAAGGCGCGCGGCGCGCACGCGCTGATCATCGATGCCGGCGTGCGCGACGTCGCGGTGCTCGAGGCGATGCAGTTCCCGGTCTGGAGCAAGGCGATTTCGGCGAAAGGCACGATCAAGGCGACGCTCGGCTCGGTGAACGTGCCCGTCGTATGTGCGGGCGCGCTGGTCAATCCTGGCGACGTGATCGTCGCGGACGACGACGGCGTGGCCGTGGTGCCTGCCGCGCGCGCCGCGCAGGTGCTCGAGAAGGCGGCGGCCCGCGAAGCGAACGAAGCGGCGAAGCGCGCGAAGCTCGCGTCCGGCGTGCTCGGCCTCGACATGTACGACATGCGCGAGCCGCTGCGGCAGGCGGGCTTGCGCTACATCGACTGATGCAGGCGGACGCGATGATGCAGACACCGGAAGCGGCGCTGGCCGTCACGGGCATTTCGTCGATGGCGACACGGCCGGTGCTCGCGCGGCTCGCCGCCGCTTACGAGCGCGACACCGGCGCGCGCGTCGCGATCACGTCGGTCGGCGGCGTCGACGCCGCGCGGCGGGTGCGCGACGGCGAGCCGTTCGATGTCGTCGTGCTCGCGTCCGATGCGATCGAGCGGCTCGCGGCGGATGGCCACGTCGAGCCGGGCAGCCGCGTGGACGTCGCGCGCTCGGGCATCGCGGTCGCGGTCGCGAGCGGCGCGCCGCGGCCGGACATCGGCACCGAAGCCGCATTGCGCGATGCGGTCCTGGGCGCCGGCCGGATCGGCTATTCGACCGGGCCGAGCGGCACGCACCTGATGCGCCTGTTCGCCCGCTGGGGCATCGCCGACGCGATCGCACCGCGCATCGTGCAGGCCCCGCCGGGCGTGCCGGTCGGCGCGTTGATCGCATCCGGCGACGCCGAGCTCGGCTTTCAGCAGACGAGCGAGCTGATGAACGTGCCGGGCGTCGCAATCGTCGGCGCGCTGCCCGACGCGGTGCAGGCGGTGACGGTGTTCGCCGCCGCGGTCTCGGCCGTCGCGCACGATCGCGCGGCCGCGGCGCGATTCCTTGCGTATCTGGCGTCGCGGGAAGCCGCGCACATCAAGCGCGAACACGGGATGGAGCCCGCATGAGGCCGATGCGGCCGGATCGATAAACGAATCGGATGGGATTCGCCGTTCTTCGCAACGGCTTCTCGCGACGAGCTTAGTTATGCTGATGAAGTGGCGAGAGGCGATCCGGCTCGCACGATCTATCGAAGAATCAATACAACGTCGCTGCGTCGCCCGGTCCGGGCGCGCGGCATATCCGGCAGAAAGACAGGAGACAGGCATGCAGACGAACTGCAGGGCAGGGTGGATGGTGCGCGCATGGCATCGCGCGGCACGCGTGAGGCGCGATGCGCTGGCCAGGGCGCTGGCGATCGGCATCGTGTGGCTGTGTGCGGCGCTGACGGGCTGGCCGAATGCGGCGAATGCGGCGAGCACCGCCGGACTCGCGAATCTTCCCGCGGTGATGCCCGCGATGTCGTGCCCGTCGGTCGCGGCGCTCGACCTGAGCGGCGTGACCGACGGCACCGTGACGATCACGTCGGCGGTGCTGCTGCCGGCCGGCACGGTCGTCGGTAACAACACGTTGCCGGCGCCGGTGTGCGACGTGAAGGGCACGATCGGCCCGGGCGCGTCGCTGTTCGAACTGCAGCTGCCGACGCAGGGCTGGACGCAGCGTTACCTGCAGACGGGTTGCGGCGGCCTGTGCGGCAACCTGTCCGTCAACGCGCCGATGGCATCGACGTGCGTGCCGGTGACGAACGGCACGATCGCGATGGCCGCGACCGACATGGGCCACGAGGGCGGCAACGACGGCTCGTGGGCGCTCGACCCGAAGGCGAAGCTCGATTTCGCATACCGCGCCGAACACGCAACGGCTCAGGTCGCGAAGGCGATCATCGGCAAGTTCTATGCACGGCCCGCGCGCTACGCGTACTTCGACGGCTGCTCGGACGGCGGCCGCGAAGCGCTGATGGAGGCGCAGCGCTTCCCCGACGACTTCGACGGCATCGCCGCCGGTGCGCCGGCGAACGACCTGATCGTGCAGAACACGTTCCACCATGCATGGCCGAACGCGGTCAACACCGACCCGAAGACGGGCAGCGCGATCCTGCTCGCCGGCAAGCTGCCGATGTTGCACGCGGCCGTGCTGAAGGCGTGCGACGGGCTGGACGGCGTGGTCGACGGCGTGATCGACAACCCGCGCGCGTGCCGCTTCGATCCCGCGACGATCGTCTGCGCGCAAGGCCAGTCCACCGCGACGTGCCTGACGCCGCAGGAAGCCGACGTCGTGCGCCGGATTCACGACGGCGCGACGAGCGCGGACGGCACGCGGCTCGAGCCGCCCGTCTCGCGCGAATGGGGCTCCGAGCTGAACTGGACGCTGTTCGTGCCGCCGACCGCCACCGCACAGAGCGGCACGATCGGCTTCGTGCTGCCGTTCCTGCGCTATCTCGACTACTACAACGCGTCGTATCCGTCCGCGGCCATCGGCGACCTGAAGTTCACGCTCGACGGGTTCGCGAAGACGGTGCCGGTGTCGAACTACCTGGCCGCGACCGATCCCGACCTGAGCCGGTTCGCCGGGCGCGGCGGCAAGCTGCTGCTGTGGCACGGCCTGGAAGACCAGCACATCTCGCCGCGTTCGAGCATCGAGTACTACGAAGCGATGAAGCACGACATGGGCGACGCGAGAGTCGACCGCTTCGCGCGCTTCTACCTGTTCCCGGGCGTCGCGCACTGCGGCGGCGGGCAGGGGCCGAACGTGTTCGACATCCTGTCGCCGCTGATGGCGTGGACCGAGACGGGCGCGACGCCGGGCCGGATCGTCGCGTCGATCGTCGACGCGAACGGCAACACGACGCGCACGCGTCCGGTGTTCCCGTATCCGGCTACCGTGCGCTACACGGGCAGCGGCAGCACCGACGATGCGGCGAACTTCGTTGCCGATACGCCGAAGGCCGACCCGTTCGTCGACCTGCACTGGGCCGGCGAATGGCTGTACTCGCCGGGTTACGAGGCGCAATGCCAGGTCCAGGGTTCGCAACTCGTCTGCAAGGGCGGCAACGGCTGGCATGCGTATCGTCCGTGACCCGACGGCGGCACGCGCGGATTACAACAACTCACGCATTCGACAACGCACGGAAGGAGACGGATCGATGAAGAAGCAGGCATCACGGGTCGCGCTGACCGCCATCGCGATGGCGGCGGCCGCACCGGCGTTCGCGCAGAGCAGCGTCACGCTGTACGGGATCGTCGACAACGGGATCGGCTACCAGAGCAACGCGACGACGCTCGGCTCGACGAGCGGCGGCAAGTCGGTGATAAGGATGAACCAGGGCGTGTGGGCCGGCAGCCGTTTCGGCTTGAAGGGCGCCGAGGATCTCGGCGGCGGCACGAAGGCGGTCTTCACGCTCGAATCGGGCTTCAACTCGGGCACCGGCGCGACGCAGTACACCGATGCGATGTTCGGGCGGCAGGCGTGGGTCGGGCTGACCAATGCGACCTACGGCACGCTGAGCGCGGGGCGGCAGTACGCGTCGTACTACCAGACGATGTCCGCGTTCAGCCCGACGACGTGGATCACCGGCTACTACGGCGCGCACCCGGGCGACGTCGACGGGCTCGACACGATCTATCGCGCGAACAACACGCTCGAATACACGTCGCCGAAATGGTACGGGCTGACGCTGAGCGGCTCGTATTCGTTCGGCGGCGTGGCCGGCAGCACCAATGCGGGTTCGACATGGGCGACCGGCATCCAGTACGCGGCCGGCCCGCTCGGCGTCGGCGTCGCGTTCGAGCGCGTGAACAATTCGAATACGGCCGGCGGCGCGTGGGGCGCGAATTCGACGACATCGAACGGCGGCGCGCAGGTGGGCGTGTCGGCGCTCACGAACGGCTACCAGACCGCGAAGGCGCAGCAGCGGTTCGCGGTGGGCCTGAGCTACCGGTTCAGCGACGCGTGGGATGCGACGGCCACGTATACCAACACCGAATACGTCCCGGGCGCGGCGTCGAAGTTCGTCGACACCGCGATCTTCAACACGGCCGGCGCGGTGCTGCACTGGAAGCCGTCGGCGGTGTGGGATGTCGGCGCAGGCTATGCGTACACGCGTGCGACCGAGGCGAACGGCATCACCGACAGCGCGCAGTATCACCAGTTCAACCTGTCCCAGTACTACTCGTTGTCGAAGCGCACGGGGCTGTACCTGCTCGAAGCGTATCAGCACGCGAAGGGCAAGACGCTCGGCACGAGCGGCGCGGGCAGCATCGTCGACGCGACCGCGACGCTGGGAGACGGGTTCAACGCTGCGCCGTCGTCGACCGGAAACCAGTTCGCGTTCGGCGCGGGCATCATCCACCGGTTCTGACCGGTGCGACGTGCGCGCCGCGCGCGCGCGCACGGCCTGCGTTACGCGACCCGGATCCCGAGGTTCTCGATCAGCATCGCGGCCTGGTCATACGACACGATCGCACCGCGCAGCACGCCGGATGCAAGGAGCCTCGGCGTGCCGCCGAGCTCCACGTCGCGCAGGTCGGCGCCGTCGAAGCGGACATCGTTCAGATGCGCGTTGCGCAGGCTGCCGCCTTCGAATACGGCGTCGCGAAAGTCCGCGCCCGCGAGATCGGCATCCGAGAAGTCGAGCGCGACGAGGCGCGTCTTGCGGAATGAAAAGCGGCGCAGGCTCGCGCCGACCAGCAGCGTGTTGGAGAACTCGATGCCGAGCGCCTTGCATTCGTCGAAATCCGCGCCGGTCAGCCGGCATTCGTCGAAGCGCGCCGAACCGAGCTTGCTGCGCCGCCAGCTCGTGTTGTTGAGATCGCAGGACTGGAACTGCGCATCCTCGAGATCGGCGGACGCGAAACTCGTCTGGCGCGCGCGGCAGCGGATCCATGTGGTGTGCGCGAGCGTCGCGCCGACGAACGACGCTTCCGCGAGCGCGCAGCGCTCGAACCGCACACCGCGCAGGTCGAGCCGCGACAGGTCCGCGCCTTCGAGGTCGCAGTCTTCGAGACGAAGCGGTGCGGGCGAGCCTTCGACGCGTTGCAGCAGGGCGGCGCGATCGAGCGTCAGGCCGGTGACGGAGGCTTCGGACGTCATGCGGTGATCCAGTGTGATGAGAAATGGTCGGGGACGGCGGCACTGCCCGGACGATGCGATATCGCGCCCCCCCGGACACCCGTGCCGCGATTATCCACGATCCGTGCGGAACGCATCCATGCTCGAGCGGATTGTCGGCGGCCGGCTTTCCGGCACCCTGTCGTCGATGCGCCGCGTGCAGGGCTGCTCGAGCGGACCGCGCGCAACGATCGGATACAAGGATGCAACGAAATGGAGGACCGACCGCGAGCAAGCCATTCAGGATCGCGGCGATCGCGTGTCGGTGACGGCGGCCCGGCGAGCACGCGGTCGCGTGGGCCGAGAAGATCCGCGACGGCGTCGAGCATCCGGTCGAGGACGTGTCGACGATGCGCGTGTGCCGCGCGGCCGCCCGAGCGACGCGGTCGGAATCCGGAGACGGGAAGTACCGCGCTACATCTTCTCCTTTACCCCCGTCCGGACCAGCCACCAATTGACCGGGTAACTCGTCGCGAATCCGGCCAGCATCGCCAGTTGCATGGCGAACCAGAATTCGGGGCTGTTCGCCGGTGCGATATCGCCGTACGCGCGCTCGAACCAGACGAACTGGATGAGCGCCATGAGTCCATACATGCCGATCTGCCACGCGGTAATCGATGCGATGTCGGCTTTGAGCGCCGCTCGCAACCCTGCGGCTGCCGAAAGATTCTTCATCGGCTTGATGGTGAAGTACTGAAACGCGATGCCGAGGAGGAACGCGACCGCGAAGTCGAGTACCCAGACCGCGCAGGTTTTTTCCGCAAAGAGCGAACCCCATCCGAGCCACACTGCCAGACGCGGGAACAGCAGCGCGGCCCATTCGGCAATGATGTCGCCGAGTGTGCAGCCGGCGCCGCAATGGCTCGTACCCTTCAGGACGGCCACGGGCAGGGAACCGGCTGCGCCGCGCGGCGGGTCGTTCGAAACGGCCCGCCCCCACGCGTAGTAGCCGGCGAGCCACGGCACGGTTCCGAACAGCGTGGTCAACGGCCATACGAGATTCATGATCCACATCTTCTGCGGATGCTTCGCTTCATCGATCGCGACCACCGCGGCGCACGTCATGCCGATGGCGATCCAGACAACGGAAAGTGCGTGCAGCCACGGTGGAAAATTGCCGAAGGCCATCCCTGAACCTCGCGAAGTAGACGAGCAGCGGATTCGCGCGCATATGGCGGCGGACTCGCTGCCCGGCAGAGCAACGCGTATTCCTTGACGGCGGCGGATATGCAGCGTCCGGATGCGACGCTCACCAGCGGAAGCGATCGCCGGCGAGCCGCGAGTGTGCGGCCCAGCCGTCCGGGTGGTAGGTCGCGCTCGGGATATAAACGGGGACGGGCGCCGCATCGACTCCCGCCGGGCGGCGGACGTTCGGCAACAGGCTCGGCGACGCGTGCGGACTGCCGACATGCAGTATATTTCGCGCCGGGATCACGACATGGCTGGCCGTTCCCGGTTGCGGACCCGTCGAATCACCGGGCTGCGCGACGAGCAGGGCGATCAGCAACGGTATCGAAATGCCGTTCACTCTCCTCACCGATTCAGGTTGATGGGGTCAATCCATACCCGGAGTAGCGAATAGATGAAAGCACTTTGCACTACCCGTCATGCGTGCCTATATTTTAGGTCACATGATGACATGACTCCAGAAAACGCCCGGTGTTTACGGAGTTTGTAATGGCGGCGAGCAATCGAAAGGCCGGCGCAGGCGCGACCAAACACGACCTCGAACAGCTGTCCGAATTCCGCTACCGGCTGCGGCGTTTCCTGCGTTTCTCGGAGGAAATCCTGCGTGCCGAGGGGCTCACGCCGTTGCAGTACATGCTGATGCTGCATACGTGTGCGTTTCCCGATCGCTCGTGGGCCACCGTCGGCGAGATCGCCGAGCGGCTCCAGGCGTCCTCGCATGGCACGGTCGCGCTCGTCACGCGCTGCGAAGCGGCCGGGCTCGTGCGGCGTCAGACGAGCGAACAGGATCGAAGGCAGGTGGAAATCCATCTGACCGAAAAAGGAGCGGAGTGCCTGCGCAAGGTCGCCGCGTTGCACAAGTCGGAAATCCAATCGTTCGGCTGGGCATTCCAGGACGTCACCGACACGCACTGAACGCGCGGCGGCGGTGCGCGCCGGATTCACCGCGACAGCCGCGCCCCCACGGTGGCCGCGACGACGCACAGTGCGGGAGAACGAACACATGCTTCAGGGGGGAGGTCGTTTGCAAGGAGTTGCATATGAGCACGACCTCGAGCGTCGATCTGCAAGGCAAGCCCCGGCGTGACGCCGGAATCATCGGGCTGTTGTTCGCCAGCACGACCAGCATGGTCGGTTCCGGCTGGTTGTTCGGCGCCTGTCACGCATCGCGCATCGCCGGCCCGCTGAGTATCGGCAGCTGGGTGCTGGGCGCGATCATCATCATGTTGATCGCATTGTGTTTCGCCGAGCTGGCGGCGATGTTCCCGCGCAGCGGCGCGCTGGTGCACGTGAGCCATGCGAGCCACGGCGTCGGTCTGGGCCGCATCTTCGGCGGCGGTCTGGGCGCCGTTGGATTCGGCTGGGCATCCTGCTGGTCGCGCTGTGGAGCGTGGTGGTGCTGGTGCTCGCGATGGGCAGCGCGCTCGATGGCGGCGAGACGTCGGAGATGATCGCGCGCATGAACGAGGCAAGCTGAGCGCTCCGCATGCCGGCGGGAACGGCAATCGTGATGTCCCGGCCGACAGGGGGAAATGTCACATCGTGACTAGTTTGCATGTTACGATGCGCGAATTCTGTAGAAACATGCATTGAGAAGTGCTCCCTCAGCCCGCTGAAATCGACGTCCGGTCGTCCCGACACGAAAGGCCGGGGCGAGCATGAACGATCGGCATGTCGTTCGAAACCGGATTGGCAGACGGGTGGGCAGGGGGAGACGATGATTCGCATTTCCGCGCTCGCAGATCGCCGCGCGATACTGCACGCGCGGCGACTGTGGCTTCACTATGGCGTGTTCTGGCTGGGTGCGGTGGCAGTCGGCCTCGTCGCAGTGCTCTACGCGAAGCTGATCGATTTCGGCTACGGCGTGTTCCTCGGTTATGCGGCGCGGCACGCGTGGTTGCCGCTGATCGTCACGCCGGTCATCGGTGCGCTCACGGTCTGGTTGACGCGGCGATTCTTCGATGGTGCCGAAGGCAGCGGGATTCCGCAGGTGATCGCCATGCTGCATGCACCGGGCAACACCGGCGCAAGGTTGCTGAAGATCCGGATCCTGGTCGGCAAGATTCTCGTCTCGTTCCTCGCCATTCTGGGCGGCTTCACGATCGGTCGCGAAGGCCCGACGATTCATGTCGGCGCCGCCCTCATGTTCAACCTTCGGAAGTTTTATCCGCCGCGGTTTCGTGCGATCCGGCCCGGCGTGCTCGAGCACCGTCTGGCGCTGGCGGGTGCGGCAGCCGGCCTCTCCGCGGCTTTCAATGCGCCGCTCGCGGGCGTGGTGTTCGCGATCGAGGAACTCACGCGAAGCTTCGAGCAACGGACGAGCGGCGTCCTGATCACGGCGATCATCTTCGCCGGGATCGTGTCGCTCGGCATCCAGGGCAATTACGTGTACTTCGGCACGATCGACGTCGGCGCGCACCTGCCGGAGTCGCTGGCGCTTGCGGTGGTGCTCATCGGCGTGATCGCGGGCGTGATGGGCGGGATCTTCTGCTGGCTGTTGCTGAACACGCGGCGCTGGATGCCGCGCGGGCTCCAGGATTTCCGCGCCGGCCAGCCGATTCTGTTCGGCGCCGCGTGCGGGCTGGTCGTCGCGGTCGTCGGCGTCGCGACGCACGGCCATACGTTCGGGAGCGGATACGCGGAAGCGCGCGGCATGCTCGAAAGCCATACGAACGTGAGTGTCCTGTATCCGGTGTTCAAGATGGTCTCGATGATCGGGTCGTATCTTCCGGGCGCGCCCGGCGGCCTGTTTGCGCCATCGCTTGCGATCGGTGCAGGAATCGGCAACACGCTGCATATCCTGTTCTCCGGAATGCAGTTGCAGATGCTGATCGCACTCGGGATGGTCGGTTATCTGGCGGCGGTCACGCAAAGCCCGATCACGGCGTTCGTAATCGTCATCGAGATGATCAACGGCCACGCGCTCGTCATCTCGCTGATGGCCACCGCGCTGATCGCGAGCCGCGTGTCGCGGTTTTTCGCTCCGCCGCTGTATGAAGCGCTGTCGACACGCTATTTTCCTGCCGCAAACCGATGACCGTCGGGACGCATTGCGCGACGGTATCGAACATCTTCAACCTCGCTCGTTTTTATTCATGAAGGGCCTGCTGATTTTTCTTGCCGCGTCGACGCTGTTGTTTGCCTATGTGGCGCGCTCGGTCGCCGATGATGCGATTCCCGACGATTACCGCTACCTCGCGCGCATCAACGTTCGTCCGGTCGTCATCAATTGCGTCGCGGAAATCGACCGGTGGATCCGGACGTCCGCCAGGTACGACATGTTTCTCGCACCGGATGTCCGGTTGCTGAGGGCCAAGGTTCGCGCTTTCCGCGGTATCGACGGCGTTGCAGGTAGCGGCTCGCGCGTCGATTCGACGGTGACTGTCCGCGCGTCGGCGCGCGTGCGGCCCCGTGGCGCGTGGCTTCCCGTGACGGCGAAGTGCAAGATCTGGCACACGCACGTCGTGGGCGTCATGATCCAGCCGTCGGAATTGCGCTGACCGGCATCGCGCGATCGAACGACAGCGGGTCAACCTGATCCGCGCCGGGATGCCGGGGCCGACGCTGCCATTCGCGGGCAAGGCATTCGCGGGCGCGACATTAAGATTGCCTTCAGCTTGAGCGGAGCATGCTGTCTCCATGGCAGAAGAGGTGTTCTCGGACGCCACCCCTGTTCAATGGAGATCCAGACCATGAAATTCGCTATCCGCACCATCATGCTTGCCGTGGCGATCGCTCCCGCATTCGCGTTGGCCGCTCAATCGGACGGCGGCGTGACCCGGGCAGAAGTTCGCGCGCAGATCGCACAGGTCGAACACGCCGGTTACTACCCGGCCCGCAAGGACATTCACTATCCGCAATCGATCCAGCAGGCCGAAGCACGCATCCGGTCGTCGGACGTGACGAATGGCGCCGATGTGTCGGGCTACGGGCCGGCACAGCCGGGAACGTTCGACGCGGGGGCCGCGGTCCGTCGTCATGGCGCGGAACGTTCGCTGTACGCGCATCATTGACGCGATACGCGCGCGAGCGAAGATTCCTGCGATGACGTCGCTTCGGTCGCGCGCTTGCGTCCCGTATGCGGGTGGCGGTCGTCGGGTGCGACGAAGGTAAGGCGGCCTGCGAACGCAGGTCGCAAGCGGCAACGCAGCGCGTAGCCGGACGGTGCGTATGCCGCTCGGCCCGCGCTAGCGGCTCATCGTCCGAGCAACGCCGGCAGATTGCCTTCGTAGAGGTGCACGCCGGCGTGGACGGTCTTGAACCACGAACACGCATACAGCTTGCCGCCGCACATCCGCCATTTCCTGCAGAACGACAGATCCTCCGACAGCGAGCGCCCGTCGGGTTCCCGCAGAAACTCGAAATGCTCGTACATGCCGGTCGAATTCGGCGACAGCCCCTGATAGCTCGGCGGAAACTGGACCTTCGTGTCGGGAAAGGCCTGCGCCATCGTTTCGAACACGTTGCGCGCAATCATCATCAGGCCGGCGCCGCCCGAGTGGATTTCCGAAACCGCGTCGAGCTCGATCCGCGACGCTGCGCCGTCGATCGCATACGCGGTCTGGCTGTAATCGGCGCCGAACACCGCGAGCCGTTCCGCCGGCAACGACGGATCCGAGCGCGCTGCCTCGGCCACCGCCGCCCAGTTGATGCTCTTGGACGGATACAGCCCGAGCATCACGTCGTGCTGCTGCTCGAACATGCGGATCACGTCGCTGCCGCGAAAGCCGATGTCCGCATCGATGAACATCAGGTGCGACAGCCCGCTGTGCAGGAAGCGCTCGACCGCCACATTCCGTTGCTGATGCAACAGTGCGGTGCCGCTCAGGTAGAAGTATTCGAACGCGAGGCCGGCGCTCAGGCACGCGTGCTGAAGCTCGAGCAGCCCGTTGACGTAGGGCAGGAAGCACATGCCGCCGTAGGCGGGCGTGGCGACGAAAATGCCTTGTTTCATGGTCGGATGGCGTGCGTGGGAGGTTGCCCCGCGAGCGTGGCGCGCGAGGAGGGCGATGCCGCTCTGCATCTTACGCTGCGCGACGCTCCGTCGGTTGGCGCCTTTCCGCACCTGGGGTGGCGCGCCGCCATGCATGCGCCGTCGCTACGGACGCAGCAGGTCGAATCCGCCGAACACGACCACGCCGCTGAGCGCAATCATCGCGACCGAATGCTGGCCGAAATAAAGGATCGCGGCCGCGAGCCACGTGGTCAGGCAGAAGGCGCCGATGCGGGCCATCGTGAATTCCTCGAAATGCGTGATGAAGGGGGGGCGCGCGAAACCGGCGCGTCGCCGCGTCGCGATGTCGCCGCGGGCGCGAGGTTCGCGCCGCGATGGCGACGGTGCCGGACGGCATCGCGTGTCGCGCACGGCCCGGCGTGCGCCGATGCGCGGTCGCTTGCGCGGCGTTGCGGAAGCAGCCGGCAAGCAGCCGGTGTGGTGCCGCGGCAGGCCAGCCGGCGATTTTACCAGCGTGGCACGCCCGTCATTCTGGCCCCTTCGCGACCTTCGGCGGTGTGCGAGCGGCGACCCTCATGCCGCCGTGCGACGCGGCCGTCGCGGCGTCGGGCGGACGCGGCGATTAAAGTTTTCTCCGACGAATACCGTAAACCGGTTGCAAGGTATTCCGCTATTCAACCGACCTGAGTCGCACACTCATTACGGACCGACACGATGCAGATCGATCTTTCTTCCGCCGCGCCAACCCCGCTCGCCACCGGCAACGCGACCGCCAGCCCGTCCGGGACCGGCGGTGCGTCGACGGCGTCGTCCACCGCGTCGTCGCCGGCGGGCAGCGCCGCACCGGCCGGTGCAGCGGGCCAGACGCTGGGCGCGTCGGGATCTTCCGGCGAAGATCCCGCGATCACGCAACTGAAGCAGCTCATCGAGCGCTTGCAGAAACAGCTCGCGCAGTTGCAGCAGCAGATGGCAGCCGCCGCGCAGCGCGCCAAGGACGATCCGGCCGCGGCGATCCAGCAACGGACGCTGAGCGCGCAAGCCAGCACGATCTCCGCCGCGCTGTCGACGGCGATCGCGCAGCTCGCGCAGGCGATCCAGAAGTCGGGCGGCTCGACGTCCGGCGGGCTGGTGTCGACGCAGGCCTGACCTGCGCGGCACGGAGGCGCGACGGCGCGGCGGTGCGTCGCGCCGCCGCCGCCATCGTTCCGCGCATTACAATCGAAAGCTCGTCTCCCTCGACAGGACGGCCGAACGATGACTGCGGAATTCGCCGACGACGACCTCGTCCGCTTCGACGCGCAAGGCGGCACGCCGCTGCCCGCGGCCGATACCGAAGGATGGCTGGACCACGACGGCGCACGCCTCTGGCACGCATCGTTCGGCCACGGCCCGCCGGTCGTGCTGCTGCACGGCGGCCTCGGCCACGCGGGCAACTGGGGCAACCAGGTGCCGGCGCTGCTCGCGGCCGGCTACCGTGCGATCGTGATCGACAGCCGCGGCCACGGCCGCAGCACCCGCGACGATCGCCCGTATTCCTACGACCGCATGGCCGCCGACGTGCTCGCGGTGCTCGATGTGCTGCGGATCGGGCGCGCGCGCTTCGTCGGCTGGAGCGACGGCGCGTGCGTCGCGCTCGTGCTGGCGGCCGGCGCGCCGGACCGTGTGGCGGGCGTGTTCTTTTTCGCATGCAACATGGACCCGGGCGGCACGAAGGAGAGCGTGCCGAGCGTGCTGATCGACCGCTGCTTCGCGCGGCACCGGAAGGATTACACCCGGCTGTCCGCGACGCCCGACCAGTTCGATGCGTTTGTCGCGGCCGTCAGCGAAATGATGCGCACGCAACCGGATTACAGTGCGGCCGACCTCGCGGCGATCGCGGTGCCCGTCGCGATCGTGCAGGGCGAGCACGACGAATTCATCCGCGCCGACCATGCCGCGTATCTCGCGCGCACGATTCCCGGTGCGACGCTGACGTTGCTGCCGGGCGTCAGTCATTTCGCGCCGCTGCAGCGGCCCGCGCGCTTCAATGCCGCGATGCTCGCGTTTCTCGACCGGTTGCCGGACTGACGTCCGCATGGCCGGTTCGTGTGCTGCATAAGATTTTCTTTAGGCACGCGCAACATATCGTCGATTGTTGGCTGGCGGCCGGTGGCGGATAGTGCTGCTTCGTCAGGCCGGCTGCCACGACCTCCCCGCAGCGTGGCCCGGTCTGTTGTCCACACAACCATCGGAAAATCGAAGGAACCGCACCATGCGATTCAACGCGATACGTTGCGCCGCGACGCTGTTCGTCGCCGCGTGCGCTGCCGTGGCCGGCCACGCGGCCGCCGCCACGCAGGACGAGATCCACGCCACCGTGACCCGCCACGTCGCGCCGCTGATGAAGCAGTTCGCGATTCCCGGCATGGCGATCGGCATCGTCGCCGACGGCAAGCCTTACGTGTTCGACTACGGCGTGATGTCGACGCAAACCGGCAAGCCCGTGACCGGCGACACGCTGTTCGAGATCGGCTCCGTCAGCAAGACGCTGACCGCGACGCTCGCGTCCGACGCGCAGGAAGGCGGCGAGCTGTCGCTGTCGGACCCGGCCGGCAAGTATCTGCCCGCGCTGCGGCACACGCCGTTCGGCGGCGTGACGCTGCTCGAGCTCGGCACGCATACGCCGGGCGGCATGCCGCTGCAGGTGCCCGACCGCATTCGCGACGAAGCGGCGTTGATGCGCTATCTCGACGCGTGGCAGCCCGCGTATGCGCCGGGCACGCGCCGCACTTACTCGAACGTCGCGATCGGGATGCTCGGGCAGCTCACCGCGAAGGCAATGAATCGCGATTTCGCGGCGCTGATGGAGCAGCGGCTGTTTCCCGCACTCGGGATGACGCATACGTACATCAACGTGCCCGCCGCGCGCGAGGCCGACTATGCGCAGGGGTATACGAAGGATGGCAAACCGATCCGGATGACGGGCGGCATGTTGTGGCAGCCGGCGTACGGCGTCAGGACGACGGCGGCCGACCTGCTGCGCTTCGTGCAGGCCAACATGGGGCTCGTCGACACGACGCCGCGGCTGCAGCGCGCGCTGGAACGCACGCACACCGGCTACTTCCGGGCGGGCCCGCTCACGCAGGACCTGATTTGGGAGCAGTATCCGTATCCGGTCGCGCTCGCGACGCTGCTCGACGGGAACGCGCCGACGATGCTGTTCGACGCGACGCCCGCGAGCGAACTGACGCCGCCGCTCGCGCCACGACCGGACACGTGGATCAACAAGACCGGTTCGACCGACGGTTTCAGTACGTATGTCGCGTTCGTTCCCGCGAAGCGGCTCGCGATCGTGCTGCTCGCGAACCGCAGCTTTCCGATCGAGGATCGCGTGAAGGCCGCGTACCGGATCGTCGAGTCGCTGGGGGGCAAGCCGTAACGTGCGGCGCCGACTAACTGTCCGCGCGCTTGAAGGACGGCGGCGAAATCGATTGACGTGCGCCGGTCAATGGCCGCGATAGAGCGAGTCGCGGTTGCCGCTCGTCACAGCGCGGCCGGATGCGCTGGCGCCGTTGGCTTCGCTGCCGTAACCGGCCGTGTCGCCGTGCGGGGCTGCATTTGGAGCGGTTTGCGCGACTGCGTTGTCACGCACGCGTTTTTCGGCGGCAAGGATCGCGACCGGATACTGGTTGTGGTCCAGCGCCGGGCTGTAGCCGACGGCCGCGAGGCGGGCCATCTCGGCTTTCACGTCGGCGCGGGTCAGTGGGCGGTCGTTCTGCTGTGCGAACGCCGCGGCCGGAGCGGCAACGATCAGTGCGGCCAGCGCGGAACAAACGAGCGTTTTCATCTTGGGTACCTGTCAGGTGGAGTGAACCGCAACCACGGCGTCGTCGTTGCGTGTGCAGCCAATATAGGGATCCCGATGCCGCGGAAAAACACCCCGCCGGCGAAATCATTTTTGATCCTGGATCACGAATCGACGGTCGATTCGGTCGTCTTCCTTGCTGCACGGGCCTGCCGCGGGAACCGTCCCTTCCAGCGGGCGCGCAAATCGCGCCGCTATACCCCAATTTAGACCTGTCAGGACTCAACTGTGTCGAATTCCGTCTTGGACAGACTTAACTCGCGTCCCTAGACTGAACTCGCTTTCACTCATTCCCTGGAGAAAATCATGAGTCTCAAAGGCAAGCTGCCCGCAGAAAAGATCCTTGGCTTCGGTACCGCACCGCTCGGCAACATGTTCCGCAACATCCCGGACGCGGAAGCCGCGGCCACCGTCGAAGCCGCATGGCAGCACGGCATCCGCTACTTCGATTCCGCACCGTTCTATGGTGCCGGCCTCGCCGAAATGCGTCTGGGCGACGCCCTCGCGCACCATCCGCGCGACGAATACGTGCTGAGCACGAAAGTCGGTCGCGTGATCCTCGACGAGGTCGAAGACGTATCGGCGCGCGATCTCGGCGAGAAGGGCGGCCTGTTCGAACACGGCCGGCCGAACCGCATCGTCAACGACTACTCGGCCGACGCGACGATGCGCTCGATCGAGGACAGCCTGAAGCGTCTGCGCACCGATCGCCTCGACATCGTGTGGGTGCACGACATCGCGCAGGACTTCTACGGCGACGAATGGCTCGCGCAGTTCGAAGTCGCGCGCAAGGGCGCGTTCCGCGTGCTGAGCAAGCTGCGCGAAGAAGGCGTGATCAAAGCGTGGGGCCTCGGCGTAAACCGCGTCGAGCCGATCGAACTGGTGCTCGATCTCGCCGAACCGCAACCGGACGGCATGCTGCTGGCCGGCCGCTACACGCTGCTCGATCACGAGCGCGCGCTGCAGCGCGTGATGCCGGCGGCAGCCGCGCAGGGCGTCGGGATCGTGGTCGGCGGCCCGTACAGCTCGGGCGTGCTCGCAGGCGGTACGCACTTCGAATACCAGAAGGCGTCGCCGGAAATCGTCGCGAAGGTCGACCGGATCAAGGCGATCGCCGCGCGCCACGACGTGCCGATCAAGGCCGCCGCACTGCAGTTCTCGATGGCGCATCCGGCGACCGCCGCGGTGATACCGGGCGCCAGCCGTCCGGAGCGGATCGCGGAAGACCAGGCGGCGCTGAACGTGGTGATTCCGGCCGACTTCTGGCACGACATGCGCGAACAGGGTCTCGTCGCAGCGAACGCGCCGCTGCCGATCGATCGCTGATCGTCAATCGTCGATCATCAAGGGTGATGACATGGCAAACGCACAGGCAAGCATCGAGATCTCGGCTTCGGCCGATACGGTCTGGAAACTGATCGGCGGCTTCGGGTCGCTGCCCGACTGGCTGTCGTATATCCCGGCGAGCGAACTGAGCGAAGGCGGTCGCGTGCGCAGTCTCGCGAACCCCGACGGGGACTCGATCGTCGAGCGGCTGGTCGCGTTCGACGACGCGGACCGCAGCTATACGTACGCGATCCTGCAGGCACCGTTCCCGGTCGTGAACTATCGCTCCACGCTGCGCGTGCGCGAGAACGGCGCGAACGCGTCGACGGTCGAGTGGTCGGGCACGTTCACGCCGAATGGCGCGACCGACGACGACGCGATCGCGCTGTTCCGCGGCATCTACGAAGACGGTCTCGCCGAACTGGCGAAGCGGTTCTCGGCGTGATGGCATGATCGCGCGACGCTATCGCGCGTGAGTGAACGGGTGTCGGCGGTGTCGGTACCTGTCGGTTCCGTGTTTCGTTGCGGGTTGCATGCGTGACGGGACACGGAACCGGCGTGGCTGTGCGCGGTCGGGCATTCGTCTGACTGACGTGCCGAAGCACCGATGCACCGGCGTCGACTCTTGTCGACCAGCCCGCTGCGCGTTCGCTGCAGCGGCTTGACGTGGCGGCGGCCAGACGCTCGCCCAGAGCCGCCCGGCAAGGGGGCGATAACGAATGGTTATACCGGTATCACTTCCTTTCAATTGTCGCGCGGTCGATGACTCCTTATGCTGGCCCATTGCGCGTAAGTTCCGGCGCATTTCCGACGTGCGCGCCAGTGTCCCGCCGGCACGCGGCAGGCGGCGGCAAACGCACGACAACTTCGGCTCATGACCGTGCCGATCGCAGCGCGAGGCGGCAGCGGCGCGCACGGGATTCCAGGAGCGAAGCATGAATCTGAACATCGAAGGCCGCTGGGCGCTGGTCTGCGCGGCGAGCAAGGGGCTCGGCAAAGGCTGCGCGCAGGCGCTGGTCGCCGAAGGCGCGAACGTCGTGATCACCGCGCGCGGCAGCGATGCGCTCGAAGCGACCGCGCGCGAACTGCGCGCGCTCAATCCGGCCGTCACGGTGATCGCGGTGGCCGGCGACATCACGACCAGCGCGGGCCGCGCGGCGGCGCTCGCGGCCGCGCCGCACATCGATATCCTCGTGAACAATGCGGGCGGGCCACCGCCGGGCGACTTCCGCGAATGGACGCGCGACGACTGGATCGCCGCGCTCGACGCGAACATGCTGACCGCGATCGAGCTGATCAAGGCGACCGTCGACGGGATGGGCGACCGCGGCTTCGGCCGCATCGTGAACATCACGTCGAGCGCGGTGAAGGCGCCGATCGACGTGCTCGGCCTGTCGAACGGCGCGCGCACCGGCCTGACCGGCTTCATCGCCGGCATCGCACGGCAAAAGCGTATCGCGTCGCGCAACGTGACGATCAACAATCTGCTGCCGGGCGCGTTCGACACCGATCGCCTGAAGAAGGCGACGGAGGCGTCGGCCAAGGCGGAAGGCAAGGATGACGAAGCAGTGCGCGAAGCGAGGCGGCGCGCGGTGCCGGCCGGACGCTTCGGCACGGCCGACGAGTTCGGCGCGGTCTGCGCGTTCCTGTGCAGCGCGCATGCGGGCTACCTGACGGGGCAGAACGTGCTGGTCGACGGCGGCGCGTATCCGGGCACGTTCTGACCGGGCGAGCCGGTGCAACGGCTCGGCGGCAATGCACGCACCGCCTGACAGTGCGTGCGCAGCATGAGAAGCGTCGCTGCCTGGGGTTCGAGCCGGGGCGGCGACGCGACACATACGTCGGCGCGGCAAACAACATAAGCGAACCCGTCATCCGATGGCGTTCGCATTCGATTCATCTACAGAGGACACGACGGAAATGACTATCGCAGGCAACCTGCTGATCGGCCAGCGCGCACGGCGCGGTACGAACGGCGAGATATACGCGATCGACGCGGCCAGCGGCGAACGCATGGAGCCCGCGTTCGGCGGCGCGACCCTCGTCGATCTCGACGAAGCATGCGCGCTTGCATGGACCGCGTTCGACACGTATCGCGAAACCCGACCCGAAGCGCGCGCGGCGTTCCTCGATACGATCGCGGCGAACATCGTCGCGCTCGGCGACGAACTGGTCGAGCGCTGTGTCGCCGAAACCGGCCTGCCGCGCGCGCGCATCGAAGGCGAGCGCGGGCGCACGGTCGGCCAGTTGCGGATGTTCGCCGACGTGGTGCGCGCGGGCGACTATGTCGATGCGCGGATCGATCCCGCGCAACCGGCACGCCAGCCGGCGCCGCGTCCCGACCTGCGACTGCGTCATGTCGGCCTTGGGCCGGTCGCGGTATTCGGCGCAAGCAACTTCCCGCTCGCGTTTTCGGTGGCCGGCGGCGATACGGCGTCCGCGCTTGCAGCCGGCTGCCCGGTGATCGTGAAGGCGCACCCGGCGCATCCGGGCACGTCGGAGCTCGTCGGGCTGGCCGTGCAGCAGGCAGTGAAGACGTGCGGGATGCCGGAAGGCACGTTCTCGCTGCTGTTCGACAGCGGCCTCGAGATCGGCCAGGGGCTCGTGCGCGACCACCGCATCAAGGCGGCCGGCTTTACCGGCTCGCGCCATGCCGGCACCGCGCTGGTCGCGATCGCGAACGCGCGCCCCGAACCGATTCCCGTGTACGCGGAGATGAGCAGCATCAATCCGGTGCTGCTGTTCCCGAACGCGCTCGACGCGCGCGGTGAAGCGATCGCGCAGCAGTTCGTGCAGTCGCTGACGCTCGGCGCCGGGCAGTTCTGCACGAATCCCGGGCTGATCTTCGCGGTAGACGGGCCGGCGCTCGAGCGCTTTACCGCGGCGGCTGCGGAGCGGCTCGCGCAGGCCGCCGCGGCGACGATGCTCACGCCGGGCATTCATCGCGCGTTCGAGCGGTCGGTGGACACATTCGCTCGGCATCCGCAGGTGCGCACCGTCGCACGCACGCGCGCGCCGACCGGCGCGAACCAGGGGCACGGCGCGTTGTTCTCGACGAGCGCGGACGCGTTCCGCGAAACGAAGGCGCTGCACGAGGAAGTGTTCGGTGCGGCATCGCTGATCGTCCGGTGTCCGGATCTGAACGCGATGCTCGGGCTGATCGAGTCGCTGGAAGGGCAGCTGACGGCGGCGCTGCATATCGACGAAGCCGATTACGCCGCTGCGCGCACGTTCCTGCCGGCACTGGAGCGGCGCGCGGGCCGCGTACTCGTGAACGGCTTCGGCACCGGCGTGGAAGTCGCGCATGCGATGGTGCACGGCGGCCCGTATCCGTCCACGTCGGACGGGCGCTCGACGTCGGTCGGCAGTCTCGCGATCCGGCGCTTCCTGCGGCCCGTCTGCTATCAGGACATGCCGGACGCGCTGCTGCCCGATGCGTTGAAAGCGTCGAATCCGCTGGCGATCAACCGGCTGCTCGACGGCAAGGTCACGCTCGCGAAGTAACGCGGGAGCAGCGATGCCGGCATCGGGGAACGCGCATGTGCATGTCGTTGCATGCGCACCGATGTCCGGCCGATCTGTTTCAAACCTGTTCACTGCGGGCACGTGGAGACCACGACCGGGTCGCGCATCGTTCCGCGATCACGTCGTTTCCCGCAGCGCGTTTCGCGCCGCGATACGGCGATACGGCGCCCCGCACCGCGTGCCTTCGATGACGCCGGCCGCGGCGCACGTCATCTCTACGCTGCGCGACGCCTGCCACGTCATTCGACCGCCGCGACCGCTTCCTCGCCCGTCAGGATCTCGCGAAACACCCCTACCAGCGGCCGCAGATTGACCTTGTGCCATGCGGCCCATAGCGGCGTGCGATAACTGAACCACGGCAGCTCGCGCAGCACGACGCCTTCCGGCACCTGTTGACGCAGGCTCTGCTGGATCATCGTCACGCCGAGCCCGGCGGCAACGAGCCCGAGCGCCGCGAGCGGCTCGCTCGCCTCGACGGAGATGTCCGGCGAGAAACCGGCCTTCGCGCACGCGGCGACGAACGGGCCGTGGCGCGGCGCGCTTTCCTGCTGCGCGACGCCGATCCATGCCTGCGTGGCGAGATCGTCGGGCGTGAGCGTCTTCTTCTTCGCGAGCGGATGTTCTTCGGGCAGCGCGAGCAGCATCGGATCGTTCAGCACGCGCATCGATTCGAGTTCGGGATCGTCCGGCGCAGGCGGCTCGGTGACGAGCGCGATGTCGAGGCTGCGCTCGCGCAACCCTTCGAGTTGCGCGGCGGACGTGTAGTTGTACAGCGCGATGTGGACGGCCGGGCGGTCGGCACGCAGCGTCTTCAGCGCGCGCGGCAGCACGCCCGAGTGCGTGGCCGTTTCCAGGTAGCCGATGCAGAGACCGCCTTCGTCGCCGCGGCCGAGCCGGCGCGCGAGCGATTCCAGCCGGTTCGCGTGACGCAGGAACGCCTGCGTTTCGCTGAGGAAGGTGCGGCCGTCACGCGTCAGACGAATGCGTTGCTGGCTGCGTTCGAACAGCGTCAGCCCGAGCTTCTCCTCGAGCTGCGCGATCTGGCGGCTGAGCGGCGACTGCGAGATATGCAGCCGTTCGGCGGCGCGCCCGACGTGTTCCTCTTCCGCGACCGCGATGAAATATTGAAGCTGGCGGATGTCGAGCATATAAGACCTTGGGAGACTCAAGTGTGCTGAATTATGTCCGCAGGAGACGTAACCGTGCAACCTAGACCGGGCTTGCGTTCGCGCGATCCGATGCGCATGACATCGTGCAGTTCGACGTCGCGCGCAGGGACGTGCCATGTGCCGAGCAAGCAAGCCGCGCAACGAAGGCGCGTTGGCTGCATGGAGATCGGCGGCTGAGGATGCGGGATGCGCGAGCACGCGCTCGACGCGCCCCGTGCGTCGAGCGAGGTCCGGCGTCGAGCGATTCGTTCGGCGCAAGCCGTTAAAAAATGCCCGCACAAGCGGGCATTCGTCGTGACGCCGCGATGCGGCCGACTGTTCGAGCGCACACTCAACCGTGCGCGCGCGGCCGATAGGTGGTACACGGAAATCGGCGAGCTGAACCAGGTCGTGCACATCTGGGCGTACGAGCGCCTCGACGATCGCATCAAGCGCTGCACCGCGCTGTACGAGGATCCGGACTGGCTCGAGAAGTTCGTGCCGAAGGCGTTCCCGATACTGGAGAAGATGGAATCGAAGCTGCTGCGGCCGGCCGCGTTCTCGCCGATCAGGTAGCGAGCTGCGGACTGTGCAGCGTCTCGACGAGCATCCGCGCACCGGGCGTCAGGTGCGCGAATGCGCGCGCCACCACGCCGAACGGCTCGTCGAGCGCGGGAATCGCGACCGGCAGGCACGCGACGAGACCGAAGCGCTCGCCGAATTCCGCGACTTCGCGCGGGATCACCGCGACGAGTTCCGGGTTCGCCTGCAGCAGCGTGAGCGTCGCGAACGTCGACGCCGTTTCGATCGGATAGCGCGGCACGTCGATGCCGGCATCGGCGAGCGCGCGTTCGAGCGCGAGCCGCATCGGCGTGTTGACCGGATACGCGACCCATTCGGCGTCGGCGAGATCGCGCAGCGTCAGCGCGTCGCGTGCGGCCAGCGCATGCGTGCGTGCGGTCACGACCGCGAGCGGTTCGGATTTCAGCGGCACGTAGTCGTACGCTTCCGGGCGTCGGCCGTTGCCGTTGCGGCAGATCGCGAGATCGATGCGGCCGTCGTCGATCAGCGCGAGCAGACTCGCGCTCGTGCCTTCGACGATTTCGACGGACAGGTGCGGCTGGCGGCGACGCAGGTCGGTCAGTGCGCGCGTGAGCAGCGGCACCGCGCCCATGATCACGCCGACGGCGAGATGGCCGCCGTGCCCCTGCGTGATCGCGAGCACTTCGGTATGCAGGTGTTCGAGGTCGCTGTAGATGAGACGCGCATAGCGCGTGACGCAGCGGCCGAGGTCGTTCGCGACGAGCCCCTTCGGTTGCCGCTCGAACAGCGGCATGCCGAGGATGTCCTCGATCTCGCGCAGCACCTTGGTGGCGCCGGGTTGCGAGATCGCGATTTCTTCGGCGGCCTTGTGCAGCGAACCGTGATTTTCGAGCGCGATCAGCAGCTTCAACTGCTTCAGGCGAAGGCGCGATGCGATGTTCGCGAGAGAGGGAACGGCCAGCGGCTTCATGGCAACGACCAAACCGAAAGCGGCGATTATAGCCCCGTTCGCGTCCGACACGATCCTGAGGATCGCTAATGCAGCATCGGGTCGCGCACGCGCGGCGAACCGGCGCCGCACGCGTCGCGACGCGTGACGCCCGTCGTCAATTCCCGTACATGTCGAAGTCGAAATATTTCGACTGGATCTTGTTGTACGTGCCGTCGTTGCGGATCTGCGCGATCGCGCGGTTCAGCGCGTCGCGCAGGTCGGTATCGGCCTTGCGCACGCCGGCCGCGTCGCCGTTGCCCATGATCTTCGGATCGAACACGACGCCGCCGGCGAACGAGAACCCCTTGCCGCGCGGCGTCGCGAGGAAGCCGAGCTGGCCCTGCACCGCATCCATCAGCACGCCGTCGACGCGCCCCGTCACGAGGTCCGCATACGCCTGGTCGTAGCTCGGATACGGCACGACTTCGACCTTCGCGGCCGCCCACTTCTCGCGCGCATAGGTTTCCTGGATCGTCCCCTGTTCGACCGCGATGCGCTTGCCGGCGAGCTTCGCCGCTTCGGGCAGCAGCCCGGAACCGGTGCGCGCGATCAGGCGCGTCTGGTTGCGGTACAGGCGGTCGGTGAAGTCGATCTGCTGGCGGCGCTGTTCGGTCGCGGCCATCGACGACAGGATCACGTCGAACTTGCGCGCCTGCAAACCGGGAATGAGCCCGTCGAAACTGCTCGACACCCACACGCATTTCGCGTTCAGCTTCGCGCACAGCGCATTGCCGAGATCGATGTCGAAACCCTGCACGCTGCCGTCGGTCGCGGTCGATTCGAACGGCGGGTAGGTCGGGTCGACACCGATGCGGATCGTCGTCCACTCCTTCGCCGACGCGAGCGTCGCAAAGGCCATCGCGGCCGCGGAAAGCAGGATCGTGATGCGCGTCTTGTTCTTCATGGTCAGGCTCCGTTCGTGTGGGGAAGCTTGCGGCATGCGCGGGCCGCGCTTCAGCTCGGGAATTCGCCGCGCCGGAAATCGTTCGACAGTTCGAGTGCGTCGGCCATCTCGCCGACGCTCACGGGCTTGATCGGCGCGCGGATCCGGTAGTGGCCCACGGCGCCGACGTCGCGCTGCTGCACGTCGGCGATCAGCTCGCCGACCGTCGTGCCGCACCAGCGTCCCTGGCACGGCCCCATTCCGCAGCGCGTGAACGCCTTCATCTGGTTCGGCCCCTGGCAGCCGAGCGCCGCAAGCGCGCGGATTTCGCCGGCCGTGATCTCCTCGCAGCGGCAGACGATCGTGTCGCCGTCAGGCCGGCGCAGCGCGGCGGGCGGCATGTACAGCGCATCGAGCAGCGGGCGGACCGCGAGATGGCGGCGCCACGCGTGCAGCACCGCACGTTCGCGTTCGGCTTGCTGTCGGCGGTCGAGCGCGCCGAGCGCGGCCGCGATGTCGAGCGCCGCGACTTCGCCCGCGAGTGCCGCGGCCTGCGCGCCGCCGATGCCCGCACCGTCGCCGGCGATCCAGACCTGCGCGACGCTGCTGCGGCCGCGCTCGTCCGATTGCGGCCGCCAGCATGCGGCGCGTTCGTCCCATCGGTGCGCACAGCCGAGCGAACGCGCGAGTTGGGTCGATGGAATCACGCCCTGGTGCAGCAGCACGAGCGACGTGTCGAGCGATTGCGCGACGCCGTCCGCGTCGCGAAAGCGGATGCGTTCCGCGCGGCCGTCGCCGTCGATGCGCACGTCGGTGGCGCCGCGATAGACGGGGATGCCGGCGGCGCGCACCGCGCGCAGCATGCGCCAGCCCTTGAGCAGATAGTCGGCGCCGCGCAGCGCCGGCAGCGCGTGCGGGAGCGCGCGACGCCACGCATCGCGCGGCGTCGTGTCGACCAGCGCGCGCACGCGGCGGCCCGCGTTCAGCAATTGCGCGGCGAACAGCCACAGCAGCGGGCCGCTGCCCGCGAGCACGGTGTCGGCCGACGGCGCGAGGCCGGACGATTTCAGCAACGTCTGCGCGGCGCCGACGCCCATCACGCCCGGCAATGTCCAGCCGCGTACCGGCCACGGGCGCTCCTGCGCGCCGGTGGCGATCAGCACCGCGCGCGCGCGGATGTCGAGCGTGCCGCCCGCCGGACCGCTTCGCGTGAGCATCGCGACCGGCTCCGGCTCGAACGCGATCTGCCATACCGTGGTGCGCGGCAAGTATTGCGCACCGCTCGCGAGGAGGCCGTCGACGAGCGTGCGGCCCGCCGTGTAATCGTTGCCGAGCCATCGCGCGAGATCGGCGGGCGCGGCCGCGACGTTGCGATAGATCTGTCCGCCGGGTGCAGCGCCTTCGTCGGCGACGACGACCGACAATCCGGCGTTGCGCGCGGCCGTGGCCGCCGCCATCCCGGCCGGCCCGGCGCCGACGATCAGCAAATCGAACGGGCCGCGCGTCATGCGAGCCTCGCGTTGCCGTGCATCGCACGCACCTGCATGCCGTCGCGCACGGGCGTCATGCAGCCCTGCACGTTCGGCACGCCGTCGATTTCGACGAGACAGTCGAAGCACACGCCCATCATGCAGAACGGGCCGCGCGGCGCGCCGCTGACGGCGCTCGCACGGCAGGCCAGCGTGCCGGTGGCGAGCAGCGCGGCCGCGACGCTGTAATGCGCGGGCACGTCGTGCGGCGTGCCGTCGACATGGATGCGCACGCGCTCGAGCGCGTGCATTGCAGTGGCGGGAACGATGGATTCAAACATGCCGGACATCCGTGGGCGCGGCGAAGCGCGCGGTGTTGAAGGCGGACAGGTCGGCCGGTGCGGCGTCGCCCGCGATCCATGGTGCGACGAGATCGGCATGCGCGGCCGCGAGCGTCACGCCGCTGTGGCAGATCGCGACGAACGCACCGGGATGCGCGGTCGACGCTTCGTATACGGGCAGCCCGTCCGGCGTCATGATGCGCAGCGCGCCCCACGCACGGACGATGCGCGCATGCGCGAGCGCCGGGAACGCAGTGCGCGCACGGCGTGCGATGTCGACCATCGCGGGGCGTGTCTGGCCGTCGTCGAAGCCGACGTCTTCCGCCGAGTCGCCGAGCAGCACCGAGCCTTCCGGCGTCTGGCGGACGACGAGCGTCGGATAGTCGAGAAACGGCGCGAGCCGTTCGGTGACCATGATCTGGCCGCGCAGCGGCGAGATCGGCGCGTGCATGTCGACCATCGGCGCGAGCCGCGCGTTGTCGAGGCCGGCCGCGAGCACGACGCGTCCGGCTTCGAGCCGGCCTGCGCGCGTGTCGATCTCGAAGCGTCCGGCTCGCGGACGAATCTCGTCGACCTCGTTGCGCGGCAGATAGACGCCGCCGCTTTGCACGAATGCCTGCAGCATCGCGCGCAGCGTGTAGAGCGGATTCGCGTGGCCGTCGTTCGGCGACCACAGCGCACCGGCCAGTGCCGGCGACGCAGCGGGGATCCGTTTGCGCAGCGCGACCGGGTCCAGCACTTCGTACGACAGCGCCGCGTCCTGCCGATGCAGCGAGTCGAGCAGCGCGGTCGCGCTCGCGAGTTCATCGCCGTGTTCGAACAGTTCGATGCCGCCCGGACGCTGGAAGCCGCAGTTCACGCCGGTCTCGCGCTGCAGCTGCGCGGCAAACGCACTCCAGCGCTCGGACGATTCGCGCGACCAGCGCGCGTACGGCAGGCAGCGTCCGCCCTTGCCCTGCACCCACACGAGCCCGAAATTGCCGCGTGCCGCGCGAAACGCGATGTCGTCGCCGTCGCAAACGGCGACGCGCCGGCCCCGGCGTGCGATGCCCCACGCGAGCGCCATTCCGACGAGGCCGCCGCCGGCCACGACGACGTCGAAGCCGCGCACGGTCATGTGCGGCTCCGCGGAAGTCGGGACGGGGTATGCATGTTATGGGCCATGGTGGCGCGGTTCCTTACGTGTATGACGTTGCTGAATCGATGTTCGGACAGGCAAAATAGACTGTCCAATACAGCTTGATCAACGACCCATAACCCAGTGTTATGACCACGCCTTCCCTGAGAATTCGCCAGATCGAAGCGTTCCGCGCGGTGATGCAGCGTCATACCGTCACGCGGGCGGCACGCGATCTGCATATCTCGCAGCCGGCCGTGAGCCGGCTGATCGCCGATCTCGAGCATCGTGTCGGCTTCGTGCTGTTCGAGCGTCAGCAGGGGCGCTTCACGCCGACCGCGCAGGCGCGCGTGCTGTACGAGGAGGTCGAGCGAGCGTTCGTCGGGCTCGATCGCGTCGCGCAGGCCGCCGAGCAGATCCGCGCGATGCGGCGCGGCACGCTGCGCGTGGCCGGGTCGCCGGCCGTCGCGCTCGACCTGCTGCCGGAACTCGTCACGCGCTTCTCGCGCGCGCATCCGGGCGTCGACATCACACTGCTCGCGCACAGCGCGTCGACGGTCGTCGACAAGGTCGCGTCCGGGCAGTGCGACGTCGGATTGATCGCCGAGCCGGTCCCGCATCCGGCGGTGCGCGGCGAGCGGCTCGCGGAAAGCGCGATGTGCTGCATCGTGCCGCGCGGGCACCGGCTCGCGCGCAAGCGCGTAGTGCAGCCGGCCGATCTGCAAGATGAATCGTTCATCTCGTTTCCGCCGAGCTTCGAGGCGCGCAGCGCGATCGATCGCGTGTTCGTCGACGCCGGCGTGTCGCGCGTGCTGTCGATCGAGGCGCAGCTGTCGCAGACGATCGTCGCGTTCGTCGCGAACGGCGCGGGCGTCGCGCTGATCGATCCGGTGACCGCGGCTTATGCGCGGCATCGCGTGGCCGTCAAGCCGTTCGAGCCGGCCGTGCCCGATCATTTCTATCTGGTGACGTCCGCGTCGCAGCCGTTGTCGATGATCGGCGACGCGTTCTGTGCGGATTTGCGCGATGCGTTCGCGCGGATGCGGGACCGGCGCGACGAATGAACGCGCAGGAAAGCGGGTGAGCGGCAGCGCGCGCGGCCGGGGTTCGTGACCTCCGCGTTCCCCGGTTGCCGCACGCGCCGTGTTGCGCGTGTCGTCGCATCGCATGCGCCGGGATTGCACATCGGCGTGTCGCGATGATGCGGTGCGATCGACTCTAGCAAGCGTCCTCAATTTTGGGGATGCCGCCGCGGCGGCGAGTGTCTACGATCGGCAACGAACGGAGGCGTGGAGCGATACGGGCGGCACGGCGTCGAACGCGAGCCGGTTGCGCGGCACGACATTGGTCCGACGATATGAACAAATCCAGCGGGCATGCCGGCGCTTTTCTGACACACGACGCGCGTACCGTGACGGGAAGCGGATACGACGCGTCGAGCGAAAAGCCCACGCGGCGACGCCGATGATGACAGGCCGGGTGCCGTATGACGGGGAGTGGCCATCAGATGCTGACGAGAGACTATGTGGAGCGCGAGCTTTCTCATATCGAGAAAATGGTCGCGCTGCTGGAGAGCGATGCGCAGACCGGCGCGGCGGCGATGCCGTGCGCGATGCGCGTGAGCCGTCCGAGCTACTGGCGCGAGCGGATCGAAGCGTTGCTGGCGATCCCCGGCATGCCGCGCCACGTGACGAAACTCGGCCACGCGCTGCTCGCGAAGATCGACGGGATCGAGTCGCGGCCGACGCCCGCGAAGCGTTGAGCGGGCGGGCGCGCGCCACGCGCCGTGCATGGCGCGTGCGCCCCTTTATCTATTTTCGAGATAGTTCATATTCCGGATATCGCGTTGCGGGATACCGCGCGCCGCCGCCACACTTGCGCAAAATCAATTCCATCCGGAGACATTCATGCGTACGCAAGTCGGCATCATCGGCGCAGGGCCCGCGGGTCTGCTGCTTTCCCACCTGCTTCATCTGCGCGGTATCGAATCGGTCGTGCTCGAGTCGCGCAGCCGCGAACAGATCGAATCCACCATCCGTGCCGGCGTGCTCGAACAGGGCACGATGGACGTGCTGACCGAATCGGGTGTCGGCGACCGGATGAAAGCGGAAGGCGCGCTGCATCACGGTTTCGAGCTCGCATTCGAAGGCAAGCGCCGCCGCATCGACCTGACCGAACTGACCGGCAAGGCGATTACCGTCTATGCGCAGCATGAGGTGCTGAAGGACCTCGTCGCCGCGCGCGTCGCAGCCGGCGGCGCTCTGTACTTCAACGTGTCCGGGACGACGATTGCCGGCATCGAAACCGATGCGCCGTCGGTCCGCTTCGTGCACGACGGCGTCGAACAGACGCTCGACTGCGACTTCGTGATCGGCTGCGACGGCTCGCAGGGCGTGTCGCGCACGATGATCCCCGCCGCGTTGCGACAGGACTACGAACGCGTGTTTCCGTTCGGCTGGTTCGGCATTCTCGTCGAAGCGCCGCCGTCGTCGGACGAACTGATCTATGCGCGCCACGAACGCGGCTTCGCGCTCGTGAGCACGCGCTCGCCGAACGTGCAGCGCATGTACTTCCAGTGCGACCCTAAGGATTCCGTCGAGAACTGGTCGGACGATCGCATCTGGGCCGAGATGCACGCACGCGTCGACTCCGCGGACGGCCAGCAGGTCGTGGAAGGGCGGATCTTCCAGAAGAACATCGTCGGCATGCGCAGTTTCGTGTCGACGACGATGCAGCATGGCCGCTTGTTCCTCGCCGGCGACGCTGCGCACATCGTGCCGCCGACCGGCGCGAAGGGCCTGAACCTCGCGGTGTCGGACGTGCGCATCCTGACGTCCGCGCTGCAGGCGTTCTACGACGAAGACCGCACCGACCTGCTCGACGCGTACAGCGACACCGCGCTGCGCCGGATCTGGCGTGCCGAACACTTCTCGTACTGGATGACGCGCATGATGCATCGTCTCGACGACGCGTCGCCGTTCGAGCAGCGGCTGCAGGTTGCCGAGCTCGAGCACGTGACGACGTCGCGCCCGGCGGCGATGGCGATGGCCGAAAACTACGTCGGCGCGGTTGCCGTCTGACGCGCGGCTGCGCACGCAGCCGTTCCGGTCGCGGCGCTCAGGCGCCGCGACCGCGCCCATCGCGCGAAACGGGCGCGTTCACGCGCCGCCCGGCATCAGGTCGCGATGGGCCGACTCCCTGAACTCGCCCGGCGTCATGCCGGTCTGCTTGCGGAAATAGCGGCTGAAATACGCGCTGTCCGCAAAACCCATCTCGTGCGCGATCTGCTTCACGCTCAGATTCGAATAGACCAGATCGCGCTGCGCTTCGCGAATCACGTGCGCGTTGACGACCGCGGTCGTCGAAATCCCCAGCTCCTCCCTGCAGACGCGCGCAAGCTGCGCGGCCGTCACGCCGAGCCGCTCCGCATAGAATTCCACCGGCCGATGCTCGCGAAAATGCGCGTCGATCAGTTCGCGAAAACGCCGCAGCAGGATGCCGCGCCGATCGGTGCCCGCCTGCGACGGCGCTGCCGCGAGATCGCTCAGGCGCGCGACATGCACGATCAACGCCACCAGCAGTGCCATCCCGGCCGCGCCGCGCCCGCGTGATGGGCTGCGGAATTCCTGTTCGAGCAGCGCGAACAGCGGCATCAGCATCGACACGCTCGCGTCCGGCCCCTTGACCGGAATCACCGCGGCGCGTTGCAGGATCGACAGCGCGCCCGGTGCGGCGGTTTTGACGAGCGTCTCCAGCGCGCGCTGCACGACGGTGATCACGAGGCCGTCGATCTGCGGCGAGAACTCGAACGCATGGACCGTCTGCGCGGGCAGCAGCACGAGGCACGGCGGCGTGAACGTGTGTTTCACGCTCTCGATCACGACATGCCCGTGCCCGCCGCGGATGTACAAAATCTGCAATAGCGCATCGTGGCGGTGCGCGGCGATATGCCAGTCGTTCGGCCGGCTGCGCTCCGGTATCCATTCGAAGTTGAACGCGTCGTACCAAGGCGGACGCGCCGATTCGCCATACAGATCGTAGTTAGGGATTCTCCTCATGCCGCGCGGCCTCCTGTGTACAAATTGTCCTGTTGCTTGCGGCGTTTGTCCAATTTTCGTGCAATGCGCGCTTCTATACTTTTCTCATCGACGTAGCCGACGTAGCGTCTGCACATCACGCAACGCGCGACGTTCGGGCAGCGTCTGCCGGATCGATCCGGACGTTTCAAGACTATTTCAAGAGGATACCTAATGATGCAGAAGGCAGGCAATCGTCAGTCTGACTGGCTGGGTCTCGACGGGCACGTGTGTGTCGTGACGGGGGCGGCGGGCGGCATCGGCACGTCGGTCGCGGAAACGTTCGTCGCGGCCGGTGCGCGCGTCGCACTGCTCGACCGCGACGCGGACGGGACCGTCGCGCTCGCCGAGCGACTGCGCGCAGCCGGCGGCGACGTCGTCGCGATCGGCTGCGATATCGGCGACGCCGCGAGCGTGACGCAGGCCGCCGAACGCGTGGCGCGCGACCTCGGCCCAGCCGACGTGCTCGTGAACAACGCCGGCCTGTTGCGTGCCGGCGGCATAGAGACCATCGGCCTCGACGCATGGAACGCGATGCTGCAGGTGAATCTCACCGGTTACATGCTGTGTTCGCAAGCGTTCGGACGCGCGATGCTGTCGCGCGGTTCGGGCGCGCTGGTGCATGTCGCGTCGATCGCGGCGCGCCACCCGCAGACGTATAGCGGCGCGTACAGCGCCAGCAAGGCCGCGGTCGCGATGCTCGCGCGGCAACTGGCCGCCGAGTGGGGGCCGCGCGGGATCCGGAGCAATACCGTGTGCCCGGGGATGATCCGCACGCCGCTGTCCGAGCCGTTCTATGCGAGCGGCGACATCGAGGCGCGCCGCAGCGCGATGACCGCGAGCCGACGTATCGGCCGGCCGGACGACATCGCGAACGTCGTCGCGTTTCTCGCCAGCGCGCGTGCCGTGTATGTGAACGGCGCGGAACTGGTGGTCGACGGCGGCCTCGACGCGATGCTGATGGATCTCGTGCCGCGGCCCGGCTACGAGGCCGGTACCGACGCAC
Source organism: Burkholderia sp. SR8 (assembly GCF_052851275.1). Lineage (NCBI taxonomy): Bacteria > Pseudomonadati > Pseudomonadota > Betaproteobacteria > Burkholderiales > Burkholderiaceae > Burkholderia > Burkholderia sp. SR8. The sequence continues at coordinate 114,552 of NZ_JAULUC010000017.1, forward strand.
GCTGACCTGGCGACACTCAACGACGTTGCCGCGCTCTACGCACGGCTCGAAGACGAGCCTGGCGACACGGTGGCGCGGTCATTCCATAGACGGAGGAAGACATGATGAACGATCAGCAGCGTTCGAAGCACGTCACGTGCGATCTGCTCGTGATCGGATCGGGAGCGGGCGGCCTGTCCACTGCCATTACCGCACGCAAGGCCGGCCTCGACGTGATCGTCGTCGAGAAGGAAGCGTGCTTTGGCGGCACGACCGCATTTTCCGGCGGCGTGCTGTGGATCCCCGGCAACCGGCACGCGAGCGCAAACGGCGTGCAGGACACGCGCGACGCGGCACGCACGTATCTGCGCGGGGAGACGGGCGCGTTCCATGACGACGTCGCAATCGACGCCTTTCTCGAACACGGTCCGCGCATGCTGGAATTCTTCGAGCGCGAGACCGACGTGAAATTCATCCCGACGCTGTATCCCGACTATCACCCGAACGTGCCGGGCGGTGTCGACATCGGCCGCTCGGTCGTTGCCGCGCCGTACGATGCGCGACGGCTCGGGCGCGATCTCGGGCGCCTGCGTCCGCCGTTGAAGACGATCACGTTCATCGGGATGATGTTCAACTCGTCGAACGCGGACCTGAAGCACTTCTTCAACGCGACGCGCTCGCTGAAGTCCGCGTGGTACGTGACGAAGCGGCTCGCCGCACATCTGAAGGATCTCGCGCTGTACCGGCGCGGCGTGCAGATCACGAGCGGCAACGCGCTCGCCGCGCGGCTCGCGAAGTCGGCGCTGGATCTCGGCATCCCGATCCTGACGAACACGCCCGCACGCGAACTCGTCGCGGAGGGCGGACGCATCGCGGGTGCGATGGTGGGCACCGACGGCGAAGCCTATCGGATCACCGCGCGCCGTGCGGTCGTGCTCGCGAGCGGCGGCTTCTCGCACGACGTCGCGCGTATCGCGCAAGCGTATCCGCACGTGGCGCGCGGCGGCGAGCATGTGTCGCCCGTGCCGCCCGGCAATACCGGCGACGGCGCGAAGCTCGCGGAGCGCGCGGGCGGCCGCGTCGAGCTTCGCTATCCGCAGCCGGCTGCATGGATGCCCGTGTCGCGCGTGCCGCTCGGCGACGGCCGCTTCGGCGTGTTTCCGCATCTGCTCGACCGTTACAAGCCGGGCGTCATCGGCGTGACGCGTCGCGGCACGCGGTTCACGAACGAATCGAACTCGTATCACGACGTCGGCGCCGCGATGATCGACGCATGCCGCGACGAGACCGAGACGGCGATGTGGCTCGTGTGCGATCGCGCGACGATCCGCAAATACGGGCTCGGCTTCGCGAAGCCCGCGCCCGTGCCGCTCGGGCCGCTGCTGCGCAACGGCTATCTCGTGCACGGACGCACGCTGGCCGAACTCGCGCAGCGGGCCGGCATCGACGCGGCGAATCTGGAGGCCACCGTGCGGCGCTACAACCACGATGCGGCGCGCGGCGACGATGCCGAATTCGGCCGCGGCACGACGTCGTTCAACCGCTATCTCGGCGACGCCGACCATCGACCGAATCCGTGCGTGGCGCCGCTCGGCGATGGGCCGTACTACGCGCTGAAGGTCGTGATGGGCGATCTCGGCACGTTCGACGGGATTCGTACCAACGCGGTCGGCCAGGTACTCGCCGCGGACGACCGGCCGATCGACGGCCTGTACGCGGTGGGCAACGATCGCGCCAGCATCATGGGCGGCAACTATCCGGGCGCGGGGATCACGCTCGGGCCGATCATGACGTTCGGCTATCTGAGCGCGCGCCACATCGCCGGGCTCGCGGATCTTGCAGACGTCACCGAACTTGCCGGCCTCGCCAAGCCGATGTCGCGTGCCGCCGCGGCGTCTCAAGCTGATACGCGCGCGACTGCCTGAGCCCGGAGGACACCATGACTACGTCGAAAGCATTCGTCGACCATCGCATCTACACGATCCGCCCGCGCGGCATGGCGGAATTCATCGAGATCTTCGACCGGCTCGCGATGCCGATCCAGGTCAGGTATCTCGGCGCACCCGTCGGCTTCTATATGAGCGACATCGGCGCATTGAACCAGGTCGTCCATCTGTGGGGCTACGACAGCATCGCGGACTACGACGCGCGCCGCACCGCGCGCGATGCCGATCCTGACTGGCCCGCGTATCTGCAGGCATCCGGCCATCTGATCGTCGCGCAGGAGAGTCGCATCATCCGCCGCGTCGAATTCCCGAGCCTCGCGTATCTGACGCGCTGAGTCGACGCCGATGAAACCGGAACACGACATGGACCACACGCGCACCGCGAGGGTCGCCATCGTCACGGGCGGCGCGCACGGGATCGGCCGCGCGTGCGCGATGCGGTTCGCCGCCGACGGCTACCGCGTCGCGATCGCCGACCTGCACGGCGAGTGTGCCACGCAGCGCGCTGCGGCGCTCGGGCCTCAACACGTCGGCGTGCGTGTCGACGTGGCGAGCGAAGACGACGTGGTCGCGCTGATGCAAACCGTCGTCGCGCGCTTTGGCCGGATCGACGTGCTCGTCAACAACGCGGGGATCGGCGAGCAGAACGCGCCGACCGTCGATCAATCCGCGGCGGCGTTCGACCGGCTGCTGGGCGTCCACGCGCGCGGAACCTTCGTCGCGAGCCGCGAAGCCGCGCGCGTGATGCTCGCGCAGCGTGCCGGCGCGATCGTCAATCTGTGCTCGATCGCCGGGCAGGGCGGGATTCCGACGCGCAACGCATACGGGGCAGCGAAGGCCGCGATTGCATCGCTGACGCGGTCGATGGCATGCGAGTGGGCGCGCGCGGGCGTGCGCGTCAACGCCGTCGCGCCCGGTTACGTCGCGACCGAACTGGTCGACACGCTCGCGCGCAATGGCCAGCTCGATCGCGCGGCGATCGAGCGCCGGACGCCGCTTGGACGCCTCGCCGAGCCCGACGAGATCGCGGCCGCGATCGCGTTCCTCGCATCGGACGCGGCGAGCTACGTCACCGGCACCGTGCTGAACGTCGACGGTGGCTGGCTCGCCTACGGCGCGGCGGATTCGCCGTCTGGCTGACCTGCACCGCGCACCGGGGCGCAGGATTCACAACGAAACATGAACATGGAGACGTCCGCGCGAACGGTGCATCGGCACCGTATCGCGGCCGGACCGAAGGAGACACACGATGACAACCTCAACGCGTACGCTCGACGTGCAGTCGTTCATCGACGCCGAGCGATTTTCCCCGTGCCAGTGGCTGATCCTCGTCCTGTGCTTTCTGGTCGTGGCCGCCGACGGCTACGACACCGCTGCGATCGGCTTCATCGCGCCCGCGCTGACGCACGACTGGGGTATTGCGCGCAGTGCGCTCGGCCCGGTGATGAGCGCGGCGCTCGCCGGGCTCGGCATCGGCGCGCTGGCCGCCGGCCCGTGCGCGGACCGGCTCGGCCGCAAGACCGTGCTCGTGCTGTCGGTGGCCTGCTTCGGCGGATGGAGCATCGTCTCCGCGCACGCGCAGTCGATCGAGACGCTGACCGCGTTTCGCTTCCTGACCGGGCTCGGCCTGGGCGCGGCGATGCCGAATGCGGTCACGCTGATGGCCGAATATGCGCCGGCCCGAATCCGCGGCGTGGCCGTCAACGCGATGTTCTGCGGCTTCTCGTGCGGGCTCGCGGTCGGCGGCATCACGTCCGCGTGGCTGATTCCGCATTTCGGCTGGCAAAGCGTGCTGACCGCAGGCGGTGTCGGGCCGATCGTGCTGGCGGTCGCGCTCGTGATGCTGCTGCCCGAATCCGCGCAGTATCTCGCCGCCCGGCCGGGCACGCATGCACGCATCGCGCGCATCCTCGCGCGGATCGCACCGCGCGAGCGCTTCGACGACTGCACGTTCGCGGCCGTCGGCGCGCGCGCGCAGGCCGGCGGCGCATCCGCGCTCGCGCAGGTGCTGTCCGCCCGGTTCCGTTCGCGCACGCTGATGCTGTGGGCCGCCTATTTCATGGGGCTGCTGATCTATTACCTGCTGACCAACTGGATGCCGACGCTGCTGCGCGACGCAGGCTTCAGCGCCGAAGGCGGCGCGTTGATGACGTCGCTGTTTCCGCTCGGCGGCGTGCTCGGCAACCTCGGTGTCGGCTGGCTGATGGATCGCTTCCATCCGAACCGCACGATCGTGTGCGCGTATGTCGTGGCGGCGCTGCTGGTGCTCGTGGCGAGCCGCACGATCGGGCATGCCGCGTGGCTCGGCACGCTGATCTTCCTGTGCGGCACCGTGGTGACGAGCGCGGTGACGTCGATGTCCGCGTATGCGGCGAGCCTGTATCCGACGCATTGCCGCGCGACGGGTGTCGCGTGGATGCTCGGCATCGGCCGGATCGGCGGCGTGGCCGGCGCGTTCGCCGGCGCGATGCTGATGGGGCTCGGCTGGCGCTTCGGCGATGTGTTCAGCCTGCTGGCGGTGCCGGCGCTCGCCGCGGCCGGCGCGTTGTATGCGATCGGGCATTGCCGCACGGAGATCACGGAACAGGAGCGCGCGAGCGGGGCGGCCGTGCAGCAGCATTGATTCGGCCGGCGCGTCGTTGCAGCGCGGCGCCTGAATGACGAAAAGCCACGGATTGCTCCGCGGCTTTTCGTTGTGGTCACGCAGCCGTTTCATGGCCACGTGTCGCGCATCGCGCGAACGCTTACGCGATCGTCTTCGACCAGTTCGCGTACCAGTTGCGGAACAGCGTGTACTGCGCTTCCGCGTAGTTGCGTTGTGCGTCGCTCAGCACGTCGGTTTCGTTGAAGTGCAGCGTGTATTCCTTGTCGCCGTTCAGCACCATCAGGTGCTTGTAGAACAGCACCAGGTCGCAGCCTTCGTCGAACGACGACAGCACGGCCAGCGCCGCTTCCAGTTCCTTCGCCCGCACGCGCGCCACTGCATCGCCTTGCGCAGCCTTCTTGCACAGGTCGACCAGTTGCAGCACTTCACGCGGCAGCGCGTTGCCGATGCCGGTGATCGCGCCTGCGGCGCCGCAGTTCACGAAGCCGTGGAACACCTGCGTGTCGACGCCGGCCATCAGCGTGACGCTGTCGTCCTGCGACGTGATGTTCTCGGCCGCGTAGCGCATGTCGGCCGCGCCGCCGAATTCCTTGAAGCCGATCAGGTTCGGGTGCGCGCGGCGCAGTTCGAAGAACAGGTCGGCGCGGGTCGCGAAGCCGTAGTACGGGCTGTTGTAGATCACGGCCGGCAGGTTCGGCGCGGCGTTCAGGATCGCGGCGAAGTGAGCCTTCTGCGCCGCCGGCGATGCACCGCGCGACAGCACGCGCGGAATCACCATCAGGCCATGTGCGCCGACCTTCGCGGCGTGCGCCGCGTGCGACACGGCTTCCTTCGAGTTCACCGCGCCGGTGCCGACGATCGTCGGGACGCCGGCTTCGACCAGGCGCGCGACACCCTCCTGGCGCTGCGCTTCGGTCAGCAGCGGCCAGTCGCCCATCGAACCGCAGTACACCACCGCGCGCATGCCGAGTGCCACCAGTTCCTTGCCCTTCCTCACCAGCGCGTCGAAATCCGGCTGACGGTCAGCGGTGCACGGAGTCATCAGGGCCGGAATGGTGCCGGTAAAAATGTTGTCGCTCATCTCGTTTCCTCATTCAGATAGGGTCAACTGCCATTGCTGGCAACGTGGGCTGCATGCGCGCGCGCCGTCTCGTTCGTGCCTGATGCGATCCGGACGGCGGCTGGCCGCCTCTTGTTTGCGTCGGTGCCGAAACGTTGCCTCCGGTTCCGCCCGAGAGTCAGCCAATCGACGACTGCATTCTAGCCAGTCCGCATATTTTATACAATATAAAATAAAAAGGGCGTGACGAAAGTCGTCGTTACGGGCGTCGGGCCGCGCTGAAGCGGCCTTCGAAGCCGGTGCAGGGCGCTTCGGACAACGCTCGGCGATGCGTTCCCGGCCGCCTGCGGGCGCGGTCGCAGCCCCCCGCCGCTATCCCGCGCTCCTCGATGCTCGCTGAACTGCCGTTTCGTCAGACCAAAAAGCAGTCTCGCAAGCCTCCGGCTCCGCCGGGCAAACACCGCACGTCGTGTCGCATTTCTGCTGAAGACATTTTTGAGATTCTCGTACATTGTGTATTGGATATTGTATAAAGTCTTTCGTCGCGCTTACTCGCGAACCGGCCCGTGAAGGGAAATGGAAGACAACGAGAGGAGATTCGGAGATGACAAGTCAGGCAGGCGAGGCGGTCTCGCCCGGTAGTGCAGCGGCCGTGCAGGACACGGCGTCGAGACGGGAACTGAAGCGGGTCGTCGCGGCATCGATGGTCGGGTCGGTCGCGGAGTGGTACGAGTTCTTCCTGTATGGCACGGCGTCGGCGCTGGTGTTCGGCACGCACTTCTTCAAGAAGACCGGCAATCCGATCGACGGGCTGCTCGCCGCGTTCGCGCTGTATGCGGTCGGGTTCGCCGCGCGCCCGATCGGCGGGCTGGTGTTCGGTTACTACGGCGACAAGTTCGGCCGCAAGTATCTGCTGCAGGTGAGCCTGATCGTGGTCGGCATCACGACGTTCCTGATGGGCTGCCTGCCGACCTTCGATGCGATCGGCTACTGGGCGCCGGTGCTGCTCGTGTCGCTGCGGCTGATCCAGGGTTTCGCGTTCGGCGGCGAGTGGGGCGGCGCGATCCTGCTGGTCAGCGAACACAGCCCGGACAACCGGCGCGGCTATTGGGCGAGCTGGCCGCAGGCCGGCGTGCCGGCCGGCAACCTCGTCGCGACGATCATCCTGCTCGTGCTGTCGAGCTCGCTGTCCGAGGCCGACTTCCTTGCATGGGGCTGGCGCGCGGCGTTCTGGTTCTCGGCGGTGGTCGTGCTGATCGGTTTCTGGATCCGCCGCAAGGTCGACGATGCGCCGATCTTCAAGGAAGCGCAGGCGCGCCGCGAACAGAAGCAGGAACGGCAGCTCGGCGTGATGCACGTGCTGAAGCATCACTGGCGGCAGGTGCTGATCGGCATCGGCGCGCGCTTCGCCGAGAACATCCTGTACTACATGGTCGTCACGTTCTCGCTGACGTATCTGAAGCTGGTCGTGGGCTTCGACACCACGCGGATTCTGAAGCTGATGTTCGCCGCGAATGCGATCCATTTCTTCTTCATTCCGCTGATGGGGTTGATGTCGGACCTCGTCGGCCGCAAGCCCGTCTATCTGACGGGCGCCGTGCTGACCGCCGGGTGGGGCTTCGTCGCGTTCCCGATGATGGATACCGGCAACGACTGGATCATCATGGCCGCGATCGTGCTCGGGCTGTTCATCGAATCGATGACGTACTCGCCGTATTCCGCGCTGATGACCGAGATGTTTCCGACCAACGTGCGTTATACGGCGTTGTCGCTGTGTTATCAGGTTGCGCCGCTGATGGCCGGGTCGCTCGCGCCGTTGATCGGGTTGTCGCTGCTCGAGCGGTATCACTCGTCGACGCCGATCGCGTTGTATCTCGTCGCCGCGGCAGCGATTTCGATCGTATGTGTGGGGCTCGCGAAGGAGACGCGGGGGAAGTCGCTGCGGGAAGTCGATGCCGAAGCGAGCAGACGTACGCGCGCGTGAAGGACAGCGATCGAAGTCGGTCGCTCGCATGGAAGCCGCCCGCGAGGGTGGCTTGTACGCACTGCGTCGTGGAAACGCGCGATGCGTGCGGAGAATCGCGGGCATCAGGCCGCAAGCGGTTCTCCATCGCGCGTGTCCGGAAGCGGAGAGACCCGCGGACCGTGCCGGCATCTGACCGGCGGTGTCGCATCATCGCCGCCCGGAGGCCGAGCTGGCCGGCCGGTGAACGGGTTTCCTTCCTGCTAGCCCGGACCGTCGCTGGCGGCGGCGAGCAGCGGCACGACGAGATCGCTGATCGGCGTCGGAATCCCGTGCGTTCGTCCGTATCGCTGCACAACCCCATTCCGGCTGTCCCATTCGAGCGGGCGATTGCGTTGCCGGTCGGCAAGAATGGACGTACCCAAATCGGGCGGAAAGCGATGGAATCCGTCGACGATCTCCCGCGGCACTTCGTCGCCCAGCTTCGCGCCTTCCGCACGGGCGATCTCGAGACATTCCCGCAGGTAGGCGAGCGACAGCTCGGTGATGTCGCTTCGCGAGAACATGCCGGCGCGGCGACCGGTCAGCACCATGAGCCCCGCCACTGCGTTCTGCAGAAGCTTTCGCCACGCAAGCGAAATGAAATCCGGCGCAACCTCGACCGAGCATCGCGTGCCGCGCAACGCCGAGACCACCACGTTGCTCGCCGGCGCGTCGGGCAGGGTGAGCCGAGGCTCGCCGCGCAGCCACACCGACGTGTCCGATTCGCGTTGCGCGGGAAACCAGACCACCGACGGAACGACCGCGGCGCTGCCGGCATACGGCGCGAACGCGGCCTTTTGCTCGACGCCGTTCTGCAGCACGCAGACGACGGTCTTCGCGTCGCATAGTGCGGAGACCCAGGGCGCCGCACGCGCCACCTGCGTCGACTTGACCGCAACGAACACGAGATCGAACTGTTCGTCGATCGCGCGGGGATCGGTCAGCACGGGCCCGGGCACGACGATCTCGCCGCCATCGACGCGCAACGTCAGCTGCTCGTGCGCGGAGCGGCCGCAGATTACCGGCGTGCGGCCGGCTTCATGGAGGGCAGCGGCTACGGTCGTGCCGATCGCGCCGGGGCCGACGAGGGCGACGGTCGGGTAGTCGGACTTCGTCATTGCGTTCATCCTGTTGAGAGATTCGCCAGATGTGCGCGCACCGCGACGGGGAGCGGAACGATCGCCAGGCGGTCGACGCGGGGGTACGCGTGGCGCCTGCGCACCGATCGTGCCACTCCGGGAAGCCATGGAGGGCAGACGATATCGTGCCCGATGCGATCGTCTCCGTGTAGAAAATCGCGTCAGCGGTTGGCAAACACCGGCTGGCTGCACACGCTCGGACGCTGCAGCATTCTCGCGTACCACGCGCGAAGCGCTTCACACTGCTCGGGCACCGGCAGGTTCACGAGCATCGCAAAGATCAGGCCGCCGATGACCGTGATATCGGCCATCGAGAATACCTGTCCCGCGACATACGGTTGCGTTTGCAGCACCGCGTCGAAGTAGTGCATGCCCCTCAGCGCCTTGTCGCGTTGACGGAAGCCCCACTCGGGGTTTTGATACGTCTCGACGGCGGGGCCGAGTCCCGGCGTGCCGTGATGGAAATAAACGCTGATGGCGTCGAGCAGTTCCAGCTCGGCGCGCTTGCTCATCATGTGGATGATGCCTTTTTCGCGCGGTGTGCTGCCCGTGAGCGCCGGGACTCCGTCGAGTCCGTCGAGGTACTCGGTAATGGCGGTGCACTCGGCAATGCACGTGCCGTCGTCGAGCTCCAGCACCGGCAGCGTACCCGAATAGTTCTTGTCCGCGATGAACGCCGGCTTTTTGTGTTCCCCCTTGTAAAGATCGACCATCACGAACTCGACGCGCGATTGCAGCCCCTTTTCAGCCAGCGCGATACGAACACGTGTCGGATAGGGCCCGGTCGGGAAGTCGTGAATCTTCATGACGGGCAGTGAGTCTGCGTTGAAGGCGACGGTATGGGCAGTCATCGGAGAGCGCTCCGTAAGGGGTTGTATCGGATGCCGGCGGCGCAAACCGGCGTCGCCAGCGCATCTACCTAACGTTCGTTAGGTTTACCATATAAGGTACAATCCGCGATGTCAACGCCCCTTTCCTGTTTGCGGAGGCTGAAGCAGTGAAGAACGACGCGAGCGCGAATTCGAGAGAGAGAATCCTGGCAGCCGCCACGAGGCTCGCGCAGACGCACGGCTACGGCGGGCTGAATTATCGCGATCTCGCGGACGCGGTGGGCATCAAGGCCGCGAGCATCTACCACCACTTCGCGAGCAAGGCCGATCTCGGCGCGGCGGTCGCGAGGCGTTACCGGGAAGATTCGGCGGCGGCTCTGGAGCAGATGCTGGCCGAATCGCGGGATCCGCTGCAGTGTCTGCGTCGCTATCCGGATACCTTCCGCAAGGCGCTCGAGACCGGCAACCGGCTATGCCTTTGCAGCTTCATGGCAGCCGAAACCGACGACCTCCCCGAAGTCGTGGTGGAAGAAGTCCGTACCTTCGCCGACGTGAATGTCGCGTGGCTGAGCAAGGTGCTGTCCGCTGCGGCAGTGGTCGGTCCGCGGGAAAGCAAGCAGCGGGCTCGGGCGATCTTCGCCGCCATCGCTGGCGCTCAGTTGATCGCGCGGAGCCGTTCCGATCTCTCTCTCTACGACGCATTGATCGAGAACTATCGAAAAGCAGGCCTTTTGCCCGCGTAGACGTGCAACCGTTCGTCAAACGCATGTCGGGAGAAGCGGGCCAGGCCGACCCGCCGCAAGCTGGTGTGTCCGTTCAATCGCGGTAACCGGTCGTACGCCGGGCGGCACGACAAGCCGCCGCTCGCGATCGGCAGGCGGTATCCGCGGAAATCGACGCACCATTCTTTTGCAGCCCGCCGGGCGCGCGGCAGCGTGAAATCACGCAGCCTTCGGCGTTTGGCTCCGGAGGCACTCTGCTAATATTGTAGAAAATATGCAATCCCCGCCGCCGCGTCGGCGCCAGCGCTGACCGCCATCCCCGTCCGAACCGCAACATGAACGAGAAACGCCCTGCTCTTGTCTACGCCACGCGCGCCGAAGCCGCTGCGAATGAACTGCGCCGCCGGATCCTGACAGGCGAGTACGTCGACGGCTACCAGCTTCGCCAGGATGCGCTCGCGACGGAGCTCGGCATCAGCCGCATTCCGCTGCGCGAAGCGCTCGTGCAGCTCGAGAGCGAAGGGCTCGTGAAGATTCTGCCGCACAAGGGTGCGATCGTGTCGGAGCTGTCCCCCGAGGACATCACCGAGTTGTTCGAACTGCGCGCGCTGCTGGAACCCGTACTGCTGAAAAAATCGATTCCGAAGCTGACCGCCGAGGATTTCGCGCGGCTCGACGCGATCCTCGAGGAATACAGCGCAGTGCTGCATGCGAGCCAGTCCGGGCGCTGGGGCGAACTCAATACGGAACTGCATCATCTGCTGCTGTCGCGCGCCGAGCAGCCAAAGACGGCGGCAATCGTCGCGTCGCTGCTGCAGCAGACCGATCGCTACACGCGCGTGCAGCTGTCGCTGTCCGAAGCCGCGCGCGACGTGGCCGAATCCGAGCATGCGGAACTGGTCGCGCTGTGCCGCAAGGGCGATGCGCGTGCGGCCGCATCGCTGCTCAAGCGTCATATCGAGCACGCGGGCGGCGAACTGAATGCGTTTCTGCGAGACCGACGCGTCGGTCGTTGAGCTTGTCGGGTTACTCCGCAGCGCGAAAACCACGTCAGCGCCGACGCGAGCGCGCATGCGCCGCACTTCCGTCGTGAGGCCTGAGCCGGATGCCGGGCGCCGGTTGTCCCCAACCACGCTCGTGCCCGCTGACTTCGGCTCAGCCGCCGCCAATCCCCTGCAACACTTTCCCGGTCCCGCCGCACACCGTACACGGCTGCCCTTCCACCATCCCGGTGCCGCGGCACACGCCGCACACATCCTCGCCGACGCCGGGCGCATCGGGCGGTCCTTCGTCGCCCGGGTTCAACGGCGGCTCCGGCTGTTGTCCTTCCTGCGGTTTGTTCGTCTGCATCGTGCACCTCCTTTCGCGATTCCGGTGTCGCAGCGGGCACGCATCGTTCGTGCCCGCTGGGGCAGCACGCGAGCGGGGCCGCTCGCGTGCATGCATTACGCGGGAATCCACGCGACGGCAGCGAGGCCGCGCGTTCCCCGCATGAACGCGGAGAACCGCGGCATCATTGCAACGTCATCGCGCAGTCGTTACAACGACGGCGCCCACGTCGACCCGAACGGGTTCGACTGATCGATGCCGGGGAAGTCGACGAACGCCTTGCTGCAATCGAGCACATTGCCCGGCCGCGCATTGCGGGTCGCTTCGCCGTTCACGACGACGCGGTTCGCGGTCGATGCGAAGATCGGCAGATTCACGTTGTGCAGCGTGAGGTTCGCACCCGACGCGATCGTCGAGATGTCGTCGGGCGTGTCGGCCACCACGTCGGTCAGCGACATCACGAGCGGGAACGCCGGCTCGCCATATCCGCCGGTATTCGCTTCGAACCCCTGCAGTTTCACGCCGGCCGTGCCCATGATCATGACGTTGGCGAGCGAGATGTCGTGAAAGTTCGGATACAGCGGGCCGCTCGCCGGCACGGCCTTGGTGCTGTAGTACGGCGTGAACAGCAGCGCGTTCTTCGCATCGCGAATGCAGATGTTCGAATAATGGATGTTGCTCACCTCGCCGCCGCGCGCGTAGTCGGACTTGATCCGCAAGCCTTCCTCCGAGTCCCGGAACGAATTGTCGTACACCTGAACGTTGGTCACGCCGCCGTTGGTCTCGCTGCCGATCGAGATCCCGTGCCCCCAGTAAATGTGGTTGTGCGCGATCACGACGCCCCACTTGCGATCCGAGCGCACGTCGCGATTGCCGTCGATGCCGAACAAGCCCGAGCCGGCCGGCGACGGGTTGTTGCTGCCCTTCAGCGCGATGTCGTCGTCGCCGGTGCTCACGTAGTTGTAGGCGAACACGAAGTTCTTCAGGTAGCCGTCGAACGAGATCGCACCGGTCGAGCTGGTCGTGCTGCCGGTCGACAGCGTGGTCGACGTCGGCTTCGACGCGGAGCCCGGGTCGAACGCATCGGTGTTCTTCACGTTGTCGGCATTGAAGGTCTGGCCGTTGTACAGCGGATTGCCGTTGCCGGCCGGATTTGCGAACGCGGCGAGCGTCGGCGTCTGGACCTTCACGCTCCAGATCGTCAGGCCGTCGACGCCGCTCGGCACCACATGGAAGTTCGGGCTGTTGTTCAACGTAATCCGGTACAGCGTCAGGTTCTTCGCGTAGTTGAACACCATCAACCGGAAGTTCGACTGCGAGCCGAAGCCGGTCGTGCCGTTCTGCACCATGTTGCCGAGATACGCGAGATCCCACCACGTCATGTTGCGCACGGTCGACTTCGAATCGACGACGGTGCCGCCGTCGTCGCACGCGGTGCCGTCCGGCGCGACGGTGCCCGCCTTGTATGCGGCGTACGTGTTCGAGCAGGTGAGGTCGACCTTCATCAGCGGATATTTCGCGTCGGACGTCACGAGCTCCGCGTAGCCGCGTCCGTCGATCCGGCCGTCGCCGACCACCGCCGAATTCACGAGGTTCGTGCCGGTGATCAGCGCGAGGCAGTTCGACGAACTGCCGGCCTTCGACGCGCTGACCGCGGTGTTGCCGCAATACGGTCCGGCGAGGTTCGGCGCATACGCCTTCACGTCGCGCGACGCGTACAGCGTGACGCCCTTGTCGATCCACAGCGTCACGCCGGACGGCAGCGTCAGCGGTCCGCTGATGAAGCCGTTGCCGGGCCCGGACCGGTTGACGACGAGCCGCACCGCGAACTTGCTCGCGCGGTACTTCGGCTTCGCCAGCTCCTCGCCGGATGCACCCGCGATGTTCACGTTCGGCACGGCCGCTGCCTTCTGCGCGGCGGTGGCCGACGCGTCGGCGGCGGCGATGGTCGCGCCGACCTCGGCGTCCACCGCGGCGCCGCACGCGTCGAGCGCGGCCTGGATGCGTGCCTGGTCGGGGTTCGCCGTCGCGGCCGACACGGCTTTGCCGACGCCCGCGACCGACGGATCGGCCTCCGGCGGCAGCGAGCCGTCGGGACGGCTCACGAGCGTGTTGGCGGCTTCGAGCGTGCTGCACACCTGCGTATCGGCGGGCAGGGACGGCTCGGCCGGTAACGCCGGATCGACGGTAGTCGTGCCGACCTGGAACACGGCGGCGGCAGGCGGCGTGGTCGCGGCCGCGGTACCGGCGGTGTTCGAATCGTCGCCGCCGCACGCGCTCAGCGCGGCGGCGGTCGCGACGAACGCCGCGAGCAGGCCGAGCACGCGCGGGCGTGCGGTCGACCCGGAAAGTCGGGATGTCATGACGGTGTCTCCTGATGAGGCAGCGTCCGCGGACGCCGCCGGGTGGGTATCGGGTGAATCGGGCGGGCCGCGGGCCCGCGGCGCGCAAGCGTCGCGTGCCCGTCTGCCGGCAAGCGGTGGAACGGCGGCGCGCAACTCCGGCGCGGGTCGGCGCGGGACGGCGCCGCGGGTGCGGTCGCGCCGCGCCTGCGGTCTGGCCGGTGCGGGCTCGTGGCGCCGCTGGGCCGTCAATGCGTTGTGGTCAGTCATCCTATAACGAGTGAAATGGAAGCGAAAGGGGCGGCCCTGTGCCAGGAAAACGACGCAACGACGCCGCGATTCGCGTGCGGTCCCGTTGACGGAAAACGTTTCGCTTGCCAGGCATCGGACAGAGAAAGCTTTTCCCTTTGTCCGCCCGAAAACCCGCTACAGAGACGCTTATAGGGGTATGCACCAAGTGAGTTAAACGATTAACCGACGTACATTTCCGTCAACACGTCATACAACGTATGACTGCGGCTCAGCGAAGGCCCTGCATCGACGCAGGCGGAAAGCGCCGGGATCGCCGCCGAACAACGAGCAACCAGCAAGGAGACTGACGATGAAGCACCGATTCACCCGCTCCCGTACCGCACTGGCCGTCGCGCTGATGGCCGGCTTCGCGGTGTCCGCGCAGGCCCGCGTGTTCCGCTCGGCGGACGTGCACGGCGACAGCTTCCCGACCAACATGGCGGTCAAGTACATGGGCGACGAACTGTCGAAGCTCACGGGCGGCAAGGATTCGATCAAGGTGTTCGGCAACAGCGCACTCGGCTCCGAGAAGGACACGGTCGACCAGGTGCGGATCGGCGCGATCGACATGGCGCGCGTGAACGGCGCGTCGTTCAACGAGATCGTTCCGGAGTCGCTGATCCCGTCGTTCCCGTTTCTGTTCCGCGACGTCGACCACTTCCGCAAGGCGATGTACGGCCCGGCCGGCCAGAAGATCCTCGACGCATTCGCGGCGAAGGGGATGATCGCGCTGACGTTCTACGAGAGCGGCGCGCGCTCGATCTACGCGAAGCGCCCGGTGCGCACGCCGGCCGACATGAAAGGGCTGAAGGTGCGCGTGCAGCCGTCCGACCTGATGGTCGACGAGATCAAGGCGATGGGCGGCACGCCGACGCCGATGCCGTTCGCCGAGGTGTACACGGGCCTGAAGACGGGCCTCGTCGACGCGGCGGAAAACAACCTGCCGTCGTACGAGGAAACCAAGCACTTCGAGGTCGCGCCCGACTACTCGGAGACGCAGCACGCGATGACGCCGGAAGTGCTGGTGTTCTCGAAGAAGATCTGGGACACGCTGTCGCCGCAGGAGCAGGCGGCGATCAAGAAGGCCGCGGCCGATTCGGTGCCGTACTACCAGAAGCTGTGGACCGCACGCGAGGCATCGGCGCAGCAGACGGTGACGAAGGGCGGCGCGAAGATCGTGCCGGCCGCGCAGATCGACCGTGCGGCGTTCGTGAAGGCGATGCAGCCGCTGTGGACCAAGTATGAGAAGACGCCGCAGATGAAGCAGATCGTCGACGAGATCGAGGCGACCAAGTGACCCGTCGTACTTCCCTGAATGGCGCCGCGGCCGTGGGCTCGCCGGACGCGGCGGCCGCCGACGGCGCGGCGCCGTGCCGGCCGCGCGCGGCCGCGCCGCTGCTGCGCTGCGTGAACGACCTGCTGTTCCGCGCGCTGGCCGTGATCGCGTCGCTGTGTCTCGCGTCGCTCACGCTGCTGGTGTTCTACGCGGTCGTGATGCGCTACGTGTTCGAGAACGCACCCGATTTCGTCGAGCCGATCGCGCTGTTGCTTGTGATCGTGATCGCGATGTTCGGCGCGGCGATGAAGGTGCGCGACGGCGGCCACATCGGCCTCGACTCGCTGGTGCGGCGCCTGTCCGCGGGCCCGCGGATGATCGTGATCGCGATCCAGCACCTGAGCCTGATCGCGTTCGCGATCGCGATCATCGTCGGCTGCGGCACCATGGCCGCCGAGACGATGGGCGACCGCATCCCGATCATCGGGCTGCCCGAAGGCGTGCGTTACCTGATCACGATTCCCGCGGCGATCGCCATCATCCTTTTCTCGCTCGAGCATCTGCTCGCGCTTCGTCGTTCTTCGTCGGGACAATAACGCCATGGAACTCGCGATCCTGTCCGTCAGTTTTCTGATATTCCTCGTGCTCGGCGTGCCCGTGTCGTTCGGGCTCGGGCTTGCATGCGTGCTGACCTACATGGTCGAAGGGCTGCCGATCGCCACCGCGATGCAGTCGATGATCTCGGGGATGAACGCGTTCTCGTTCCTCGCGGTGCCGTTCTTCATCTTCTCCGGCGAGCTGATGCTGCATGGCGGCATCGCCGACCGGATCCTGCGCTTCGCGCAGGCGACCGTCGGCCACTTCCGCGGCGGCCTCGGGATGGCCAACGTCGTCGCGTGCACGTTGTTCGGCGGCGTGTCGGGCTCGCCGACCGCCGATACCTCAGCGATGGGCGGCGTGGTGATTCCGCTGATGAAGCGCGAAGGCTACAGCGCCGCGTATGCGGTCAACGTGACGACGCACGCGTCGCTCGCCGGCGCGCTGATGCCGACGTCGACCAACATGATCATCTACGCGTTCGCCGCGCAGGGCATCACCGGAATGCTGCACGGCCAGCAGGTGAGCGGCGTGTCGATCGGCGACCTGCTGTTCTCCGGGCTGCTGCCGGTGCTGTGGGTGATGGGTTTCGTGCTCGCCGCCGCTTACTGGCAGGCCGTACGTCACGGCTACCCGCGCCGCGAGGACGGTTCGTGCGCGCTGCCGTCGTTCCCCGGCTGGTATGCGGTGCTGCGCAGCTTCGTCGGTGCGGTGCCGGGCCTGATGGTCATCGCGATCATCCTCGTATGCGTCGCGAAGGGGATCGCGACCGCGACCGAAGCCGCCGCGATCGCCGTCGTGTATTCGCTCGTGCTGACCGCGATCGTGTACCGCACGCTGACGGTCGAGAAGCTGCGCCGTGCGCTGTCGCATGCGGCGCGTACGACGGGCGTCGTGCTGCTGCTGATCGCCGTGTCCAACATGCTGCGCTTCCAGATGTCGTACCTGGAGATTCCGGATGCGATCGAAGGGCTGCTGAAGCAGTCGACCGCCGCGCCGTGGCTGATGCTGCTGTACATCAACATCATCCAGGTGTTCCTCGGCACGTTCGTCGACATGGCCGCGCACATCCTGATCACGACGCCGCTGTTCCTGCCGATCGCGATGGCGTGCGGCGTCGGCCCGGTGCAGTTCGGGATCATGCTGCTGCTGAACTGCTCGCTCGGTCTCGTGCACCCGCCGATCGGCTCGGTGCAGTTCGTCGGCTGCGCGATCGGCAACGTGTCGATCGGCGAGACGACGAAGATGGCGTGGCCGTACTACCTCGCGATCTTCAGTGCGATCAACATCGTCACGTACATGCCGTTCTTCTCCACCTGGCTGCCGAGCCTGATCAGCGGGCACGCGGTGTTCTGACCGCATGCGTTGCCCGTCGCGGCGCCGGACGACCGAGGTTGTCCGGCGCCGCGATCACGTCAACGGTTTTCCACACGCACAGCGAATCCACATGAACAACAAGACAGCATGGCGCGCCGTCGCGGCCGCCGCATTCGCGCTGGCCGCATCGTTCGCGCAGGCCGCGACGTATGCGTACGTGTCGAACAGCGACAGCCGCGACATCTCGGTGTTCGGCGTCGACACGTCGACCGGCGCGCTCGCCGCGATCGAAACCGTGCCGGTCGACGGCGCCGTGATGCCGATGGCGTTGTCGCCCGATCATCACCGGCTGTATGCGGCGCTGCGCTCGACGCCGTATCGCGTCGTCAGCTTTGCGATCAACCCGCTCGACGGCCGGCTGCTCGAACTCGGCCGTGCGCCGCTCGCGGACAGCATGGCGTACGTGTCGACCGATGCGTC
This sequence comes from Burkholderia sp. SR8, assembly GCF_052851275.1. Classification (NCBI taxonomy): domain Bacteria; kingdom Pseudomonadati; phylum Pseudomonadota; class Betaproteobacteria; order Burkholderiales; family Burkholderiaceae; genus Burkholderia; species Burkholderia sp. SR8. Next base: position 132,470 of record NZ_JAULUC010000017.1, read on the forward strand.
GGGCCGCTACCTGTTCTCCGCGTCGTATGGCGGCAACCTGCTCGCGGTCAATCGAATCGGCGAGAACGGTGTCGCGGGCGACGTGCAGCAGACGGTGAAGACGGGCCCGATGGCGCATGCGATCCGCCAGTCGCCGGACGGCCGCCATGCGTTCGCATCCGTGCTCGGCGCCGATGCGTGGCTGCGGCTGCGGTTCGATGCGTCGACGGGGCAGCTCGCCGATGCGGCCGAGCCGGCCTATCGGCTGCCGGAGAAATCGGGCCCGCGTCATTTCGTGTTTTCGTCGAACGGGCGGTTCGCCTACCTGATCGACGAACTCGACGGCAAGCTGCACGTGATCGCGCTGTCGCGTGGCGGCGCCGCCGCGCGGCCGATCCAGACCGTGTCGATCCTGCCGCCGGATTTCCATGGCGACAAGCCGTGGGGCGCGGACCTTCATCTGACGCCCGACGGGAAGTTCCTCTATGCGTCGGAGCGTACGTCGAGCACGCTTGCCGCGTACCGCGTCGATGCCGTCTCGGGCAAGCTCGCGCGGATCGGCACGTTCGCGACCGAGAAGCAGCCGCGCGGCTTCGCGATCGATCCGTCGGGCAAGTACCTGCTCGCGGCCGGCCAGTTGTCGCCGACGCTTTCCGTGTACCGGATCGACGGCAGCAGCGGGCGCCTCGACGCGATCGGCAAGTATCCGGTCGGCAAGGGTGCGAACTGGGTCGAGATCGTTTCGTACGACGGAACGAACTGATTCGGTGCGCGGCGCGGGCGGTACCGACCGTGTGCCGCTCGCCCGCAGATCCGCATATGAATGAAGGCTCGCACGCGCTGCCGCATCGCGCCGTGACATTCCGCCCGCGCGGCTCAAGTTGGAGCAATCGCTGTCGTTAACCGACAAGGGATAACTTCGAGAGTCGATTCACCATGCGCGATCTGAAGGTAAAAAACAGTTTGCTCGCCGTGCTGGCCGCATTTGCCGCGATGATCGTCGTCGGCGGGATCGTCGGCATCGTCGCGCTCGGCGGTGCGAACGCCAATGCGAAGCGTCTGCACGACATCGCGTCGCAGACGTCGCTCGTCAACGACGCGTACAAGGACAGCACGCGCACCCGCTCGGCGCTCGTGCGCGCGTATTCGGCGCTGAAGGAGCACAACGACCCGGCGCAGCGCGACTCGGCGCTGCAAAGCGCGCAGCGGACCTTCGACCTGTCGGCGAAGGAAACGCAGGCGTTCGGCAATGCCGCGCCGATCGGCAGCCTCGGCGCCGACCTCAAGCAGGCGCTGGTCGACTCGTCGACGCATCTGGCAAGCGTGCTCGCACGCGCGACCGACGCGCTGCGCCACGGCGACACCGCCGCGTATGCGGACATCAACGACAAGGAGATCACGCTTGCCGGCCAGGTGTATTCGGCGAACGTCGAGAAATTCCAGCGCACCGCCAACCAGCTGGCGGAAGACACGATCGACGCCGACAACGCCGCGTACGCGCGCATCATCGCGATGGTCGGGATCGGCGTCGCACTGGCGCTCGCGCTGATCGTCGCGACGCACTTCGCGCTGCGCGCGATCGTGTCGCGTCCGCTCGCGAACGCGGCCGCGCTGCTCGACCGGATCGCATCGAACGACCTGACCGTGAAGGTGCCCGACGCCGGCCGCAACGAAATCGGCCAGCTGTTCGCGGCGATGAAGCGGATGCAGGCCGGCCTCGCGACGACGGTCACCGGCATGCGCGACAGCAGCAATGCAATCCATACGGCCGCGCGCGAGATCGCCGCGGGCAACCTCGACCTGTCGAGCCGCACCGAGCAGCAGTCGGCGTCGCTGGAGGAAACGGCCGCGAGCATGGAGCAGCTGACGTCGACGGTGCGCCAGAACGCGGACAACGCGCAGCAGGCGAGCACGCTCGCGGCGAGCGCGGCGGATCTCGCGCAGCATGGCGGCGAACTGGTCGGCCGCGCGGTCGACATGATGGGCGTGATCAACACGAGTTCGCAGAAGATCGCGGAGATCACCGGGATGATCGACGGCATCGCGTTCCAGACCAACATCCTTGCGCTGAACGCGGCGGTCGAGTCGGCGCGGGCGGGCGAGCACGGGCGCGGCTTTGCGGTCGTCGCCGGCGAGGTGCGCACGCTCGCGCAACGCAGCGCGAGCGCCGCGCGCGAGATCCGGCAGCTGATCGGCGCGTCGATCGACGACGTGCGCGACGGCAATGCGCTCGTCACGCAGGCGGGACACGCGATGGGCGAGATCGTGTCGTCGGTGCGGCGCGTCGCAACGATCATGACGGAGATCACGACGGCCACCGTCGAGCAGAGCGCGGGCATCGACCAGGTCGGCCAGGCCGTCACGCAGATGGACCGGATGACGCAGCAGAACGCGGCGCTCGTCGAACAGGCGAGTGCGGCCGCGACCGCGCTCGAGCAGCAGGCCGGGTCGATGCAGGCCGCGATGTCGGTGTTTCGGGTTGCGCGGGCGGGGTGAGTCTATTTAAGACTGAGTAGATTCTACTCAAAGGGAAGCTATCGGAAATATTTACTCTTAAGCTTGTGCGATTCCGGTATATTGATGCGCCAATTTCACGCTCTCAATTTATTTGAGATAAGTGAAGTTGGCCGCTCACGCTATCGTCTTGTACCGAAAGGCATTTATAATCAGCGCTCGGCAGAAACCCCACCTGTATACCAACCAAGGGAAAGCTGCATGGGCCACACCGCACTTTATAAGACGTTGCGTCTGGGCGACGCGCAATACAACCGTCTTGTCAAACTCGATACACCGCTCGGCGTCGACTGGTTATTGCCGCTCTATGTAAAAGGAACGGCTCGACTCGGTCGCGATTACGAATTCGTGATTGATGCCGTTTCACCGCGCGGTAGCCAGATTGAACTGAGTGCGCTACTCGCCAAGCCGGTCACGCTCTGGATTCAGCAGACGGACGGCTCATACATGCCGATCCATGGTTACGTTCACCGATTCAGCCGGCTGGGCGCGGATGGGCCGTTGACTTTTTACAAGCTGGCGTTCTCGTCCTGGCTCTATTTCTTGCGCCTGCGCCGCGACATGCGTGACTGGCAGGAGCAGAACGGCGAGCAGATTCTGACCGACGTCTTCAACGAGCATCCTCAAGCGCGTGGTGCGTATCGCTACGAGCTTCACAAGCCGCTGCCGTCCTACTCGAATCGCGTGCAGTGGGAATACGACCTGAATTTCGTCTATCGCAGCATGGAGGAGGTCGGCGTATTTCCGTACTTCGAGCAAGCCGAAGATGGCCGGTCGCACACGATGGTTTTGACGGACGACGCTTATTTCGTCCCTGAACTCAAACAGCCTGTCGTCGAGTTCGGTCCTACCGAAATCAGCGGCGAACTGGACGGGTTCGCGCAGTGGAAGGAGCAGCTTCAGATCGACAGTGCGCAACTGACGTCGCGCTCGTTCGACTATAAGCGCCCCGATCTCCCTCGCCAGGTACAGGGTGTGACCGACGTGAACGGCGAGTTGCCGACCGATGGGGAAATCTACGACTACCCTGGCGCGTACATGTGGTCGGACCGCGAGCAAGGCGAGCGTCTTGCCCAGATTCGGCTCGAAGAGCGGAAATCGCGGATGAAACGTTTTCACGGAATAGGCGGCTTGCGCTGCGCGATGCCGGGGCGGCGCTTCGAGCTTCGCGGTCATCCGGTGCATGATGCAGGCAGTCAACCGGATCGCGAATTTATTCTGCTCGGGGTTGACTGGCTGATTTGCAATAACTTGCCTGGTCTGGACGAAGCAGTGCAATTTCCCGACGGGCTGGCTGCGGAAGTTGCGCAAGCAAAGGCTGGCGCGACGGTTCGCCACGCAGACGGCAGCGAAGGTTTCTTTCAGGTGGTGGTCGAGGCGCAGCCGCGCAACGTCCCGTTTCGCAGCCCGTTCGAACACAAGAAGCCGGTGATGCAGTTGCAGAATGCAATCGTCGCCGGGCCGAGCGGGGAAGAGGTGTATACCGATTCGCTGAACCGGGTGAAGGTGTGGTTCCACTGGAATCGCCGCAACGGGCAGGATGAACGCGCATCGTGCTGGGTGCGCCCGACGTTCCTTGATGCAGGCTCGAATCGTGGCGGCATTCAGCCGCTGCGCAAGGGCGACGAAGTGGTCGTCGGTTTCATGGAAGGCGACTGTGACCGGCCCGTGATCATCGCGCGAATGTATGGGGGCGCTACGCAGCCGGTGTGGCACACGAACGGTTTGCTGTCCGGTCAGCGCTCGCGCGAGTATGGCGGCACCGGCTACAACCAGCTCGTCATGGATGATTCGACGCAGCAGAATCGGGTTCACCTTTACTCGAGCAGCTATCAGTCCCACTTGCACTTGGGGTACCTGATTCAGCAGACGGACAATACGCGCGGTGCTTTCCTTGGAAGCGGCTTTGACCTCAAATCAGACGCCTATGGTGCCATTCGGGCGGGGCAGGGCTTGTTCGTATCCACCCACCCGACAGCGGCGAACCAGCCGTTGAACGTAACGGCAGCGTCCGAGCAGCTTGCCAGTGCGGAAACCGTTGTGGATTTGACGTCGCAGGCGAGTTCGGCGAACCAGGCCGAAAGTTTGCAGGAAGGGCAGGACGCACTCAAGAAGTTCACCGACGCGACGCACTATAGCGTGAGCGGCGGCGCCGGCAGCGGCGGTCGAACTGGCGGTGGTGGCACGGGTAACGCGAACGGCTTTTCGACACCGATCATGCTGATGGCGAGTCCTGCGGGGTTGGGGCTGTCGACTCAGGATTCAGCGCAACTGACGGCCAATCAGCAAGTCAATATCGTGAGCGGCAAGAGCACGCACGTGGCGGCGGGCAAATCGCTGATCGTAAGTGTGATGGAGAAGATCAGCCTGTTCGCGCAGAACGCCGGAATCAAGCTCTTTGCGTCCAAGGGCAAAGTCGAAATTCAGGCGCAGAGCGACGAGATGAAGCTGGCCGCGCTCAATGACGTGACCATCACGAGTTCGAACGGGAAAGTCGTCATTTCGGCGGAGAAGGAGATCTGGATCGGTGCGGGCGGGTCGTACATCAAGATCACACCTGATCTGATCGAGAACGGAACGAGCGGCCAGATTCTCGAAAAATGTGCGAGTTGGGACAAACCGGGCGCGTCGTCAATGCGCCTGCCTTCACCGATTGCGAGCGTGCCGAAGGGGTGTGCCTGGAAGACGGTTTCGGCGTCCGCAGATAGCGCTTCGAGCGTTGTACTGGAGTAGTGGATATGGAAGATTCAGATGCGCTCGGTGTGGATGAGGGGCCGGAGGCCATTGCGATAGACGCTACCGTCAGCAGCCTGCGCACATATTTCAGCAAGCAGCCCAAGATGCACTGCTATCTCGTCGTCGATCCGAGTCAGCGAGATTTCACGAATGACGACGAGGAAGCTGAGCGGTTCCGCGAATTGAAGCGTGCGATCGTCGAGGTGATGCACGACGCGTTTCCTGACAATCACCGGCCATATCTTGTCGAGTTGGACCTTAATACTCCCGAAGGAGCTGGAGTGCTTGGGGAGAGTGTGAGGATTGCCTTCGCGGATCGTCGCCCTATGTCAATGGCCGAAGGACTGGGACAGCGCGTCGGTGGATGGCTAGCCAGTGAGGCATCGTTAGACGAGGTCGCCGGGCATTGGGGACGCCACGTTTTGCAGTACAACGAGGAAGGGTTACCGTGTGTGCTGCGCTTCTACGATACGCGAGCCCTTAGTTTGATCTGGCCAATGCTCTCCGAAGAACAACAGCAGACGCTACTGGGGCCGGTAAGGGTATGGCATGCGCTCGACGCGTGCACTAAACCTCGCACGTACAGTGTGTCGGCAGGGGCGCGTGCCGATCTTTCGTTGACGACTGAGCAGTGGCAGCAGATTCATCGTCACGGATTGGTTAATAGAGCGCTTGCGTTGTATGCCATGAAGGTTGATCGTCAGCCGGAACCCTCCGAAATTGCTGCGGCAGTCGCTGCCGCTGAGCGTGCGGAGCGCTATGGACTGTTCGACCGGGACGATCGCGTGGCATTCGTTGAGAGTGCTCTGGGATGGCACCCGCAGTTCGACCTACACCCGAAGGTGCTGCAGCTTTTGGGCGCAAGAGCACCAGACACGTTTTATACGGCAGCAGTTGTTGCTGCACTGACAAAAGAGGACGTCGCGGAGATTCGAGACGGCGCTTGGTACGCTCGATTGAGCGCTTCGTCGTCTCGTTGATTGGTGTTGGCAAAATTGCCTGAATTCAATACGAAGAGAGCGTATGGCAGCAAATAACCAGAAATGTGCCAACTGTGAGAAGACTGGGTTGCCGATCTTGCCGGTACGGTACACAGTCTTGCCCAAAACGGTAAAGGCCAAGATGCCCGCCGGTATCGTTGGCGACCGTGTCACCAATGTCGGCCTCTCCGAGCATCAATACGGTCTGCGGACCTTGCGCGACGGTTGGCTCTATCTTTTCTACGAAGTAGGTGCACGTGGTCCCAACTACTGGGAAGTGTACAAGGTGACTGAAGACGGTCGGTTATGGAAGCAGTCGCGACCGCTGCCGTCGGTACCCACGACACATCCGGCATGTGCCAAGACGAGCATCGCCGTTCCGATGGACGTCATTGCAATCGAGCAACCCGAACTGTGTACGGGAAAGGTCTATATCGCTTTCTCGCAACTTGCGTGGCATCCGCGAACGTTCGATAAATACGAGGTTTACGTAGACTTGCGTGAACAACGGATGCAATGGATCGAGCCATCAAAATGGATCGCTACCGGAAAGGATGCGACCGGCCACGCGGTCGTTGCAACGGAGTCGTCAGTTAACGATGTACTCGAGTATATGCCGGGCCTGGACGCGAAGCAGTTGGGCCTGATCGACGACAAGCAACGCTTTACTGCAGACGATGGTAGCTATCGAGAAGATTTGCTGGCCCGTGAAGTGTCGCGTTATCCGTTGAACATTCGACAGGCGTCGCCGGCATCGGCGAGCCAGTCGCTCGTGAAAATGATGGGTCAAGTCGGTAAAAAGGATGCGGGCGGAGGTGGGGCTGCTCCGTCGACCTATCCCCCAATGTTGTTTGCTTTGTGGGACGCGGTCGGCAACGTCCACGAACTGAACGGCTTCCGCAACGACCCGGTGTCCTGGCTCGACCGATACGGGTCGCAGCAAGAACTCGGCATGAAAGTGATGGCCCTGAACGACATCGACACGGCCAAACGTATCGTCGATTCGCGCACGAAACAGGACCTGGCAACTCAGGAGGCCATGGCGAAGGAGGCGCATGCCATGACGCCGCTCGGTTCGGCGACAGCCCGCGCGGGTTTGGCGGCGCAACGCACCAGAGCACTGGCGGGCGCGGATGCTGCGCGTGCCCAGGAGATCAATGCGTATTATGACGATCTCGACTGGATGGCTGCCAATAACATACCGGGGAGCTATCAGACGCGTCTTATTCAGATGGGACGATTTAGTCGCGCGGGCAGCGCGAGTTCAAGTGCGCCGTACCTTGGCAAGTACCGCGATGAGATCATGAGCGAAGCGCGTGAGTATGCGAAAGCGCAACCCGGTTTCCATGATCGCAATCTAGACAGAATGCAAAAGTCTGAATGGTCTCGGTACGAAGCCCGGCTTCAGCGCAAGCCGATCGAGGTTTTCCGCAAGTCATACAAGAAATTGCAGGACGCGGTGTTCAAGTTGCAAGAAACACGCAGCGACGATGTCGGAAAATGGTTGCGGGCGAAACTTTTTTCAGACACGCTTGAGGATTATTACTGCGACGACCTGAGCGACAGCTTCGAATTTGAAGTTGTGGTCGCGATGGCAATCGACGGATTGGGGTCAACGCCGAAAGGGCTCATGATTATCGATGGTCTGTTGGGGCGATGGAAGCCAACAGACAACGACAGCATAGTTTGGCGGGCAGTCGCCATGAATCATCCAGCAGGCCGCGAAGAGCTTGAGAAATTGCTCGCCAGTGCGCTGGAGCACAAGGATAAGCCGCTAGAGGACGATGGTGTCAAATACGTCGTAACGGCGGTGAAGTACATTGGGAAGCTGACCGACTACTATAAAAAATATTCAAAGTTGGCGCTCGAAACAAATCCAGCGAAGATCTCGTACTTAGGGGCAATGTACAAAGAGCAAGGGCGTGACGTTTTACTCATGGCTATTGGTGATCGGGTTTTCGAAAGGCTCCGAATCAATAAGTTGGGAGACTTCGTCGGGGAGAAGATCGTTCAGACGCTGTTTCTCCAGCGAGCGGGTTTACCTGTCGAGGATGCGTTGACACTTGTCCGCAAGCAGGCCTTATATGACAAAGTGAGTCGAAGCGAAATTTTGCAGCGCTTTCGCACGGCACGAACAGTGTTGGCAGGGTCGACAAAGGCCGGGCCTAACCCGACCACCGAGTTGTATGAGGTATGGGAAAAGTTGAAGGCGGACAAGGACGCGACTGCGATGAAGGAGCTTCGTCTCGGTCGTATCGCGGTGATTGCTGCGCTATGCGAATTGGTTAACTTCTGGCATCTGTTATCGGAAGCCAAGGACGAAGATACCAACGTCAAGTTGATCAAGTCTGGCGCATCACTCAGTGCGTCGATCATCACAATCACGATGACTCCATATTACGGGACGCTGAAGAAGGCTGTTCGCACGATGAGTTGGAAGATGGTCGGAGGTTGCCTTTCGGCAACCGGCGCATTCGCTGCATCTTGGCTTGATTATAAGGCGACCATCAAGGTATTGAAGAGTGGTCAGTACGAAGTGGCGTTTCTTCTTGGTCTGAAGACATTGGTTGGGGCGGCCGCAGGTACAGCGTTCGTGATCGACGCAATTAGCACTGCGGCGCCGTTGTTCAAAAAGCTGGCAGCGCGCTCGGGGAATCGCGTCGTCATCATGGCGATCGAGACTGTGGCGACGCGAGTGGCGGTAGTTGCATCGCTCAGAGTGGTCAGTATGTTGATTACATGGGAGGCGACAATCGCGGTGCTCGCGTTACAAGTTCTCGCCGATTTCGTGACCCCGGATGAGTTAGAGTCTTGGTGCACTCGTTCTGCATTTGGAACCGGTCAAGAAAGCATTCTGCGTGTGAAGGATCACCGCGTTGGAAAGTATTTAGATATGGGTCAGCAGGAAAAGGCCTTCGACAAAGCGATGGCGGAGATGGCATGAGCCCTGAGCGAGAATATGCGGTACAGGTGCTGCGAGGCACCATCACTAAACTGAAATGCCGGCGTCGCCAACAGGACTTCGTCTTGAGCGAAGCGCAACATGCCTACATACAAGCGACGGCCGCAGGTGCTGCTTTGGCCGGCATGGGGGCATCTGCAATTGGACTCATTCAGTCTTCAGCGAACTCCGAAGAAGAGGCGGACTGGGTGGAGTTTGAACTCGACGGCAAGCAGATCGAGGGATGGCTGTGGAAGATGCCGATGAAAGATGGTGATGAGGTCGAGATCGTTGCTGAATTGCGGCCACGCGATCGATACTTCGCCTACTCCGTCCGAAGGGTCAGTGATGACGTGATCGCAGTTTATCCGCACGCGGCGAGAGGGAGGTCGGCACTTTATCGATGGCTTATGAAGATCATGTTATGTCTATTTGTCCCTATTTTCGGATTGTTGTGCATTCTGTTATTCCGCGACGCCGATGGCATTGAGCGAACGACGCTCGTTATATTTCTCGGTGTAACCGGTGCCGCCGCATTAATGATATTCTGGATACTATTTCATCGCGCTTATCTTAAGATGAAGCACTTTGCCATGCTGGCCGAACTAATTTTCTCATGCTACCGCTGGAGTGATGTGCGTAGGATTAATCTAGTGCGTTCGTCGAAACAGATGAAATCGGAGAATCGAGACCTCGAATATGGCATTCACTATTTTCGTTATCGGCCTTGAGGAATGGATGACAGAGATGGCATGAGTTCTGAGCGAGAATATGCGGTTCAGGCGCTGCGAGGCACGATCAGTAACCTTAAGTGCTGGCGTCGCCAGCACGACTTCGTCTTAAGTGAAGCGCAGCATGTCTACGTACAAGCGACGGCTGCTGGCGCAGCGTTGGCGGGCATGGGTGCCTCTGCAATTGGGTTAATTCAATCTTCTGCGAATTCGGAGGAAGAGGCGGACTGGGTGGAATTTGAACTCGACGGCAAGCAGATCGAGGGATGGCTCTGGAAGATGCCGATGACAGATGGTGACGAGGTTGAAATTGTTGTGGAACCGAGGCCGCGTGACCGGTACTTTGCGTATTCGATTCGGAGAGTCGGGGACGATACGGTTGCGGTGTACCCGCATGCGACGAGGGGCAGGACTGCCCTTTATCGATGGCTGATGAAGATCATGCTGTGGTTTTTTGTGCCGATCTACGCCCTAATGTGCTTCATGCTGTCACGTGATGCAGGTGGTATCGACAGGACGACTCTCGTGATAGTGCTCGGCGGGGCAGGTGCCTTTTCTCTATTGATATTCTGGATCTTATTTTATCGCGCTTATCTGAAGATGAAGCGCTTTGCCAAATTGGCCGAAGTCATTTTCTCATGCTACGGCTGGAGCGACGTACGTAGGATTAATCTGGTGCGTTCGTCGAAGCAGATGAGGCCGGAGAATCCGGATCTCGAATATGGTATTCACTATTTTCGCTATCGTTCGTAAGGTATTCTACGATGATGAATCTCATCCGCGTCGGTGATGATACAGACCATGGCGGCAAGGTGATCACGGGTTCGTCGACGATGCGTTTCGACGGTCGTTTCGTTGCTCGCAAGGGGGATGAGGTAACTTGCCCCCAACACCCGGACGTCAAACCGAATTTGATCGAAGAGGGCGATGAATCGATGACAGATAACGGTGTTCCGATTGCCCGGCACGGTCACCGGGCGACCTGCGGTTGTCACCTGATTTCGAGCCTTACCTGATCGGCATGGGCTACAGACTGACTTGATCTTCGCGGTTTGGTGGCAGGAGGTCAGGCGAGCATGATTGTGCCGGGCCGCGGCGTGCAACGTCGAATTTCCGCGCCGGAGTTGGCCGACATCACGACAAGTTGGACAAAGCTTGTCGTCGGCGCGTGCACGGCGAAGAAGTGATCCATTACGCTGATGAACGCGTTCAAACTGACGGCGGCAAACGCTTGTTCGTCGACCGTCAACGTCACTTCCAAGCCCCGAACGAAACTCGGCATTGGTTTTCCTGGAAGCCAGAGCTGTTTGGCTCGATGGCTCAGATCGGTCAGACCGTCGAGGAGTTTCGCGTGTCCGGCGGATTGAGCGGTGAATTGGCGGAACAGGCGTTTCAGCTCAACAAGCCCGGTGCGGGTCAATTCGATCGAGTGCGGGGCAAACTGCGTGATGAGCCGCCAAGCTGCGTCGCCTTCACTTGACAATCGCGCGACTTCTGTCGGCGCGTCCAGCATCACGATGCGAGAAACCATCGGTCCCTGCTCGTTTGCCAGATCACCATCCTCGGCGCCGACCTGCATCGTGCGAGGGAAATTGCCATTCGAGCAGATGACGTCTGCAGTTATCTGTTCGATTACGGTGGCGGTTGTCGGTCGGCCGTCGAGGTCCACCAGGCTGAGCGCAGTTTCCTTCTTTCCCGATGGCGAGGCCGCGTTATGGTGCATGAGGACCCAATAGGGGCCCGCTGGTTTGCCGGACCCGCCATGCATGAGCGACGTGAACGGATGAATGATGTCCGTTCTGGAGCTGCCTGTCGTGGCACGGACCGAGTCGACAGACCAAACTTCGACACCCGCAACGCCCGTATTCTGGGATTGCACGGGGTACGTGTTCGTGATCGGACTCCGCTTGAGTGGCAGCGACGTAAGCCGGAACAGGTTGACGATCGGTGTGCAAAAAAGCCTCAGATTGTCCGCCGACAGATTTTTTAGTCGCTGCGCCGTCCACGAATCTGGATGAATGTCGCAAATAGCGAGATGCAAGGTAAGTTGCTGGCTGGAGCCCGCCATACGCGCGAGCGCGCCGAGATCGACGTCAACGAAATCGAATTTCTTCGGAAACGCAAAATATTCGTTCAGTAGCCGTAGGGCTGGCGGCCCGTCGTCTTCGTCGAGCAGCTTCTCGGCCTCATCGTAGCCGGCCGCTGCGAGCGCCGGCGTGATCAGCGTTGACCAGCGACGTTCGGCGTTTTCGACGAAGGCGGCTGCCGTGTGCATTGTCATCGTATCCATTGCCGCGCCGACGACTTCGCGAGGGCCGTTGACATGGATGCGCAACGGACGGGAAACGGCGTCGATGCGAAAGTCAGGGCGGGCAACCTCAAAGGTGATGGAAAGCAGCCCGGTTGTGCCGGCGGGCAGGACGACGTCGGAGGGTACCGCCGTCGCCGGCGCATAGCGCGCGGCCGAAATCCGCACGGGCGCTAGCGTTACGTCATATACGGTTCGGAAAAGGCAGCCTTCCGTTTTGCTTGCCAGTTCTGTGCCGCGAGCAATGAGCGATGGCTCAGTGAGCGTCTCGAACATATCTGAGATATCGAACTGGGCGATCACGCACGCAGGAATCGTTCGAAGATACTCGGGATACAGCATGCCGATGAGGGCTTCGGCGAATTCCGGATAGTGGTCGTCGAGCCGACTTCCTATGTCCGCAGCGAGGAGAGCGAACGACTGCAGCATCCGTTCGACGTGGGGATCTTCGGAGCGGTCGCCGGAAATCCCGAGACGAACGGCAATTTTGGGATAGCGTGTTGCAAAGATTGCAACTGACCGGCGCAGTAGTGAAAGTTCTCGTTCGTAGTGCGGAAGCAGATGATCCATCGCGTGAAATAATGAACCGGCCGGACCGTAAAATTCCAAGCCCTCGTCTGGCGCAGTTGCGCTGAATGGTGTCGAGCACGCTAACGTTTGACGTTGCCATGATAACCGCTTAACCGAAAGCGGACCGGCCAACCTTTCATGGGATCCCATCTCGACGAGGTTTATCTGCGTACGATGTGCCGGGTGCTCGGCGTGCATCGCGGTGGCTACTACGCCTGGCAACGCGAGCGACCCGTTCGCGTGCGCGGGAGGATGATCGGCTGCCAGGTCTGACCAAGCATCACTGGCTGGCCAGCAGCGGCGCATACGGTTATCGCAGGGTCACTGTCGATCTGCGCGAATCAAGCGAAGCGTGCAGCCGCCACGGCGTGCATCGGCTGATGAATCGCGAAGCCGACTCGATCGGCTTGAACGCAAAGTGGCGGGGCACGGCTGCACACGATCCGCGCGGTGAATGGCCGTCGTACGCATGAAGCAACCTGCACCGACCTGTGCGATGATGCGCGGCGCCGCTTTTTTCCGGCGCACCGCACACCCCGCGCCTGCCTGCGGGCCGCTGCCGATCGTCGTCATACCCGGAGACCCGATGCCCACTCGAATCGTTCAAGGCAATACGCTGCATTACCAGGATCATGGCACCGGCATTCCGGTGCTGCTCGGGCACAGCTACCTGTGGGATTCGGCGATGTGGGCGCCGCAGATCGACGCACTGTCGAGCCGCTACCGCGTGATCGTGCCGGACCTGTGGGGCCATGGCGCGTCGGGCCCGCTGCCCGACGGCACGCACACGCTCGACGATCTCGCCGCGCACGCGAGCGCGTTGCTGGATGCGCTCGAGATCGAGCAGTGCGCGGTGGTCGGCCTCAGTGTCGGCGGGATGTGGGGCGCGCGGCTCGCATTGCGCGAACCGCGGCGCGTGCGTTCGCTGGTGCTGATGGACGCGTCGCTCGAGGCCGAACCCGACGCGACGCGGCTGCGCTACTTCGGGATGCTCGATGCGATCGCCGCCGCCGGCGCCATCGTGCCGCCGCTGCTCGATGCGATCGTGCCGCTGTTCTTCCGGCCTGACGTCAATCTGGCCGACCCGGTGCCGAGCGCGTTTCGCGCCGCGCTCGCGAGCCTGCCTGCCGACCGCCTGCGTGAATCGATCGTTCCGCTCGGCCGGCTGATCTTCGGGCGGCCGGATACGCTTGCCGCGCTGGCGGAACTCGACGCCGAGCGCACGCTGCTGATGTGCGGCGCCGGCGACATGGCGCGCCCGCCGTCGGAAACCGTGAAGATGGCGAGCGTGATCGGCTGCCGGCACGCACTGGTGCCGGACGCCGGGCATATTTCGAACCTGGAGAATCCCGCGTTCGTCACGCGCACGCTGCTCGACTGGTTCGACGAGCAGCAACTCGCGGCGGGCTGACGATCACACGATCGGTGCCGACGGCGGAGTGCCGCGCGGCATCGCGTGACGGCGCAACGGCATGCGTTACGCGCGTTCGCCGATCGGCGTGAGCTCGCGCTCGCGCACGCGGCCTTTGTCGGCGCCGCGGCGAATCAGGTCTTGCGCTTCCGCACGGCTCGCGACGCAGGGCGCGGAGCCCGGCAGCGGCCGGCGCGCGCTTTCGCGCAGCGCGAGCACCGACACGATGCCGATGAACGACGCGCCCATCAGGTAGTAGGCCGGCATCATCAGGTCGCCGGTGCGATCGACGAGCCACGCGGCGACGAGCGGCGTCGTGCCGCCGAACAGCGACACCGACACGTTGAAGCCGATCGCGAGCGCGCCATAGCGGATGCGCGTCGGGAACAGCGCGGGCAGCGCGGACGGCATCACGCCGGTGAACGTCGACAGCAGCGTGCCGTAGATCAGCATCCCGCCGAACACCGGCAGCATTCCGCCGGTGCGGATCAGCAGCAGCGCAGGCACCGACAGCACGAGCAGGCCGACGCAGCCGAACATCATCACCGGCTTGCGGCCGAGCTTGTCCGACAGGTGGCCCGCGTAGAGCGTCATCGGCATCATCAGCACCATCACGAGCAGCACCATGAAGAGGCCGTGCGTTTCGTTGAAGTGCAGCGTCGCCGACAGGTAGTTCGGCAGGTACGACAGCGCCATGTAGTCGGTCACGTTGAAGATCAGCACGAGGCCGACGCATTGCAGCAGCGGCTTCCACTGTTCGACGAGCAGCATGCCGAACGACTGCTTCGGCCGCGCCCGTTCGTCCGCTTCGCGCGCCTCGGCTTCCTTCTTGAACGCAGGCGTTTCTTCGAGCTTGAGCCGCACGTACAGACCGACGAGGCCGAGCGGACCGGCGATGAAGAACGGTACGCGCCAGCCCCATGACAGCAGCGCTTCCTGGGACAGCGTGGCTGTCAGGATCGCGACGGTGGCCGCGCCGAGCGTGTAACCGATCAGCGTGCCGAACTCGAGGAAGCTGCCCATGAAGCCGCGGCGCTTGTCGGTCGAGAATTCGGCGATGAAGGTCGCGGCGCCGCCGTATTCGCCGCCGGTCGAGAAGCCCTGCACGAGGCGGGCGACGAGCAGCAGGACCGGCGCCATGATGCCGATCGACGCGTAGCTCGGAATCAGGCCGATCGCGAACGTGCCGACGGCCATCATGATCATCGTCGCGGCGAGCACGCGCTGGCGGCCGATGCGGTCGCCGAGCGGTCCGAACACCATGCCGCCGAGCGGGCGCACGAGGAACGCGGCCGCGAACGTGCCGAAAGTGGCGAGCAGCTGCGCGGACGGGTTGCTCGACGGGAAGAACACCTTGCCGAGCGTGACGGCGATATAGCTGTACACGCCGAAGTCGAACCATTCCATCGCGTTGCCGAACGCCATTGCGCCGACCGCGCGTTTCAGCACGGCGGGATCGACGATCGTGACGTCGTCCAGCTTGAGGGCCTTGCGCGAAGACCGGGCTTTCGCGGGGTGCGCTTGCGATGAACTCAATGAACGCTCCTGGAAGGGCCTTCGCGGCTGGCCGAACACGTGCGCGGCCGGGGGGCGCGTGACTGTCGGGGCGAAGGCCGGTTGTCTCTGGATCGCCGTGATGTCGGTGGCGCGACGCGCGGCACGCGACACCCGGCAAATGGGTGTTGGTGTGAAGCAGTGTAGAGAAACGGGGAGAGCGGACTATCGGTCATGCGCCCGGAAACCGGTCGTAAACGACACGGATGACGCAGGCGAACAACTGGCCGCGCAACGTGTCAGGTGCGTGGCAGGCGGAACGGCGGTACGGGTTGCGCCGATGGCGGTCTATACCGGTTGCGTGTACCGGTACCGCGGCGCGCGTGAAGGCGATACGTCGTGGCTCGTGCGAGCGACAGGGTCGCGCGCCGCGTTGCATGCGAATCCGCACGCGAGGAAAACGGCGCCGAATCCGCATGCATCCGCTGCAGTCCGGATCCGGCGAAAGATAGTTAGTGGTGCGAATGCATGGCGGCGGCGATCCGGCGCAGCAACCACCGCCGATGCATCAGAACATGTGGCGGATTCCGACGTTCGCGCCGACGGTCGTGCCGGTGACCGCGTACAGCGCGTTGTTGATGCCGAGTCCGGTATTCATCGCGCCGTGGTTGTCGACCATCGCGACCTGCGCATACAGCGCGGTTGCCTTCGACAGGCTGTACGTCGCACCGAGCGCCGCAAGCAGCGAGTGATTGGCCGTGTCGTTGCGATCGCTGGTGAACCAGACGCCGCCGTTCAGGTCGACGGCCGGCGTCGCCTGGTAGTCGAGGCCGCCGCCGTACACGTTGTTGCTGAACGATCCGCCGACCTTGTAGCTCGCGAACGACGCCTTCGCGGTGAGGGCGCCGAACCGGTACGCGGCGCCGATCGTGCGTCCGACGAACGCGACGGTGCTCGGCGTCGGCGTCGGGTTGGTGCCGTCGTTGCCGTCGTAGAACGCGGCGTCGATCATGAAGCCGTCGTGCTCGTACTTCACGCTCGCCGAATACTGGCGGCCGGCCTGGAAGTCGCCGGCCTTGCCGCCGAATGCGAACATCGCGCTGCCGGTGAGCCCGGCGATCGTCGGGCTCGTGTACGACACGGCGTTCGGGTTGAACAGGCCGGTGACGAGCACGTTGTCGACATAGTTGATCAGCCCGCTGCCGAAGTGCGCGAAGCTGCGCGGATCCGAATCGAAGATCGCGAGCAGGAACGGCGAGTACTGCAGGCCGGCCTTCACCGTGCCGAAACTGCCGTCGAGCCCGACCCACGCCTGGCGGCCGAAGAAGTTGCCGTTCGAATGGTTGAATGCGCCGTTGGTCACGGCAAAGCCGCTTTCGAGCTGGAATTTCGCCTTCAGGCCGCCGCCGAGGTCCTCGGTGCCGGTCATCCCGAACGTCGTCGGCGTCATGCCGGTGTCGGTCATCGCGAACTGATGACCGGCGTTCGCGCCGGTAGCCGCGTCGAGTGTCTTGCTCGTGTACAGCAAGGCGGCGTCGAGGTTGCCGTACAGCGTCACGCTGCTTTGCGCGAAGCTGCTGGTGCTGGCCAGTGCGCCTGCGAGCGCGGCACAACCGATCACGATTCTGCTTTTCATTGGGGTGTCTCCAGTGTTGTGGTGTCGTACGTCGATGCATCGAACAGGGATGCGACGGAGGTCCGCAGCGCGGTGTCCGTCGCACAGGCCGCGCACGCAGGGTGGGGCGCGGCAGGACGCACGTGTGCGGCCGGGTAGCGGCCGCGGACGACGCGTTCATGGCGGGGATGAGCGCCGGAACGCGCGTGCGTCGAGATGTCGGGAGAGGCCGGCCGTTTCGTCAGAGAGAGCGGCCGAGCTGCTCGAGAATCGCCGGATTCTCGAGCGTGGACGTGTCCTGCGTGATCGCCTCGCCCTTCGCGAGCGAGCGCAGCAGG
>NZ_JAULUC010000018.1:0-139916 GCF_052851275.1 Burkholderia sp. SR8
AAACGCTTCGCGGCTCAGCGCGCGTTGACCTGCGGCGTTGCGCGCGTCGCACGCATCACCTCGTCCGCCGCCTGCTGCGCCGGCACGATGCACGCAAGGAACGCCTCGATCGCCGGGCTCTGGCGGCGCGCCTTCAGGTAGTACACGTATTCGTCGATCGTGGTGTCGACGCCGCGCAGCTCGATCACGCGCAAATCAGGATGACGCTCGGCCTCGCCGCGCGGAAAGAGGCTCCCGCCCACGCCATGCAGAATCGCCTCGCGGATCGCTTCGCGGCTGCCGATCTCGGCGACGGACGCGGCCGCGACGCCGGCCGCCGCGAGGATCGTCTCCGTGCAGCGGCGCGTGACCGACCCTTCCTCGCGAATCAGGAGCCGTACATCGGCGAGCTGGGCGGCATCGATCGCATCGAAGCGCGCGAGCGGATGGTCGCGATGCACGACGAGCACGAGCGGATCGGTCGAGATCACCTTGCGTTCGAGCCCGTCGGCGTCATTGCGCTGCGACGACACCGCGAGATCGATGCGGAACTCATGCAGCGCCTGCAGGATCTCCTCGGAATTGCCGATCCGGCACGTGAGCGCGATCGACGGATGCGCATGCGAGAAGCGGCCGACCGCATCCATGATGTAGTACGGCCCCGTCGCACCGATCCGCAGATGCCCTTCGAACAGGCCGCCGACGTTGCGCAGCATGATGTCGGCCTGCGCCTCGAGCGCGATCATCTTCTCGACGAGCGGCAGCAGCTCGATGCCGGTCTCGGTCACTTCGAGCTTGCGGCCGCTGCGGTAGAACAGCTCGACGCCATACAGCTGCTCGACCTGCCGGATCTGCGCGGCGATCGTCGGCTGGCTCACGCCCAGGTGGCGCGCGGCGCGCGTGATGCTGCCCTGCCGGACGGTCGCGTGGAACGCCTTCAGCTGATCGAACACGACTCGGCTTCTCCCCCGTCTTCATCGCGCGTCAGCGTAGCGTACCGATGTGTCGGCCGGATGAAAGGCGCGCGGTGCGCCGCTTCGCAAAAAAGCTGGGGGTCACCGCAAGAAACCTGCGGGAACCGGTCACGGCCGGGACACGCCGGTGCGGACTAATAACGGCAACGCACCGACCGCCGGATCCGCTCGACCGGCGCCACCCATACCGACCCACAGGATCCTCTTCATGTCCGCCACCAATCGACGCGATTTCCTGCGCCTCGCCGCCCAGTCGGCCGGCGCGATGGCCGCCTACGCCGGCTTTCCGCCCGCGATCCGCAACGCGCTCGCCATACCGGCCGCGTACCGCACCGGCACGATCCGCGACGTCGAGCACGTCGTGATCTTCATGCAGGAAAACCGCTCGTTCGACCATTACTTCGGCGGGCTGCGCGGCGTGCGCGGCTTCAACGACCCGCGCCCGCACCTGCTGCCGAGCGGCGCGCCGGTGTGGCAGCAGCCGCCGGCGTCGGTGGTCACGAAGAACTACCACGCGCGCGGACTCGACCCGGCCGCGCCGTACGTGCTGCCGTTCTATCTCGACCCGAAGCAGACGACCGAATTCCAGCCGGGCACCAACCACGGCTGGAGCAGCGGCCATCTCGCATGGAACAACGGTCAGTGGGACCAGTGGGTGAACCAGAAGCAGGACGTGCTGACGATGGGTTACCTGAAGCGCCAGGACCTCACGTACCACTACGCGCTCGCCGACGCGTTCACGATCTGCGATTCGTACTTCTGCTCCGCGCATGCGGATACCGCGCCGAACCGCATCTACCTGTGGACCGGCACGATCGACTCGCGCAACGTGTACGGCACGCAGCAGAATGGCCCGGGCATCGGCGAGCGCAACGACGTGAATGGCTACACGTGGACGACCTACGCGGAACGCCTCGAGAACGCGAACATCAGCTGGAAGGTGTACCAGGGCGGCACGGGCATCCCGGGCGATCCGACCGACAACTACACCGACAACTCGCTGATGTTCTTCAAGCGCTTCCAGGTGAAGGAAGGCGCGAGCGGCCCGCTGGTCGACAAGGGCGCGTCCGACCACACGCTCGCCGAGCTGAAGGCCGACGTGCAGGCGAACCGGCTGCCGCAGGTGTCGTGGATCGTGTCGCCGTACAAGTACAGCGAGCACCCGCAGGCGTCGCCGACCGACGGCGCGTTCTACATCAACATGGTGCTCGAGGCGCTGACGTCGAACCCGGACGTATGGGCGAAGACGGTGTTCATCCTCAACTACGACGAGAACGACGGGCTGTTCGACCACGTCGTGCCGCCGGTGCCGCCGGTGACGAGCGGCGTGGGCGGGCAGGGCATCGTGTCGTCGAACCTGCTGTCGAACCTCGGCGACGAACTGCTCGACCTGAACAAGTACCCGGGCGAGATGAGCCCGCTGGTGCCGGGCGCGGACCCGGGCGGCATCCAGCCGATCGGCCTCGGGCCGCGCGTGCCGCTGATCATCATCTCGCCGTGGACGAAGGGCGGCTGGGTCTGCTCGGAGACGTTCGACCATACGTCGGTGCTGCGTTTCCTCGAAGCACGCTTCGGCGTGAAGGAGCCGAACATCAGCGCGTGGCGCCGGTCGATCTGCGGCGACCTCACGTCGGCGTTCGACTTCTCCGCGCGCCCCGATACGCGCACGGTGAGCTTCACGGTGCCGCAGCACATCCAGACGGCCGGACAGGCGTACCAGGTGCCCGCGCAGCAGACGATGCCGGCGCAGGAGCCCGGCACGCGGCCGGCGCGCGCGCTGCCGTACGAGCTGTTCGTGCATGCACGCGTGAACGGCCGCGACGACAGCGTGTCGCTCGATTTCGCGAACTCCGGTGACGCGGGCGCCGCTTTCTACGTGTACGACCGCCGCAATCCGGCGACGCCGCCGCGCCGCTACGCAGTGTCGTCGCACGACCGCTTCGCCGATACGTGGAGCACGTCGGCCGCGCGCGGCGACTACCATCTCGCCGCCTACGGCCCGAACGGCTATCTGTGCGAATTCCAGGGCAACACGCGGCTCGCCGCGGACGGCAACCACGCGAACCCCGAAGCGAAGCTCGGCTACGACGTGCGCAACCGCCACGTGTACCTGCAGCTGCGCAACAGCGGCCGCGCGGCGTGCCGCGTGATCGTCGACAACGCGTACAGCCATGCGCCTGCCCGCACCTACACGCTGGAGCCGGGCGGGCGCATCGAGGATCACTTCGAGCTGTCGTCGAGCCACGGCTGGTACGATCTGACGCTCACCGCGACCACGCTGCGCGGCGGCGACGACAAGGTCGTGCGGCGCTTCGCAGGCCACGTCGAGACGGGCCGGCCGAGCCAGAGCGACCCGGGGCCGGTGAAGCGGACGGTCTGACGGCTGTCTCGCGTCGTGCGGTCGGGCGTGTTCGTGCCGGCCGCGCGGCGTCAGCTTTTTGGAAACTGAAAACTGTTGACAATATATCGGGCCGACGGTATACAAGGATCATTCGCCGATATGGCGCCCTCGTTTTTCATCCGCAGCTTCGCTGCCTGCCCGACCATGACTGCCCCGAACGCGCTCAACGCCATCGAACTCCTGCAAAGCCAGTCGCTCGCGATGATTGTCCAGGACATGCTCGAGCGCGCGATCGTATCCGGCGAATATGCGCCGGGCGAGAAGCTCAACGAAGTCGATATCGCGACGAAGCTGAACGTGTCGCGCGGGCCGGTGCGCGAGGCGTTCCGCGCGCTCGAACAGGCCGGGCTGCTGCGCAACGAGAAGAACCGCGGCGTGACGGTGCGCGTCGTGCCGCTGCGCGAAGCCGAGGAAATCTACGAAGTGCGCGCGATGCTCGACGAATCGGTCGCGCGCGCGCTCGCGAAGCGCATTTCGCCCGACACGCTGAAGGTGCTGAAGGGCATCATCCAGTCGATGAAGGATGCGGCAAAGACGCACGATGTCACGCGCTACACCGAGCTGAACGTGCAGTTCCACGACGCGATGGTGGTCGGCGTCGGCAATACGCATCTCACCGACACCTATCGCCGGCTCGTGCGTCAGCTCGGGCTGCTGCGCCAGGCGGCGATCGAGGCCGAGGAAGATGCGATCGCGGTGTCGGCGGCCGAGCACGACAAGATCGTGCAGGCGCTCGCGAGCGGCGACGAGGAGAAGGCCGTCGCGCTCGTGCGCGAGCACGTCGCGCACGGCCTCGCGCGGATGCGCCGCACGCACGAGCAGGGGCTGCCTGCGACGGGCAAGGCGGCGCGCGAGAAAGCCGAGCGCGTGTAACGCAGCCGGCAGGGCCGCAGCGGCAAAGGGAAAGGCAATGGGAAAGGCAAAGGGACGCTTCGCAGCGTCCCTTTTTCATTGCGCGTCACGTCACCGCATCAGCGTGCGTGACGTTGCCCTGCCGTCACGCCTTGTCGGCCTTGCCTGCCGCGCTCGCGAATTTCGCGAGCCACGTATCGATCATCGCCGGCCGACGGCTCTCGTCTTCCGCACGCTCCTTGCGACGGATCGCATTGCGCACGACGTGCGCGCCGACATAGCGGATCGGCTCCGGCGGAAAGTGGCCGAGCGGGCCGCGCACGATCGGGCTGCGCGTCCATGCGTTGTCGAGGCCGAGCACCAGCGACGACAGGATCTGTCCGCCCATGTAGGTCGGCCCGACGCCGTTGCCTGAATAACCGAAGCCGTAGAACACGTTCGGCGCGTCGTCGAGGCGCCCGAAGAACGGGAAGCCCGTCACCGAGCGATCGGACGGGCCGTTCCAGCTCGCGGTGACGGGCACGCCCGCGAGCGACGGGAAGAATGCGCGCAGGCTCTGCGTGAGCTGCGCTTCGTACGGCGAGCGCCGGTCGAACACCGGCGCGATGCGGCTGCGCCACGAGAACGTGTTGCCGCCCTTGCCGAGCATCAGCCGGCCATCGACGGTCGTGCGGTAGTAATACACGAAGATTCGCGAGTCGAGCACCGACACGCCGTCGACGAGCCCGGTCCGCTCCAGCAGCTCCGGGCATTTCTCGGTGATGACCATGTCGCTCGACACGACCGCGATCGTGCGTTCGAACTGCGGAAAGCGGCTCGCCATCCACGCGTTGATCGCGAACACCAGCTTGCCGGCGCGCACGCTGCCGGACGGCGTGCGCACGACGGCCGGCTGCCCCGGCGTGAAGTCGACGAGCGGCGTGCGCTCGTAGATCCGGATTCCCATGTCGAGCGCGACGCGGCGCAGCCCGCGCACGAGCTTGCCCGGATGCACGGTCGCGGCGATCGGCGAATACACGCCGTCGAGGTTGCGCGCGGAGCCCGAGCGCCGCGCGACTTCGGCGGCCGGCAGCGGCTCGTAGCTGTGGATCCCGCACGCGGCGAGCGCATCGAGCACCGGCGCGAGCGTGCCGACCTGCGCGCGCGACGTCGCGGTGTACAGCGTGCCGTCGAGCCGCAGCTCGGCATCGATGCGATGCGCGCGGCAGAAGTCGGCGATGTGCTGGACGGCCGCCTCCGATGCCTTCACGAGCCGGATCGCCTCCGCTTCGCCGAACAGCCGGCGCAGCGTGAGGAATTTCGCGGACCACGTGAGGAGGCACCCGCCGTTGCGTCCGCTCGCGCCGGCGCCGCACAGATCGGCCTCGAGTATCGCGATGTCGAGCGCCGGGTTCTGCTGCTTCGCCTGGATCGCGGTCCAGAGCCCCGTGAAGCCGCCGCCGGCGATACAGACGTCGGCCTGCGTCGCGCCCTGCAGCGCGGGTGCGAGATCGCCATCGTTGAACAGTGCTTGTTCGATCCAGAAGGGTCGCATCGGGTGTCGTGCCAGTAAGGTCGGAGGTGCCGTGCCGCGCACGGCGGGAAACGCAACCGCGGACGAAAGCGAAAACCGCAATCGCCGCATCGCGAGGCGCGCCGGCGATGGCTGCGCGCGCCGCGATGCGGCCCGGTTCGTCGCGTCAGGCCGCCGCTTGCGCGGACACGCGGCGCACGCCCATCGCCTTCAGCGTGTCGGCGATCGCGGCGACCGCGCCCGGAATCCCCGCTTCGCCGAAGTGGCCGATGCAGCCGACGCGGAACGTGTCGACTTCGGTCAGCTTGCCCGGATACAGAATGTAGCCGCGCTTTTTGACCTCCTGATAAAACCGCTTGAAGTCGTAGTTCGGATCGTCCGGCGCATGGAACGTGACGATGATCGGCGCCTGGATCGCCGCGTCGAGGAACGGCCGGAACCCGAGCGCGCGCATCCCGTCGATCAGCGCGCGCGTGTTGCGCTGGTAGCGGCCGCCGCGCGCGGCAAGCCCGCCTTCGTCGACGTACTGCGCGACGGCTGCGTCGAGCGCCGCGACCACGTGCGTCGGCGGCGTGAAGCGCCATTGCGTCGTGCGCTGCATGTACACCCACTGGTCGTACAGGTCCATCGCGAGCGAGTGGCTGTTCCCTTCGCAGCGTTCGAGCGTCGCGCGCTTCGCGATCACGAAGCCGAGCCCCGGCACGCCTTCGAGGCACTTGCCGGACGCGGCGATCACCGCGTCGAACGGCGTCATGCGCGCGTCGATGTCGATCGCGCCGAACGAGCTCATCGCGTCGACGATCAGCCCGCGGCCGTGCTTCGCGACGACCTGCGCGACGTCGTGCAGCGGGTTCAGCACGCCGGCGCCGGTCTCGCAGTGCACGAGCGCGACGTGCGTGATCGAAGGATCGGCCGCGAGCGCGCGCTCGACGTCGGCCGGCTCGACGCGGCGATCTTCGGTGTAGTCGATCGTCGTGAGCCGGCGGCCGAGCACGCGGCAGATCTTCGCGAGGCGCTGGCAGTACGCGCCGTTGTTCGGCACGAGCACGTGGCCGTCGCGCGGCACGAGCGTGCCGATCGCCGCCTCGACCGAGAACGTGCCGCTGCCCTGCAGCGGCACGCATTCGTGCGTGCCTTCGCCGTGCACGATCTGCAGCAGCCGTTCGCGCAGCCGCGCGGTGATCGCGTTGAAGTCGCTGTCCCACGAGCCCCAGTCGCGCAGCATCGCGTCGCGCGTGCGGTCCGAGGTCGTCAGGGGGCCGGGGGTGAGCAGGATGGGCTGGGTGGCGAGCGTCATGGTGTCTCCTCGATGAAGTCGGGACGTCACGTGAATGCGGCGAAAGGATCAGCGGCGATGCGGCGTGCGCCACGCCTGCGTGCGGCGCAGCAGCCGGTGCGAGATGCAGGCGAACAGCACGCACGCGAGCGACGACGTCGCGAGCACGAGCGTCGCCATCGCGGCGGCCGGGCCCATCTGGCCTGCGTCGTCGAGGTTCAGGATCGCGACGGACGCCGGCTGCGTGTCCGGCGAGTACAGGAACGCGACCGCCGAGACCGTCGTCATCCCGTTGACGAACAGGTAGCGTGCGATCAGCAGGATCGCGGGCAGGCACACGGGCACGGTCACGCGCAGGAAGCTCTTGTAGAACGGCACCTTCAGCGACGCCGACACCGCCTCGAACTCGCTGTCGATCTGCCGCAGCGCGGTGACGGCGGTCAGGTGGCTCGACGCGTAGTAGTGGACGACCGTGACGATCGCGAGCAGCCACAGCGAACCGTAGAGCCCGTTCAGCGGATTGCCCGGCGCGTTGAACAGGAAGATGTAGCTGATGCCGAGCACGAGGCCCGGTACGCCCATCGGCAGGATCGCGCACAGGCTGATGAAGCCGCGCAGCCAGCGCGCGCCGCGGGTCTTCTCGATCAGGTAGGCGCCACCGAACACGACGATCGTGCCGCCGAGCGCGACCGTCGCGGCCATCCGCAGGCTGTTCTTGTACGCGTCGAAGATGCCCGCGGCGATCAGCCCCATCCGGTAGTGCTGCAGGCCGAGACTCATCTGGTACGGCCAGAACTTCACGAACGACGCGAACACCGAGATGCCGACCACCGCGATGAAGAACGCGCACACCAGCGCGCAGTACGCGAGCATCGCGGCATCGAAGCCGCGCGACGGCTTCGGCTGGTACGGCGTCGAACGCGCGCCGAGCTGCGACTGCTGGCGGCGGCGGATGAAGAAGTCGACGCCGAACGCGACGAGCGCCGGGCACAGCAGCATCAGGCTCACGACCGCGCTGCGGTTGAAGTCCTGCAGCCCGATGATCAGCTTGTAGATGTCGGTCGACAGCACGTTGTACGAGCCGCCGATCACGACCGGCACGCCGAAGTCGTTGATGCACATCGTGAACGCGACCATCGTCGCGCTGATCAGCCCGTATTTCGCGCCGGGCAGCGTGATCGTGAAGAACTTGCGCGTGCGGCTCGTGCCCATCGCTTCGGCGGCCTCGTAGAGCCGACCGTCCGCGAGCGACAGCGCGGTGACGAGGATCATCAGCACGTGCGGGAACGATGCGTACACCATGCTCAGCACGATCCCCGGCAGCCCGTAGATCGAATGGCCGTGCAGCAGCGGCTTGAGCAGCCCCGCGTTGCCGAACCAGTAGATGAACGACACGGCCGACAGCAGCGTCGGCGCGAGCAGCGGCAGCAGCGCGATCGTGCGCGCGGCGTTCTTCAGCGGCATGCACGAGCGCGTCAGCGCATACGCGAACGTGAACGCCATCGGCACGACGATCGCCGTGACGAGCGCGCCGACCGTCAGCGAATGCAGCATCGAGCGCAGCACGCCGCTGTCCTCCAGATACTCGACGAAGTTGTGCGCGCCGACGAAACGGCCGTCCGCATCGACGAAGCATTTCTGCACGACCAGCGCGAGCGGCAGCAGCAGGAACAGCGACATCAGCGCGGCCATCGCGACGAGCGCGAACTGCGCGAGCCGGTCGTGCCAGTGCGTGAGCTGCCGCACGTCGGCGGGGGCGGCCGCGCCGCGGCGGCGTTCGGTGAGGACGGTGCTCATTGCAGTCGCTCCTTCGCGCTCGGGAACACGCGGACATGCTCGCGATCGAGCGCGAGGTCGATGCGCGCACCGGCCTGCACGCCGGTGCGGTCGACGTCGTGATACGACAGGTCGGCGACGATCTCCTGGCCGTCGAGCCCGTCGATCCGGAAGCTCACGCGGCAGAACGCACCGAGGAATTCGAGTTTCTCGACGCGGCCCGCGAGCACGTTGTCGGCGGTCTCGCCCGGCACGCGGATGCGCAGGTCCTCGGGCCGCACGTAGACCGACACGGCCGCGCCTTGCGCGGGCCGCGTGCCGCCATGCCGGCAGTCGAGCCCGACGCCGCCGGCGCGCAGCGTGCCGTCCTGCGCGACTTCGGCGGGAATCGTGTTCACGCGGCCGATGAAGTCCGCGACGAACGGCGACGCGGGCTGCCGGTAGACTTCGAGCGGCGTGCCGATCTGCTCGATCACGCCGTGGTTCATCACGACGATCCGGTCGGCCATCGACAACGCTTCTTCCTGGTCGTGCGTGACCATGATCGTCGTCACGCCGAGCCGCTGCTGCAGCGCGCGGATTTCCTGGCGCAGCCGCACGCGCACGCGCGCGTCGAGCGCCGACAGCGGCTCGTCGAGCAGCAGCAGGCCGGGCGACGTCGCGAGCGCGCGCGCCAGTGCGATGCGCTGCTGCTGGCCGCCGGACAATTGACCGGGATGCTTGCGATGGCTGTCGGGCAACCCGACGAGTGCGAGCAGCGTATGCACGCGCTCGTGGATCGCGTCGCGCTTCATCTTGCGGTTCACGAGCCCGTACGCGACGTTGTCGTAGACGGTGAGGTTCGGAAACAGCGCGTACGACTGGAACACGATCCCGTAGTCGCGCAGTTGCGGCGGCAACCGGGAGATGTCGCGGCCGTCCTGCGTGATGTGGCCGGCGCTTTGCGCCTCGAGCCCCGCGATGATCCGCAGCAGCGTGGTTTTCCCGCAGCCGGACGGCCCCAGGAAGCAGATCATCTCGCCCTTCATCACGCTCAGGTTGATGTCGACGAGGACCTGTGTATCGTTGTACCGCTTTTCGATGCGCTCTACGCTCAGATAGGGTGCCATGCACGCCTCCACGCTGCGGACGGCCCGCGCGCGGGCCGGATACGACGATGGAAAGGGATGCGGGGCGGCGCACGGCGCGGCCCCGCGGCGGGTTGCGGCGTTATTGCTGTGCTTTCGCCCCGTAGCGCTTCTGCCAGGTATCGAGGATCGACTGACGGTTCTTCGCGGACCACACGAAGTCGTTCTTTACGAGCAGGTCCGCATAGTTATCGGGGATGCCGGCCAGCTTGCGCGCAACGCCCGGGTACGCGACGATCGCCCACCAGCGCGCGGTGATCTGGTTCGCTTCCTTGCTCGCCATGAAGTCCGCGAGCTTCTTCGCGGCGTCGGGCTGCTTCGTCGTCTTCATGATCGCCGTGCCTTCCATGTCCCAGCCGAGCCCTTCCTTCGGGAACACGAGGTCGATCGGCGCGCCCTGCGCCTGCAACTCGTGGCCGCGGAACTCGAACGAGATGCCGATCGGGAATTCGCCGGTGCCGGCGAGCGTGCACGGCTTCGAACCCGAGTGCACGTACTGCGCGACGTTCTTGTCGAGCGCGTCCATGAATTTCCAGCCTTTGTCGTCGCCGAAGGTCTGCAGCCACGCGGTCACGTCGAGGTAGCCGGTGCCCGACGACACCGGGCTCGGCATCACGATCGCGCCTTTATAGACCGGCTTCGTCAGGTCTTCCCACGACGTCGGCTTTGGAATGTTCTTCGCCTGCGCGGCGACGCGGTTGTAGCAGATCGTCGCGCCCCACACGTCCATCCCGACCCAGTGCGGCGGCGTGTTCGCGTCGCTGTACTTGCGCGTGAGCTGGTCGAAGCCCTTCGGCGCATACGGCATCAGCATGCCCTGCAGATCGAGCAGCGTGAGGCTCGAAGCGGCGAGGCCGAGCACGACGTCCGCGCGCGGGTTGTTCTTCTCCGCGAGCAGCTTCGCGGTGACGGAGCCGGTCGAGTCGCGCACCCAGCGGATCTCGATGTCGGGGTTCGCCTTTTCGAACGCGTCCTTGTACGGCTTCATCGCCTCGTCTTCGAGCGCGGTGTAGACGAGCAGCGACGTCTTCGCGTGCGCCGCCTGCGCGGCACCGAGCGCGACCGCCGCGGCCAGCGCGACCCGCGCCGCGCCCATCGCCCATCCATTGAAACGCTTGTGTACCGGCACTTCGTTCATCTTCAGACCCCTTGACTGTAGCGCCGCGGCACGCGGCGGATGAGTGGAGACCAGCCCTCTTGCTGCTACGTTGTTTTGCCTTCTGTTCTTTGCATGTTGTTGACAATCTACAAATCATCAATTTTAATGTCAAGCATGGAAAACACCTCCTCGGCGCGGCGCGGGCGCCGATCGCTCAACCCCCTTCGAACCGAAAGGACTGAACGTCATGACTGAAACGCCTGTATCCGTGGAAGTGAACGGCCGTCGCTACAACTGGATGCGCCGCCCCGTGGTGGTGGTCTGCGTCGACGGCTGCGCGTACGAATATCTCGAGATGGCGGCGGAGGCCGGCGTCGCGCCGTTCCTGCGCACGCTGCTGAAACCGGGCACCGCGCTGAAGGGCGAATGTGTGGTGCCGAGCTTCACGAACCCGAACAACCTGTCGATTGTTACCGGCGTGCCGCCGGCGGTCCACGGGATAAGCGGCAACTACTTCTACGATCGCGACACCGGCGCCGAGGTGTTGATGAACGATCCGAAGTACCTCGTCGCGCCCACCGTGCTCGCGACGTTCGCGGAACAGGGCGCGCGGGTCGCGGTCGTCACCGCGAAGGACAAGCTGCGCCGCCTGCTCGGCAAGGGGCTCAAGGGCATCTGCTTCTCGTCGGAGAAGGCCGATGAAGCGAGCATCGCGGAAAACGGCATCGACAACGTGCTGGAACTCGTCGGCAAGCCGGTGCCGAGCGTGTACAGCGCGGACCTGTCGGAGTTCGTGTTCGCGGCCGGCGTGCGCCTGCTCGAGACGCGGCCGATCGACCTGATGTACCTGTCGACGACCGACTACGTGCAGCACAAGTGCGCGCCCGGCACCGACGGCGCGAACGCGTTCTACCAGATGATGGACACGTACCTGAAGCGGCTCGACGAGCTCGGCGCGATCGTCGCGATCACGGCCGACCACGGGATGAACGCGAAGCACGACGGCGAGACCGGCGAGCCGAACGTGATCTACCTGCAGGAGCTGTTCGACGAATGGCTCGGCCACGACGCGGCGCGCGTGATCCTGCCGATCACCGATCCGTACGTCGTGCACCACGGCGCTCTCGGTTCGTTCGCGACCGTCTACGTGCCGGCGTCCGCCGATGTCGACGCATTGCGCGCGCGGCTCGCCGCGGTGGACGGCATCGAGGTCGTGCTGACCGGCGCCGAAGGCTGCGCGCGCTTCGAGCTGCCGCCGGACCGGATGGGCGACCTGATCGTGATCTCGAAGCAGGACGTCGTGCTCGGCACGCGTCGCATCAAGCACGACCTGTCGGGTCTCGACGTGCCGCTGCGCTCGCACGGCGGGATCTCCGAACAGATCGTGCCGCTGATCTTCAGCAAGCCGGTCGCGACCGACGTAACGGGCCGCGCGCGGCTGCGCAACTTCGACATCATCGACATCGCGCTCAACCATCTGCAGTGACGCGGACGTATCCGCCAGGAGACACTCATGAACGCCATTGCAGAATCGACGGATGTCCGCACGCTTCATCGCGAAGCACTGCGAATCGATGGTGAAAAGCTCTACCGCGACGCGGTGATCGAGGTGCGCAATCCGTACGACGGCTCGCTTGTCGGTACCGTACCGAAAGCGACGCTCGACGACGTGCGGCGCGCGTTTGCCGTGGCCCGCGCATACCGGCCGTCGCTCACGCGCCACGAGCGCGCGGCGATCCTGCGCCGCGCGGCCGACATCGTGCGCGCACGCACCGCCGACATCGCGGCGCTGATCACGGCCGAAGCCGGGCTGTGCCTCAAGGACTCGACGTACGAAGCGGGGCGCGTCGCCGACGTGCTCACGTTCGGCGCGGGCGAAGTGCTGAAGGACGACGGGCAGATCTTCTCGTGCGATCTGACGCCCCACGGCAAGAAGCGCCGCGTGTACACGCAGCGCGAGCCGCTGCTCGGCGTGATTTCCGCGATCACGCCGTTCAACCATCCGATGAACCAGGTCGCGCACAAGGTCGTGCCGTCGATCGCGACCAACAACCGGATCGTCGTGAAACCGTCGGAGAAGGTGCCGCTGTCGTGCTACCTGTTCGCGGACATCCTGTACGAAGCCGGCCTGCCGCCGCAGATGCTGCAGGTGATCACCGGCGACCCGAAGGAAATCGCGGACGAGCTGATCACGAACGCGGCGATCGACCTGATCACGTTCACCGGCGGCGTATCGATCGGCAAGTCGATCGCGTCGCGGATGGGCTACCGGCGCGCGGTGCTCGAGCTCGGTGGCAACGATCCGATCATCGTGATGGAGGACGCCGATCTCGACGAAGCGAGCACGCTCGCGGTGTCAGGTTCGTACAAGAATTCGGGGCAGCGCTGCACCGCGATCAAGCGGATGCTCGTGCACGACGCGGTGGCTGACCGCTTTACCGAGCTGGTCGTCGAAAAGACCCGCGCGTGGGCATACGGAAATCCGGCCGATCCGTCGGTCGACATGGGCACCGTGATCGACGAAGCGGCCGCGAAGTTCTGCGAGCAGCAGGTGAACGATGCGATCGCGCGCGGCGCGCGGCTACTGGTCGGCAACGTGCGCGACGGCGCGCTGTATTCGCCGAC
The DNA here is from genome assembly GCF_052851275.1 of Burkholderia sp. SR8. NCBI lineage: Bacteria > Pseudomonadati > Pseudomonadota > Betaproteobacteria > Burkholderiales > Burkholderiaceae > Burkholderia > Burkholderia sp. SR8. The sequence goes on from NZ_JAULUC010000018.1 coordinate 13,623, forward strand.
GGTCGTCGATCGCGTGACGCCCGACATGCCGCTCGTGAAGTACGAGACGTTCGGGCCCGTGTCGCCGATCATGCGCTTTCGCGACATCGACGAAGCGATCCGGATGTCGAACAGCACCGACTATGCGCTGTCGTCGTCGGTCTGCACGAACCGCTTCGACCACATCACGCGCTTCATCACCGAGCTGGAAGTCGGCAGCGTGAACGTGCGCGAAGTGCCGGGCTACCGGCTCGAGCTGACGCCGTTCGGCGGCGTGAAGGATTCGGGCCTCGGCTACAAGGAAGGCGTGCAGGAAGCGATGAAGAGCTTCACGAATACGAAGACCTATTCGCTGCCGTGGTAAGCGGCGCGCGATGAACCCGCGCGGGTTCGCCTACCGGTCGAGCACGGCGGCGACGATGGCCTCCGGCGCATCTTCCTGGACCAGGTGACCCGCGCGCGGCACCCTTGTCAGCTTGCCGTCCGCGATCCGGTCGGCAAGCGCCTGCCCCTGTTCGAGCGGAATCCACGCATCGTCCTCGCCCCATACGATGCGCACCGGGAAGTCCGGCCGCGCATAGCGGGCTTCGGCTTCCTCGATGTAGCGCTGGCGCATCTGCGCGATCTGGCGATAGAACGCCGGCTGACCGGCCGGTGTGAGCCACGGCGAACGGTAGATCGACAGCACGTCGTCGCTCAACGGCCGTGCGACCGCGTTGCCGATATAGGCCGACACCAGCGCGTGATGCGCATATGCCGGTAAACCGGTGAACGCGGCTTCGTGCTGCGCGACGTGCCGCACGAACGGCGAGCCTTGCGGCGCGATCGCGACCGGATTCACGAGCGTCAGGTCCGAATACGCGATGCCGTCGAGGAAATGCGCGCGCAACACCGTCGCGCCGCCGTAGTCGTGCGCGAGCACGCGCGGGCGCGACAGCTTCCATTCGTCGAGCAGCGCGCCGAACAGCACGTTCTGCCGGCCGAGCGATACGTCGGCGTCGGGCATGTCCGACTGGCCGTAGCCGAGCAGGTCGTAGAAGAACACGCGATGGCGCCGCGCGAGCCACGGCGCGATCCGCCGCCACACCTGCGACGAAAACGGCGTGCCGTGCACGAGCACGAGCGGCGGCCCGTCACCGAGCGTGCCCCACGCGATCCGGTGGCCTTCGAAAACGAAGCGGTTGGGAAGATCCAGCATCGGTGCCTCCGTGATAACCTGTTTTGGTTGTTAACAGGTTACGCCGGTTTGGCCGGATATGAAACCGATAGGCGGAAATAAATGGTTACTCGGCACGCGCCTGCGCGGCAGGTGCACACATGGGGCGAGGCGGATTTCGTCGGCGGCCATCCGGCGCTGGACTTCCTGAACACGGTGGCGGACACGGGCAAGACGCGCGACGAGGACAAGCTCGCCGACTGGCCGGCCGTGCGCGCGTGGGCCGGGAAGGCCGGGTTGCTGGCGGAGCCTGACCTGACGCGGTTTCTGCGTCATCCGCGGCAGGACGGCGCGGCCGAACTGGCCGCGCTGCATGCGTTCCGCGAGGATGCCTATGCGGCGCTCGCGCACCTGACGGCCGGCGGCGGCAGCGCCGGTGCGCGCGCGGCCGACCGGCTCGCCGTGGCGATTCGCGATGCGATCGGACGCAGCACGTTCGACGCGATCGGTGGCCGTTTCGCGTGGCGCCCCGATGCGCGCGCGGCGTCGCGCTGGGTCGATGCGGCCGCGCTCGGATTCGAGCAGCTGCTGCGCAGCGACGACTTCGCGCGCGTGCGGCAGTGCGGCCGTTGCACGTGGTTCTTCGTCGATCGCGGCCGCGGCGTCGGGCGACGCTGGTGCGACATGCGCACGTGCGGGAACCGCGCGAAGGTCGAGGCGTTCAGGGAGCGGTGACGCGCGTGTGGCACGCCGTGCGCATCATTCGATTGATTCGTGCGCGCGATGCTCCGGCCACAGCCCGCCGGCGACGACCAGTCCGGCGACGAGGAGCGGCGTGCCGATCGCGAACAGGATCGCGGTGAGCCCCCACCGGTCCCAGAACTGGTCGATGACCGCGCGCTCCGGTGTGACGGGGTCGTACAGCACGTTGACGATCTCGCCTTCGTACAGCGTAGGGTGCGACGACGCCGAGCCTTGCGCGAACCGGATCGGGCGGCCGCTGTCGGTCGTGAACGCGACGATCGCCGAATAGAGCGACGTGCGCGTGGGGGACGAGCGTGCGGTTTCGGCGATCTCGACGACGTGACCGATCGAGCGCGCGTAATGACGGGCGATCTGCCACTCGCGCAGCCCGGCCGCGCCGGCGCCGGCCAAGAAGCCGGTGCCGATCGCGATCGGCAGCAGCGCGATCGCGACGTTCCAGCGGCGCCGTGCCGCGTTGCCGGCGCTCGCGGCGGACGGGGTGTCGACGTGCCGGCTGCGCCGCTCGTTCACGTACAGCAGGCTGCCGATCGCGAGCGATGCGGCCGCGAGCAGCGCCGGCACCGCGACCGGAAACCAGCGTTGCGCGAAATCGTCGATCAGCGCGGGACGGTTCGGATGGTCGGGGTCGATCAGCACGTCGACGCTTTCGCCGATGTCGTAGGCGGGCACCATCGATGCGGTATTGCCGGCGACTTCGCGGCGCCGGCCATCGTGCGCGAGATACGCGACGATCGGGCGGTACGCGCGCATCGCGTCGCTGTCCTGCACGATGCGCACGACCGTGCCGGGTGCGCGGACCAGGTGCCCGGCCGCGGCGCTACCGGCGATGGCGAGCGCCGCTGCGACGACGAGCAGCGCAATGCCGAGCGCGAAGGCGACGAGCGCGTCCTTACGCAGCATGACCGGATCCGTTGCGCGCGTGGTGCGATGGATCCGGATGCGATCGGGTGGATGGCGCGACGAGACCTGCGCGCCGCTGCTGGTGTGACCATGCCCTCTGAATGGTCGCGTCTCGCTCACATGATTCCATGTCTGACGTCCCATGCTCTCTCAGTGCCGGCCCGCGATACGCGACGATCGCGGTGCCGGTCGTGTGATATTTGTCGGAGGATTCTAGCGGAAAGTGTACGCGCGAGGCATCTATGTGATCGCCTGCGGTGATGCGGGGAGGGCCGGGCTGCGCCGGAAATGGAAAAAGGCCGGTCAGCTTGCGCTGACCGGCCTTTGGAATTCCTGGTGGGGCGTGAGTGACTCGAACACTCGACCTACGGATTAAGAGTCCGCTGCTCTACCAACTGAGCTAACGCCCCCAACAGAAGAAAGATTATGCATGGGTATTTCGGTCTTGGCAAGGCCTTTCTCGAAATTTCCGAAAAATATTTCGTCACGACAACGGCGGCTGTCGGCGTGGTAACGAGCCATCGCAGTTGGCCCGCTCCCGGTATGATGACGTCCACCTGTTGCGCGGCGGTCGCGCAACGCTTTCTGGGCATTCGAAGATGGACGAAAACGCAGTCCGCGAATTGCTGGATCGCCTGCTGGCCCCGTGGGTCCGCTCGCTGGGTCTGGTCCCCGTATCGATCGGCGACGACAGCGTCACGATGCGCCTGCCGTTTTCCGGCGAATTCCGTCATTCGGGCGGCATCATCTGCGGCCAGGTGTTCACGGCCGCCGCCGACACCGCGATGGTGGTCGCGATCTCGGCCGCGCTCGGCGAGTTCCGGCCGATGACGACCGTGTCGCTGAACACCAACTTCATGCGGCCGGTGCGCAAGGGCGACGTGCTCGTCACCGCGCGCGTGCTGCGGATGGGCCGCAACCTGGTGTTCGGCGAAGTCGAGCTGTTCGACGAGGACGGCAAGATGGCCGTGCACGCGACGTCGACCTACGCGCTCGTCAGCTGAGCGGCGCGATGTTCGACCAGATCGTGTTCGCGGGCGGCGGCAATCGCTGCTGGTGGCAGGCCGGCTTCTGGGACGTCGCACAGCCGGCGCTCGGCTTGCGCCCGCGCGTGATCGCCGGCATCTCGGCCGGCGCGGCGACCGCGTGCATGCTGTACACGCGCGACGCCGCGTGGGTGATGCGCTATTACGAGGAAGCGCTGCGCCACAACCGCAAGAACGCGTACTGGGGCAACCTGTTCGGGCGCGAGCCGGTGTTTCCGCATTACCGGATCTACCGTCAGGCGCTGCTCGACATCTACGGCGAGCCGTTTGCGCGTCTCGCGGATGCGCCCGAGATCCGGATCGGCGTATCGCACGTGCCGCGCTGGCTCGGCGCGCGTAGCGCGGTCGCCGCGGGCCTCGTCGCGTACAACATCGAAAAATACCTGCGCAAGACGCTGCACCCGACGCTCGGGCGCACGCTCGGCTTTCGCCCGGAGTTCGTGCGCGCGCAGGCCTGCGCGAGCGTCGACGAACTCGCCGACCTGATCCTGCAGTCGTCGTGCACGCCGCCGTTCACGCCGGTGCTGCGGCGCGGCGGCCGGCCGGTGCTCGACGGCGGGATGGTCGACAACGTACCGGTCGGCGCACTCGATCCGTCGCCGGGCGACGTGCTGGTGCTCGTCACGCGGCTGTATCCGCGTCCGCAGATGTTCACGGTCGCGCACGGCGACCAGCGGCGGCTCTACGTACAGCCTTCGAGCAAGGTGCCGATTTCGAGCTGGGATTACACGAGTCCGTCGCAGATGCGGCACGCGTACGACCTCGGACGGCGCGACGGCGAGCATTTCCTCACGCGCGTCGACGCGATGACGGGCGGCCGCGCGGCCGCCTGAAGAAGGGCGCGGGGAAGCAGGCAGCGCGGCCGCGCGGCGCGCGCGGCCGGAGCCCGCGGCGGTCAGCGCACGCGGCGCGGCGTCAGCGCTTCCGGATTGACGACGCTCGACAGGTCGCCCTGGTCGAACGCGAGGATGTTCCTGAACGCCGCGCTGAAATAGAGCTCGTAGCTTTCGCGCTCGACGTAGCCGATGTGCGGCGTGCAGATCACGTTTTCCATCCGCAGCAGGCTGTAGCCCTGCAGGATCGGTTCGCTCTCGAACACGTCGATCGCGACCATCCCCGGACGGTTGTGCGACAGCGCGTTGACGAGCGCGTTTTCCTCAAGCAGCTCCGCGCGGCTCGTGTTGACGAGCAGCGACGTCGGCTTCATCCGCATCAGGTCTTCCTGCTTGACGATCCCGCGCGTGTCGTCGTGCAGGCGCAGGTGCAGCGACAGCACGTCGCTCTGCTCGAACAGCGCCTCGCGGCTGTCGGCGGCCGTGTAGCCGTCCGCGCGCGCGGCCTCGAGCGAATGCTCGCGGCCCCAGATCATCACGTTCATCCCGAACGCCTTGCCGTAGCCGGCGACCAGCCGGCCGATCTTCCCGTAGCCCCAGATGCCGAGCGTCTGGCCGCGCAGCACCTGGCCGAGGCCGAAGTTCGGCGGCAGCGCCGACGTCTTCAGGCCCGACTGCTGCCACGCGCCTTGCTTCAGGTTCGCGACGTATTGCGGGATGCGGCGCTGCGCGGCCATCACGAGCGCCCACGTCAGTTCGGCCGGCGCGACCGGCGAGCCCGTGCCTTCGAGCACCGCGATGCCGCGGTCGGTACAGGCGTCGAGGTCGATGTGGCTCGAGATGCGGCCTGTCTGGCTGATCATGCGCAGGTTCGGCAGCTTCGCGAGCAGTTGCGACGAAATCGGCGTGCGCTCGCGGATCAGCACGAGCGCCTCGACTTCCGCCAGACGGCTCGCGAGTTGCCCCAGGCCGCGCACCGTGTTGTTGAAGACCTTCACGTCGTGCTCGGCGAGCATCTCGAAGCAGTTCAGCTTGCGGACGGCGTCCTGGTAGTCGTCGAGAATGGCAATTTTCATGGTCAGCGGGAGTCGCGCGTTGAAAGCGGCCGTAGCGGCGGCAGCGCACGTTGCGCACCCGTCCGGCCCGGCCGGGGCCGACATGATGCTACGCCGGCGGCCTTCATGGTGTCTTTTTAACAGGTTGTTACGCTCCGCCGCAATCGGCGCCGGCCTCACAGGGCGGCCCTCCGCTGCCGCGCGCCGGGGTGCGCTGCTGTGTCGCATCAAACACGTCCTTCCTGATTCGGCCGCTTACCGGACGAGGTTCACCCAATTGTTGCTCCAATCAGAATAATTGGATCATCCATTCGCAATCGATGAGGATTTTTGACTATTTTTATCGCGAACCGGCGTGTTGTTGAGCAACTCTGCATCATTTCCGCTGTCGTAGGAGAATTACGCATTTGCTTCAACTTTTTGAAGTTGTAACAGCGGCAGGAGTCGTTTATGGATCATTTGCAGTCGATGCGCGTGTTCGTCAAGGTTGCGGATCTCGGCAGTTTCGCGCGGGCCGCGAGTGCAATGGATATCTCCAACGCGGTCGCGACGCGTCACGTCGCCGATCTGGAAGGCCGGCTCGGCACGCGGTTGCTGAACCGCACCACGCGCAGCCTTTCGCTGACGGAGTCGGGCCAGGTCTATCTGGAGCGGGCGCGCCAGATTCTCGACGAGCTCGAGGATGTCGAACAGATGGTCGTCGCGCGCAATCACGAGCCGGTCGGCACGTTGCGCATCGTCGCGCCGGTCGTGTTCGGCCTGCACAACCTTGCTCCCGTCCTGCAGTCGTACACGGAGAATTTCCCGAAAGTGGTGCCGGATCTGACGCTGGTCGACCGTCAGGTCGATCTGGTCGAGGAAGGTTTCGACGTCGGGATCGTCGTCACGCGCCAGATGCGCAGCGCGAGCATCGTCACGCGGCGGCTGACCACGGGCTGCATGACCGTGTGCGCGACGCCGAGCTACCTGGAAAAGCACGGTGTGCCGACCCATCCGGAACAGCTCGCCGAGCACCCGGCGCTGAGCCTGCCGACCGAGTACTGGGGCGACGAGCGCGTGTTCACCGGCCCGGACGGCGAAGTGCGCGTGCGGCCGACCAACGTGATCGTCGCGAACAACACCGCGATGCTGCGCCAGTTCGCGCTGCTCGGGATGGGCGTCGCGATCCTGCCGAGCTACCTGATCGGCAGCGACATCGCGCGCGGCGCGCTGGTGCGGCTGCTGCCGGATTTCCGGCTGCCGCAGGTCGAGATCAACATTGCTTACCCGAGCCGGCGCCACCTGCCCGCGAAGGTGCGTACGTTCATCGACCATCTCGTCGAATACTTCAGCCGCTCGACCGACGCGATGATGGGCGAACAGTGGGCCGCGCAGGGCGCGGCGCCTGCGCCGATCGGCGTCGAGATGCGAGCGGATCCGGCCGAATCGACGGACCCGAACCTGCAGCCGCGTCTCGCGCGTGCGCCGCGCGCGCGGGTCGCGGTGCCGTCGCCGCTGTAACGGCGCGGCGGCCGCGCGCCGACATGGCGCGGCACCAATAAAAAACGCGGATCGAGCGATCGATCCGCGTTTTTTTTCGCCGGGCGGCCGGCATGCGACGCGCCGGGGAAGCCCGGCGGCCGCGTCGTTACGAGCCCGTCTTGCGCGCCGTCGTCTTCCGGGCGGCAGTCTTGCGCGCCGGTGCCGGTTTCTCTTCGGCGCCTTCCGTCACGGTTTCGGCGTCCTTCGTCGCCGATTTTGCCGTCTTCTTTGCGGCGGCGGCTTTCGGTTCCTTCTTTTCGAACTCGAAACCGATCTTGCCGTCCGGCTGCTTCACCAGGAACGCCTTGAAGTTGCGGCCGGTGCGCGACGACTTGAAGTTCGGCAGCAGATCCGTGCGGCCGTCGGCCAGCAGCTTCGCCATCTGTTCGCGCGTGATTTCCTGCTGCAGGATCACCTTGCCCGAACGGAAGTCGCAGGTCTTCGGATTCGCGACCGAGTGCTCGCACACGTAGCTCATCCCGTGCTCGAACACGCGGCCCTTGCACTTCGGGCACGCGCCGACCGGTTCCTGCGCGGAGAAGTCGGGCGCTTCGCCTTCCTCGCCGCCCTGGTCCTGGCCGAAGTCGAACTCGAGCTTGTAGTTCTTCGTTTCGTCGTCGAACGACAGCTTCAGGATCGCCGAGAACGGGCGCCCCATCTTGCTGCGGAAACCGGACAGCGGACCGATCGTCTTCTCGCGCAGCAGTTCCTCGACTTCCGCGATCTCGAACTGCCGGCTGCCCGGAATCTTCGAGATCGAGAACTCGCATTTCGTGCACGCGAAGCGGCGGTAGTTTTCCTTCACCTGGCCGCCGCAGTTCGGGCAGGGTGTCTCGAGCGTCGCGTAATCGCCGGGGATCGTGTCGGAATCGTATTCCTTCGCGCGCTTGACGATCTGCTGCGTCATGCGGGCGATTTCCTGCATGAAGGCGTCGCGGCCGAGGTTGCCGCGCTCCATCTGCGACAGCTTGTATTCCCATTCGCCGGTGAGCTCGGGCGCGGTCAGTTCCTTCACGCCGAGCCCGCGCAGCAGCGTCATCAGCTGGAATGCCTTCGCGGTCGGAATCAGCTCGCGGCCTTCGCGCACGAGGTATTTCTCGCCGAGCAGCCCTTCGATGATCGCCGCGCGCGTCGCCGGCGTGCCGAGGCCCTTCGCGGCCATCGCTTCGCGCAGTTCGTCGTCCTCGACCAGCTTGCCCGCGCCTTCCATCGCGGACAGCAGCGTCGCTTCCGAGTAGCGTGCGGGCGGTTTCGTCACGAGTGCGACGGCGGCGATCTCGTCCGTCTTTACCTTCTCGTCCTTCTGCACCGGCACGAGGTTCGCGTCGGCGCCTTCGGCGTCGCGGCCGTACACCTGCAGCCAGCCCGGCTCGACCAGCACCTTGCCTTCGGTCTTGAAGTGATGGCCGGCGACTTCGGTGATCCGCGTCGTGACGCGGAATTCGGCCGCCGGGAAGAACACCGCGAGGAAGCGCTTCACGACCATGTCGTACAGCTTCTGCTCCGGCTCGGACAGCGACTTCGGCGCCTGCAGCGTCGGGATGATGGCAAAGTGGTCGCTGATCTTCGAGTTGTCGAAGATCCGCTTGTTCGGCTTCACCCAGCCCTTGTCGAGCACCTGCTTCGCATGCGGCAGGTAGTTGTGGCTCTCCTTGAGCATCTCGAGCGTCGACTGCACCGTCGAAAGATAGTCTTCCGGCAGCGCGCGCGCGTCGGTACGCGGGTAGGTCAGCACCTTGTGCTTTTCATACAGCGCCTGCGCGAGACCGAGCGTGTTCTTCGCGGAGAAGCCGAAACGGCTGTTCGCCTCGCGCTGCAGGCTCGTCAGGTCGAACAGCAGCGGCGACAGCTGGGTCGACGGCTTCGATTCCTCGGACACCGTGCCGACCTGGTCGCGGCACGCGGCGACGATCGTTTCGGCGGCCGGCAGGCTCCACAGGCGGGAGTCGCGCTTTTCCGGATCGAATTCGTCGCGCTTGAATTTCGGGTCGAACCACTTGCCTTCGTAGAAGCCGCCTGCACACGCGAACTCGGCCTTCACTTCCCAGTAGTCGCGCGGCACGAAACGGCGGATTTTCTCTTCGCGTTCGACGACGATCGACAGCGTTGGCGTCTGAACGCGGCCGACGGTCGTCAGGAAGAAGCCGCCGCCCTTGCTGTTGAACGCAGTCATTGCGCGCGTGCCGTTGATCCCGACGAGCCAGTCGGCTTCCGACCGGCAGCGGGCGGCGTCGGCGAGCGGCTGCATGTCGGTGTCGCTGCGCAGGTGCGCGAAACCGTCGCGAATCGCCTGCGGCGTCATCGACTGGAGCCACAGGCGCTGGACCGGCTGCTTCGCCTTCGCGTGCTGCACGATCAGGCGGAAAATCAGCTCGCCCTCGCGCCCCGCGTCGCATGCGTTGATCAGGCGATCGACGTCCTTGCGCTTCATCAGCTTGGTGAGGACCTTCAGGCGCGATTCGCTTTTTGCGATCGGGTTCAGGTCGAAATGCGGGGGAATGACGGGCAGATGAGCGAAGCTCCATTTCCCGCGCTTGACCTCGTACTCTTCCGGGGCGGCGATTTCCAGCAGGTGGCCGACCGCGGACGACAGGACGAATTCGTCGCTCTCGAAGTATTCGTCATGCTTGGTAAAGCCGCCCAAAGCGCGCGCGATGTCGTTCGCGACAGAAGGCTTTTCCGCAATGATCAGTGCTTTGGACATGACAGATGTGTGTTGGTAGACCGGGTTCGCCGGTGTGGGTCCCTTTTACGACGGCTTTATAGCACACGCGGCGGCGACGGCGGCTCGGCGTGTAAAAAGCGGCTCATCATAGAGGGGGGGCGCAACGGCGGCAAGCGCCCGGCGCGGCGGCACGCGCAACGGCGTGCGGCACCGGCCGGCCGGCGCGTGATTCACGCCTCGACGTTCAGGATGTTGCGCAATTTCGGTGCGTGCGGTGCGCCGGGTACCGCGCTCAGGTCGGCGAGCATCCGTTCGACGATCGCCGCGTGCGGCAGCACCGTGCCGAAGAAGCGCGCGGTGTTCGCGTCCTCGATCAGGATGGTCGGGAAGTTCTCGACGTCGAGGTCGTCGAGCCGGTCGGCGTGGGTTTCGATGTCGATCCACGCGAAGCAGGCGCCGGGATGGGCGTCGGCGAGCTGGTCGAAGGCCGCGCGGTAGTCGCGGCAGGTGCCGCACCAGTCGGCGCACAGGCAGGCGACCAGCAGCGTGTCGGGATCGGCGAGGCGCTCGGCGATCCGATCGGCATCGGTGTCGAGATTCAGCGCGGGCATGGAATTCCTTGGATATCGTCGGCGGCACAGCCGCTCCTATGCGGGGGAATGTAGCACGCCGGACGGGGCCGGGGTGGGCGCCGCGTCGAGCCGCGCGAAGCGTCCGCCGGGCACGCTCGCGACGCGGCCGGCGAGTTCGAGCGCGAGCAGCGCGCCGTGCAGTACCTCGTCGGACAGGCCGCTGTGCTCGGCCAGCCACTCGTATGTGACGGGGCCATATCCCAGTGCGGCCAGTACGGATCGCTCGGCCGGATCGTCGGGCGGCGGGGCCGCGATCACGCCGGCTGCGGCGCATGGTGCCGCGCCAGCTGTTGCCGCGACGGGCTCGCCCGACTGTTCGCCGGTCGGGGCGACGGCGTCTTCGTCAGCGGGGCGCGAAGCCGAATGCGCCGTGGCGCTGCTCGCTCCGCCCGTCCGGTCGCCCGGCCCGTATTCCTCGAGCACGTCGAGCGGTGTCGCGGTGAGCTTCGCGCCGTCGCGAATCAGCGCATGGCATCCCTGCGCGAGCGGCGCATGGATCGAACCGGGCATCGCGAACACGTCGCGGCCGAGCTCGTTCGCGAGCCGCGCGGTGATCAGCGAGCCGGAGCGCGGCGCGGCTTCGACGACGAGCGCGCCGAGTGCCAGCGCGGCGATCAGCCGGTTGCGCTGCGGAAAATGCGACGCGCGCGCCGGCGTGCCGAGCGGCCATTCCGACACGATCGCGCCGCGCGCGGCGATTGCGTGGGCCAGCGCGCGGTGCCGCGCCGGATAGACGAGATCGGCGCCCGTCGCGATGACGGCGATGGTGCCGGCGCGGCCGTCGAGCCCGCCGCGATGCGCGGCGCCGTCGATACCGAGCGCGAGACCGGAGACGATCGCGAACCCCGCATCGGACAGCGCGTGCGCGAAGCGCGTGGCGTCGGCGAGCCCTTGCGGTGTCGCATGCCGGCTGCCGACCACGGCAATGCCGCGCGCGTGCAGCAGGTCGAGCCGACCCTTTACATATAGCAGCGGCGGCGGATCGTGCAGATCGTGCAAGCGCGGCGGATACGCGGGATCGCCGAGCGTGACGAGCGCATTGCCCGGCAACTCGAGCCACGCGAGCGCGGCATGCGTGCGCGCGTCGAGGTCGTCCCGCTCGCTCGCGCGCACTGCGCGCGCGGCGGCCACGCCGGTTGCGGCCGCGATCGCCTCGTCCGGCGCGCGCAGCAGCGCCTCCGGCGAGCCGAACGCATCGAGCAGCGCGCGCAGCACGGCGGGCGCGAGGCCCGGCGCGTGCGCGAGCTGCAGCCACGCGCGCAGCGCGGAGGAGGTCAGCGCTTGCGGCGACATGAGGCTGCCCTCGAATGCGACCGCCAGCGGAGCGCGTGGCGCCATGATAAAATTTTCATCATCCGAAATACTCGACAGGGCCGCGCGCACAGGCGTCCGGCCAATTGCAGGAGGCATGACCTGCGGCATTGATATGCCGCGCGTCCGCCTCATCTTCATTGCATCCCGGCAGTGGCGCCAGCCGGCCGGATGGCCGATGCGGCACGCCGCTCCACCGAATACCGAACACCATGGCTTTGCTGAACATTCTTCATTACCCCGACAAGCGGCTGCACAAGGTCGCCAAGCCCGTCGACAAGGTCGACGACCGGATCCGCAAGCTCGTCGCCGACATGGCCGAAACCATGTACGCGGCGCCGGGCATCGGCCTCGCGGCGACGCAGGTCGACGTGCACGAGCGCGTGATCGTGATCGACGTCTCCGAAGAGAAGAACGAGCTGCGCGCGTTCATCAACCCGGAGATCATCTGGTCGAGCGACGCGAAGCAGGTCTACGAGGAAGGCTGCCTGTCGGTGCCGGGGATCTACGACGAAGTCGAGCGCCCGGATCACGTGCGCGTGCGCGCGCTGAACGAGCACGGCGAAACCTTCGAGCTCGACTGCGAAGGTCTCCTTGCCGTATGCGTGCAGCACGAAATGGATCACCTGATGGGGCGCGTGTTCGTCGAATACCTGTCGCCGCTGAAGCAGACGCGCATCAAGACGAAGATGAAGAAACTCGAACGCGCGATGTGACGCGCGTTCGCCCAGCCCTCCCGAACGCTGTCATGACCCATACGTTGCGCGTGATTTTTGCCGGCACGCCGGAATTCGCCGCGGCTGCACTCGCCGCGATCCACGAGGCCGGTTTTCCGGTGCCGCTCGTGCTCACCCAGCCCGACCGGCCCGCCGGGCGCGGGATGAAACTGCAGGCGAGCGCGGTGAAACGCTACGCCGTCGAGCACGGGATGCCCGTCGCGCAGCCGCCGTCGCTGCGCCGCGCGGGCAAGTACCCGCAAGAGGCGGCCGACGCGATCGAGCTGCTGCGCACGACCCCGCACGACGTGATGGTGGTCGCCGCGTACGGCCTGCTGCTGCCGCAGGAAGTACTCGACATTCCGCGCGCCGGCTGCATCAACATCCACGCGTCGCTGCTGCCGCGCTGGCGCGGCGCCGCGCCGATCCACCGCGCGATCGAGGCCGGCGACGCCGAGACGGGCATCACGCTGATGCAGATGGACGCCGGCCTCGACACCGGCGCGATGATCGACGAAGCGCGCGTCGCGATCGCGCCCGACGATACGACGGCGACGCTGCACGACCGGCTCGCCGCCGACGGCGCGCGGCTGATCGTCGACGCGCTCGTGCGGCTCGAGCGCGACGGCACGTTGCCCGCCACCCCGCAGCCGGCCGACGGCGTGACCTATGCGGAAAAGATCGGCAAGCACGAAGCGGCGCTCGACTGGCGCAAGCCGGCCGACGTGCTCGCGCGCCAGGTGCGTGCATTCGACCCGTTCCCGGGCGGCGTCGCGATGCTCGACGGCGCGGCGATCAAGCTGTGGGCGGCCGAGCCGGTGGCGGCGCGCGGCTCGACTGCCGACATGGCGCCCGGCACGATCGTCGAAGCCGCGCCGGAGGGCGTGGTCGTCGCATGCGGCAGCGGCGCGCTGCGCGTCACGCAGCTGCAGAAGCCGGGCGGCAAGCGGCTGCCCGCGCGCGAATTCCTGGCCGGCTCGCCGCTCGCCGCGGGCCAGCGCTTCGCGATGCCCGACGCGGGCTGAGCGTCATTCGACACGGCATCGCGGCTGCGCGCAATCGGCCGGATGGCCGAGTCGCGCGCTGCCGCAGGCGCGCGTAGAATTTCCCTGCGCTTTCCGGTTTCGAGGTTCTCATGCTTGGCATCACCCATTTCGGCTTCTTCGTGCTCGCGGTTTTCCTGCTGAACGTCACGCCCGGCCCCGACACCGCATACATCGTCGGCCGCAGCGTCGCGCAGGGCCGCGGCGCGGGGCTGATGTCGGCGCTCGGCATCTCGGCCGGCTGCTGCGTGCACGCGCTCGCATGCGCATTCGGGCTGACCGCGCTGCTCGCCGCGTCGGCGGCCGCGTTCACGGCGATCAAGCTGGTCGGTGCCGCGTACCTGATCTATCTCGGCGTGCGCATGATCGTCGCGAAGCAGGCCGGCGCGCCTGCGGGTGCGCAGGCGGGGCCGGCCGCGGCCGCGAAGCCGCTGCGCCAGTTATTCATGCAGGGATTCTGGACCAACGTGCTGAACCCGAAGGTCGTGCTGTTCTTCGTGTCATTCTTCCCGCAGTTCGTATCGGCCGACAGTCCGCACAAGGCGCTGGCGTTCCTGGCGCTCGGTTCGGTGTTCGTCGTGATGAGCACCATCTGGACCTGTATCGTCGCGTGGGTTGCGGGCAGCGTCACGCAACGCTTTTCCGGCAAGCCGGGCGTCAAGAAGTGGCTCGACCGCACGGTCGGCAGCGCGTTCGTCGGCCTCGGGCTGCGGCTCGCGGCCGCGCAACGCTGAAATTGAATTTTTCCGGCAAGACCTTATCTAACAAATCGCTTACAATTTTCCGCTGCGCCTGTGATGTGCGGCGGTCCCCTGACGGATAAGGAGTGGGTATGTTCAATTGGGTCAAAACGGCGATGCTGATGGCCGCGATCACGGCACTGTTCATCGTGATCGGCGGCATGATCGGCGGCTCGCGCGGCATGACGATCGCGCTGCTGTTCGCGCTCGGCATGAATTTCTTCTCTTACTGGTTCTCCGACAAGATGGTGCTGCGCATGTACAACGCGCAGGAAGTCGACGAGAACACGGCGCCGCAGTTCTACCGGATGGTGCGTGAGCTCGCCACGCGCGCGAACCTGCCGATGCCGCGCGTGTACCTGATCAACGAGGATGCGCCGAACGCGTTCGCGACGGGCCGCAACCCCGAGCACGCGGCGGTCGCGGCGACGACGGGCATCCTGCGCGTGCTGTCCGAGCGCGAGATGCGCGGCGTGATGGCGCACGAACTCGCGCACGTGAAGCACCGCGACATCCTGATCTCGACGATCACCGCGACGATGGCCGGCGCGATTTCGGCGCTGGCCAACTTCGCGATGTTCTTCGGCGGCCGCGACGAAAACGGGCGCCCGGCCAACCCGATCGCGGGCATTGCGGTCGCGCTGCTCGCGCCGATCGCAGGTGCGTTGATCCAGATGGCGATCTCGCGGGCGCGCGAATTCGAGGCCGACCGCGGCGGCGCGCAGATCTCCGGCGATCCGCAGTCGCTCGCCACCGCGCTCGACAAGATCCATCGTTACGCGGCCGGTATTCCGTTCCAGGCGGCCGAAGCGCATCCGGCCACCGCGCAGATGATGATCATGAACCCGCTGCACGGCGGCGGGCTGCAGAACCTGTTCTCCACGCACCCGGCCACCGAGGAGCGCATCGCGCGCCTGATGGAGATGGCGCGCACCGGCCGCTTCGACTAGGCCGCGCCGCGCTCCGCACGCCACCCCGCACGCCTCGCGCTGCGGGGTGTTTCATTTGCGTGTCTCGTAAAGGGGCCGCATTGGCCTCACGCTACAATGCGCGGTTTGGAATCGCGGCGGCCACGCGGCCGCATGGTTCCCGCGGCTCGCCGCGCCCGATTGCCGATCTTGTTCCGATGACACGAACCCGTTCCTCCGCCCAGTCTTCCGCCGGCCGCCCTGCGCGCCTGTCCGCGCTGCACCTCGCGCCTGATTCGCTGGGCTTCGCGCTCGACTCGGCCGCGCAGGCAGTCGACGCGGTGCGGCGCGGCACCGCGCTGCCCGCGGCACTGGCTTCGGTGTTCGCGCAGATGCCGGCCGGCGCGCAGGCGCTGGCGCGCGGCGCGACGCAGGACGTCGCGTACCGGACGATGCGTCGTCTCGGCAGCGCAGACTGGCTGATCGGCCGGCTCGTCAGCAAGGCGCCGCCCGCGCACGTGCATGCGGTGCTTGCCGGCGCACTCGCGCTGCTGCTCGATCCGGAGGACGCGGCCGCATATTCCGCGTTCACGATCGTCGACCAGGCCGTGACCGTGATCGGCGCGCGGCGCGAATACGCGTTCGCGAAGGGGCTCGTCAATGCGGTGCTGCGGCGTTTTCAGCGCGAGCGTGATGCGCTCGTCGCCGCGATGCAGGACGATCCGGTCGCACGCTGGAACTACCGCCCGTGGTGGATCGACGCGGTGAAGCGCGCGTGGCCGGACGCATGGCAGGCGATCCTCGCGGCCGGCGAGCGCCAAGGCCCGCTGACGCTGCGCGTGAACGCACGCCGTGCGAGCGTCGACGCGTATCTCGACACGCTGCGCGCGAGCGGGATCGACGCGACCGCGATCGGCCGCCATGCGGTGCGGCTCGCATCGGCGCTGCCGGTCGATCGCATTCCGGGCTTCGGCGACGGCGTCGTATCGGTGCAGGACGCCGGCGCGCAGCTCGCAGCCGAATGGCTCGGTGCGCGCGACGGCATGCGCGTGCTCGACGCATGCGCGGCACCGGGCGGCAAGACCGGCCATATCCTCGAGCTCGCCGACGCGGAAGTCGTTGCGCTCGAAAGCGATGCGAGCCGCGCGGCGCGCATCGGCGAGAACCTCGCGCGCCTGTCGCTCGCGGCCGACGTGCGCGTCGGCGACGCCGGCGCACCCGGCGCGTGGTACGACGGCCGCCCGTTCGACCGGATCCTTGCCGACGTGCCGTGCTCGGCGTCGGGCATCGTGCGCCGCCATCCCGACATCCGCTGGCTGCGCCGCGAAGCCGACATCGCGGCGCTCGTCGCGGAACAGCGCCGCATCCTGACGGCGTTGTGGCCGCTCGTGAAGCCGGGCGGCGAGCTGCTCTACGTGACCTGTTCGATCTTCCCCGAGGAGGGCGAATTGCAGGCCCGCTGGTTTGAAGCGGCCTGTGAAGATGCGGTACGATTGGACGCGCCCGGCCAACTGCTGCCGGGCGGCGTGCACGGCGCGACGGCCGGCGCACTCGACCAGAACACCGATCACGACGGATTCTTCTACGCGCGGTTTCAGAAACGGTGACGATCAAACACCTTTTTCCACTTCGGCTCGCGGCCGTCCTGCTGGTCGCGCTGGCGCTGTGCCTGGCTGTCGTTCGGCCGGCGCGCGCCGAATCGATCGCCGTGCAGCGTGCCTCGCTGCAGGCTGACGGAAGCGGCTGGAGCCTCGATGCCCGCTTCGATTTCGAACTGAACCCGAACCTCGAGGATGCGGTCAACAAGGGCATCCCGCTTTACTTCACGACGGACTTCGAACTGAGCCGCGCGCGCTGGTACTGGTTCGACGAGCAGCCGGTGTCGGTGTCGCAGACCATCCGCCTGTCGTTCCAGCCGCTCACGCGCGAGTACCGCGTGTCGACCGGCGGCTTGCAGCTCGGCTTCCCGTCACTGAAGGATGCGCTTGCCGTCGTGCGGCACATCACGTCGTGGCACGTGATCGACCGCAACCAGGTGCGTGCCGGCGAAACCTACACGGCCTCGGTGCGGATGCAGCTCGACACGGCGCTGATGCCGAAGCCGTTCCAGGTCGACGCGGTCAACAACCGCGACTGGACGCTCGGGTCCGACTGGAAGCGCTTCAACTTCACGGTGACCGAACGTGCTAAATAAAGTGCGCCGCGCGGCCAGCGGGAAGAGCCTCCTCGTTCGCGTGATCGTGTCGACCGTCGCGATCACCGCGCTGCTGCTGCTCGTGCTGCTCGCGGCCGCGAGCGCGAACACCGAATTCTTCGACCGCTACTACTCGTGGCTGTACGCGATGAACATCGTCGTCGCGCTCGTGTTCCTGCTGGTGGTGCTCGGGCTGATCGGGATGATCGTCGTGCGCCTGCGGAAGGGCAAGTTCGGCACGCGGCTGCTCGCGAAGCTCGCGGTGTTCTTCGCGCTCGTCGGCGTGGTGCCGGGCGGGATCATCTACATCGTGTCGTACCAGTTCGTGTCGCGCAGTATCGAGTCGTGGTTCGACGTGAACGTCGAGACCGCGCTGACGGCCGGCCTGAACCTCGGCCGCGGGATGCTCGATGCGTCGCTGTCCGACCTGCAGACGAAGGCGCGCCTGATGTCCGACCAGCTCGCGAGCGTCGATGCGAACACGAACGGCACGACGCTCACGCTGCTGCGCCTGCGCGACCAGTTCGGCGTGCAGGACGCGACGATCGTCGAGCCGAGCCGCGGCGGCTCGGGCGCTGCGCCCGACCTGCACATCGTTGCGCAGGCATCGGGCAATTTCGCCGCGCTGATTCCGGACGACCTGCCGACGCCGCTGATGCTGAGCCAGGCGCGCGAACACGGCGCGTACGCGGCGATCGAGGGCGAAGTCGACGGCGATCCGCGCGCGCACGGCGCGAAGGGCGCACTGCGGCTGCGCGTCGTGCGGCCGATTCCGGACGCGACCACGTCGCTGCTGCAGCCGGCGGAGCGGTTCCTGCAGCTCACGCAGCCGGTGCCGCCGACGCTCGCGCACAACGCGGACGCCGTGCAGCGCGCATATCGCGAGTACCAGGAAAAATCGCTCGGCCGCACGGGCCTGCGCAAGATGTACATCGGCACGCTGACGCTCGCGCTGTTCCTCGCGACCTTCATCGCGATGATGCTCGCGCTCGCGCTCGGCCAGCAGCTCGCGCGGCCGCTGTTCCTGCTCGCGCAGGGCACGAAGGAGATCACGGAGGGCGACTACACGCCGAAGCGCGAGATCAAGTCGCGCGACGAGCTCGGCTTCCTCACGCAGTCGTTCAACGCGATGACGCGCCAGCTGTCCGAGGCGCGGCTCGCGGTCGAGAAGAACCGGATCGCGCTCGAACATTCGAAGACGTATCTCGAAAGTATCCTCGCGAACCTCACCGCGGGCGTGTTCGTGCTCGACCGCCAGTTCCGGCTGACGACGGCCAACCGCGGCGCCGAACGCATCTTCCGGCAGCCGTTCGGTTCGATGATCGGCACGGCGCTCGACCGGATCGGCGTCGTCGCGGAGTTCGGCGCGATGGTGCGCAAGGCGTTCGCCGATCGCGAAGCGGCGTCCGACGGCGGCAGCGGCGATCGCGGCCACTGGCAACAGCAGTTTGCGATCGAAGTGCCCGGCGAAGCCGATCCGCTGACGCTGCTCGTGCGCGGCACGCGCCTCGTGTCGACGGTCGAAGGCGAGGCCGACGATCCGCAGACGTCCGGCTACGTCGTCGTGTTCGACGACATCTCCGACGTGATTTCCGCGCAGCGTTCGGTCGCCTGGGGCGAGGTCGCGCGACGGCTCGCGCACGAGATCAAGAACCCGCTGACGCCGATCCAGCTGTCGGCCGAGCGGCTGCAGATGAAGCTGTCCGACAAGCTCGAGCCGCACGATGCCGATGTGCTGAAGCGCGGCGCGACGATGATCGTGAACCAGGTGGCCGCGATGAAGCGGATGGTCGACGATTTCCGCGAATACGCGCGCACGCCGCCGGCGGTGCTCGCGAACCTGCAGCTGAACGAACTGGCGAGCGAGGTGCTCGGCCTGTATGGTGTCGGCGAAGGCAAGAGCGCGATCGTCGCCGAGCTCGCGCCGTCGCTGCCGGTGATTCGCGGCGATGCGACCCAACTGCGCCAGGTGATTCACAACCTGCTGCAGAACGCGCAGGATTCGGTCGCGGACGTCGCGCATCCGCGTGTGTTGATCGAAACCAAGACAGTAGAATATGGCGATCCCGACGCCGAGGGCAAAACGCGCGTCGCGGTACGTCTTACCGTGTCCGACAACGGGCCCGGTTTTCCGGCACGCATCCTGACCCGTGCGTTCGAGCCTTACGTGACGACGAAGGCGAAGGGCACGGGGCTCGGGTTGGCCACGGTCAAGAAAATCGTCGACGAGCACGGCGCGCGGATCGATCTGCGCAATCGCATGCACGGCGAGACCGTCGAGGGTGCGCAGGTGTCGATCCTGTTCCTGCAGATGGCGAGCGATACGCCAGGCGCCGAACATGGCGCGCAGGGCGGGGCGGCCCCCGCTAAGACAAAAGCAAGTGTGCAGACAAAGGCAGCGTAAATGGCAACCATCCTGGTGGTAGATGATGAAATGGGCATCCGGGAATTGCTCTCGGAGATCCTCAGCGATGAAGGACATGTCGTCGAGGCGGCGGAGAACGCGCAGGCCGCGCGGGAATACCGGCTGAATCAGGCGCCCGATCTCGTGCTGCTCGATATCTGGATGCCCGATACCGACGGCGTCACGCTGCTCAAGGAATGGGCGGCGCAGGGCCTGTTGACGATGCCCGTGATCATGATGTCCGGGCACGCGACGATCGACACGGCCGTCGAGGCGACGAAGATCGGTGCGCTCGATTTCCTCGAGAAGCCGATCGCGCTGCAGAAGCTGCTGAAGTCGGTCGAGCACGGTCTCGCGCGCGGCGCGGCGCCGGTGTCGGTCAACGCGGCGGCGAAGGCCGGCGGCGGCCAGGCGTCGGGGCCGGCAGCGGTCGCGTCCGCGGCGGCATTGCCGACGCTCGGCGACGACATGGCCGCGGCGCTCGGCCTCGCGGGGCAGACGGCCGCGATTCCGTTCGACATCCCGTTGCGCGAAGCGCGCGACGCGTTCGAACGCGCGTACTTCGAATATCACCTCGCGCGCGAGAACGGCAGCATGACGCGCGTCGCGGAGAAGACGGGCCTCGAGCGCACGCACCTGTATCGCAAGCTCAAGCAGCTGGGTGTCGAGCTCGGCAAGAAGCCGACGGAAGGCGCCGCGTAAAAATATTTCGCCAAAACCCTTGCGCAAGGGCTGAGGGCTCGATATACTTTCATTCTTCGTTGGCCCGGTAGCTCAGTTGGTAGAGCAGCGGATTGAAAATCCGCGTGTCGATGGTTCGATTCCGTCCCAGGCCACCAGCATTTAAAACCCCAAGAATCGGAAGGTTCTTGGGGTTTTTCGTTTGTGGTGGGTTTGCGCGGCATCGGCGCGTGCCCGGCAGCATTCGCCGGGGCATGATAAAATCCGTGCCCGCTCAATGACTTAGCGCATCGCTTCATGCGGCCCGGCCGGCTGCCCGCACGCGCCGCCGTGACGCGCGGCAACGATGCCGTGCGATGCGCGGTATAAGCGCGCCGCCGCGTTCGCGGCCCGGCCCGCTGCCTATACTGGTCGAGCCGGCGCAGGCCGGCACGCGTCGGGCCGCCCGGCGGCAGCCGGCCCCGGCGCGCAGCGCGACGCGAGCCTACACATTCACGGAGTATCACGGTGATTCGGACAGACGCTAAAGACGGCGCGCTCGTGTTGTTTTCCGGCGGGCAGGACTCGGCCACGTGCGTGGCCTGGGCCCTCGAACGCTACCAGACGGTCGAGACGCTCGGCTTCGATTACGGCCAGCGCCACCGCGTCGAACTCGAATGTCGCGAAGGCGTGCGCGAAGCGCTGAAGCGTCAGTTTCCCGCATGGGCGGACCGCCTCGGCGACGATCACATGATCGACCTGTCGGTGCTCGGCGCGATCAGCGATACCGCGATGACGCGCACGATCGAGATCGAGACGTCGGCGAACGGGCTGCCGAACACGTTCGTGCCGGGCCGCAACCTGCTGTTCATGACGATCGCCGCCGCGATCGCGTATCGTCGCGGGTTGCGCGTGCTGGTCGGCGGGATGTGCGAGACCGACTTCTCGGGCTACCCCGATTGCCGCGACGACACGATGAAGGCGCTGCAGGTCGCGCTGAACCTCGGGATGGACACGCGCGTCGTGCTCGAGACGCCGCTGATGTGGCTCGACAAGGCGCAGACCTGGCAACTCGCCGAGCAGCTCGGCGGCGACGCGCTCGTCGAACTGATCCGCGTCGAGACGCACACGTGCTACGTGGGCGAGCGCGCGGAACTGCACGACTGGGGCTTCGGCTGCGGAGAGTGCCCGGCCTGCAAGCTGCGCAAGCGCGGCTACGAGGCCTACCTGAAGGGCGAGCGGGTGACCGAAGCGCCGCTGTGAGGCGCTTGCGCGGGCAGCGCTTGATGGACAACGGATTCTGATCGACAACGAGCGGCGCGAGCCGGACGAAGCACGATGACTTACGCGGTCAAGGAAATTTTCTACACGTTGCAGGGCGAGGGCGCGAACGCGGGCCGGCCGGCCGTGTTCTGCCGGTTCGCCGGCTGCAATCTGTGGTCGGGCCGCGAAGAGGATCGTGCGGACGCCGTGTGCCGCTTCTGCGATACCGACTTCGTCGGCACCGACGGCGAGAACGGCGGCAAGTTCAAGGATGCCGAAGCGCTCGTCGCGACGATCGCCGGCCTGTGGCCGGACGGCGAGGCACACCGCTTCGTCGTCTGCACGGGCGGCGAGCCGATGCTGCAGCTCGACCAGCCGCTCGTCGACGCGCTGCACGCGGCCGGCTTCGAGATCGCGATCGAGACCAACGGGTCGCTGCCCGTGCTGGACACGATCGACTGGATCTGCGTGAGCCCGAAGGCCGACGCGCCGCTCGTCGTCACGAAGGGCAACGAACTGAAGGTCGTGATTCCGCAGGACAACCAGCGGCTTGCCGACTACGCGAAGCTCGATTTCGAGTATTTTCTCGTGCAGCCGATGGACGGCCCGTCGCGCGACATCAACACGAAGCTCGCGATCGACTGGTGCAAGCGGCATCCGCAGTGGCGGCTGTCGATGCAGACCCACAAATATCTGAACATTCCCTGAGCCACGGCTTTTGACATCGTGCTGATTACCCGAAAACTCGAATTCGACGCGGGCCACCGCATTCCCGATCACCGCAGCCAGTGCAGGAACCTGCACGGCCATCGCTACGTGCTCGAAGTCACGCTGCGCGGCGATCTCGTCGATACCGAGGGGGCGCCCGACCGCGGCATGGTGATGGATTTTGCCGACGTGAAGGCGCTCGCGGTCGAGCATCTCGTCAACAAGTGGGATCACGCGTTCCTGGTCTACGCGCGCGACGAGGTCGTGCGCTCGTTCCTCGAGCAGATGGCCGACCACAAGACCGTCGTGCTCGACCGGATCCCGACCGTCGAGAACCTCGCGGCGATCGCGTTCGACATCCTCGCGAACGTGTACGACGCGCACTACGGCGTGAACCTGCGCCTCGAGCGCGTGCGCCTGTACGAAACGCCGAACTGCTGGGCCGACGTCGAGCGCGACCCGGCTCGCTGACGTTCCCGCATTCCCGCGTCGGCCCGCGCGCTCGCGCGGCTGCCGGCCGGCAACCACCGCCTGCGGCGCCCGATCGGTCCGTCCGGCCGCCGCTTTCCGCCTGGTCCCACATCCGCTTACCGCCGCGCTATGATCGTTGCGTGGCACCCGAAAGCGCGTCCGCGCGCGGCCGCGCGGCCCCGCGCTGTCAGATCGGCCGGCCAGCGCCGGCCAACGTTCCAGCGCGCTGTCCGCTGCAGCCGCCGTGCTGCGCTGCACGACGCGTTGCACCCGCTTCCGCCTGTTCTGCCCGTTGCTTGTCCCGTTCGATTGCCGTTCCGTCCAGGAGCCCGTATCGATGAGCACGCTCACCAATTCCCTCAAGCAGCGTCTGCACGACGGCGACGAGCCGCTGTACGGCCTGTGGCTGTCGCTCGGCTGCGATTCGGCCGCCGAGGCGCTTGCGCACGCCGGCTATGACTGGCTCTGCATCGACATGGAGCACGCGCCGAACGACAGTCGCGACGTCGCGTCGCAACTGCGCGCGCTGGCCGCCGCGCATCTGCCGAGCGAGCCCGTCGTGCGCGTGCCGGGTCGCGAGCCGTGGCTCGTGAAGCGCGCGCTCGACGCCGGCGCGCGCACGCTGATGTTCCCGTGCATCGAGACGCCCGACGACGCCGCGCACGCGGTGCGGCTCACGCGCTTTCCGTCGCCGGATTCGCCGGACGGGCTGCGCGGCGTTGCCGGGATGGTGCGCGCGGCCGCGTACGGCATGCGCCGCGATTACCTGCAGACGGCGAACGCGCAGGTCGCGGTGATCGTGCAGATCGAATCGGCGCGCGGGATCGACGAAGTCGAGCGGATCGCCGCGACGCCGGGTGTCGACTGCCTGTTCGTCGGCCCGGCCGATCTTGCGGCGAGCTTGGGCCATCTCGGCGACAGCCGCCACCCCGACGTCGAAGCCGCGATGGCGCGCGTGCTCGCGGCCGGCAAGCAGGCCGGCGTCGCGGTCGGCATCTTCGCGAGCGATGCGGCAATCGCGCGCCAGTATCGCGAGGCAGGCTACCGGATGATCACGCTGTCGGCCGACGTGACGTGGCTGCTGCGCGCGACTCGGCAGGCGCTGCAGGAGGCGCGGTCATGAACGGCGACGGTGGTGCGGGCAGGGAACGCGCGCGGCGCGCGGTCGGTGCGCGCGGGCGAATCGGCGCGACGCTCGCGCTATGGGCCGTATGCGTGGCCGCATCGGCGCAGAATGCGCCGCACGCGAAGCCCGATCCGGCGCACGAGACGCAGTCGGCGGTCGCTGACTACAACGCCGGCGACTATCGCGCGGCGCTGGTGCAGTTCCACGACGCGGCCGAGCGCGGCGACCGGCTCGCGCAGTTCAACTACGCGATGATGCTGCTCACCGGCGTCGGCGTCACCGCGAACGTCGACGAAGGGCTGCGCTGGCTGAAGCGGGCCGCCGACGCGAACATGTCGCATGCGCAGTACGTGTACGGGCGGATGTTCGACGACGGCGAGTTCGTCGCGCGCAATCCGGCCGAAGCGCACCGCTGGTTCCTGCGCGCGGCGAAGCAGGGGCACGTGCAGGCCGAGCTGTCGCTCGCGAACCAGTTCCTCGACGGACGCGGCACGCCGCGCGACAACCGGCAGGCGTTCGCGTGGTACAAGCAGGCGGCCGACGCGGGCGAGCCGACCGCGCAGTACGTGACCGCGTCGTTCTACGAGCGCGGCGGCGACGGCGTCACGCAGAACCTGAACATCGCGCGCGCGTACTACGCGGCCGCGGCTGCGCAGGGCGACGAGACGGCCGAACTGAAATTCAGGGAGCTGAGTGCGCGGCTGAAAACGCCGGAGCCGGCGTCGGGCGCCGGTGCGAACCCGGGAAGCCCGCGCGCGACGCCGCAGTGAGCGGGCGCGGCTTGCGGCATTTGCTTGCCACACAGTGAAAAACGGCGCCGACGCGCCGTTTTCCGTTGCTGCGAATGCGCGCGGCCGCGCGGTGCCGCGCCGTCAGCTCTTCATCAGCCGCCGCTGTCGCCCGACGCTCATGATCATCCCGATCGCGACGCCGAGCGTCGCGAGCGCGGTGCCGCCGTAGCTCATGAACGGCAGCGGCACGCCGACCACCGGCAGCACGCCGCTCACCATCCCGATGTTGACGAACGCATAGACGAAGAACGCGAGCGTGAGCGAACCGGCGAGCAGCCTGCCGAACAGCGTCGCGCCTTGCGCGGCGATGTAGAGCCCGCGCGCGATCAGCGCCATGTACAGCGTCAGCAGCACGAGGCCGCCGGCGAGCCCCCATTCCTCGGAGAACACCGCGAAGATGAAGTCGGTGTGCTTCTCCGGAATGAATTCGAGGTGGGCCTGCGTGCCTTTCAGGTAGCCCTTGCCGAGCACGCCGCCCGAGCCGATCGCGATCACGGCCTGGATCGTGTGGAAGCCCTTGCCTAGCGGGTCGGAGGTCGGATCGAGCAGCGTGCACACGCGGTGCTTCTGATAGTCGTGCATCAGCGGCCACTGCACTTCGGGCTGGCAGATGCGCTCCTCGAACACGGCGATCGAGCCGACCGCGATCACGCCGGCGACGAGCACCGGCACGATCAGCTTGAACGACAGGCCGGCGAGGTAGATCACGAAGAAGCCGGCCGCGAACACCAGCAGCCCGGTGCCGAGGTCGGGCTGTTTCGCGATCAGGCCGACCGGCACCATGAGGATCGCGAACGCGGCGATGAAGTCGTACCAGCGCAGCCCGCCTTCGCGGCGCTGGTAGTACCACGCGAGCATCAGCGGTGTCGCGATCTTCAGGATTTCCGACGGCTGGATCACGACGCCGACGTTCAGCCAGCGCTTCGCGCCTTTCTTGGTCATCCCGAACAGCGCGACCGCGACCAGCAGCGCGACCCCGAACGTATAGAGCGGGACCGCGAAGCGCATCAGCGTCGTCGGCGGAATGTTGGCGATCACCCACATCAGCACGAACGTCAGCAGGATGTTGCGTAGCTGGTCCTCGACGCGGCCCGGCATGTCGATCGCCGCGCTGTACAGCGTGACGATGCCGACGCACAGCAGCAGGAACACGATGAGGGCGAGCGGGCGGTCGAAGCCCGCGAACATCTGCTTGATCTTGTCGAGCCAGGCGCGCTTGTCGAATTGCATGCCTTTCTCCGTCAATGAGCGGTGCCGGCGTTCGCCGCTTTCGCGGCGGCCATGGCACGGGAGTTGTCGTCGCGCGTCGCGGCGGCGAGCGGCTGGCCGTCGCTCGCGGGCCGGCGCGGCCGGTGCGGGCGCCGGATCGGCGGCAGGCTCGCGGCGCGCGGCGCCGCGGCGCTCGCTTCAGCGGGCTGCGCCGCGCTCGACGCGTCGGGCGCCGCCGCGGCCGACGCCGCCGACGCTGCGTCCGCCGCACTCGCCGCACTCGCCGCACTCGCCGCGCTCGGCACGACCGGCTGCGGCAGCGCGGTGAAGCCGGCCGCGACGGCGGCGGGCTTCGACGCGTCGCCGATCACCGGCGCGCTCACCGGTTCGGTTGCCGACGCGGCGGCGGCCACCGCCGCGGCCTCGTTCTTCGGGTTCTGGCGCTCGACGAGGTAATAGTCGAGCACGCGCCGGGCGATCGGGCCTGCTGCCTGCGCGCCCCAGCCGCCGTTCTCGACGACCAGCGCGAGCGCGATCTGCGGATGGTCGACCGGCGCGTACGCGATGAACAGCGCGTGGTCGCGCAGGTGCTCGGCAAGCAGGTGGCCCTTGTAGTTCGAGCCCTGCAGCGAGAACACCTGCGCGGTACCGGTCTTGCCGGCCGCGAGGTACGGCGCGCCGCGGAATACCTTGTACGCGGTGCCGGACGGGTTCTCGATCACGTTCTCCATCCCGCGCTTCACGACGTCGATGTCGGCCTGCTTCAGCGGAATCACTTCGCTTTCCTTCGGCACCGTCAGGTGGCGCGCGCGCGTGATCGGATCCTCGACTTCCTTCACGAGGTGAGGCTTCATCACGACGCCGTTGTTCGCGAGCGTCGCGGTCGCGTGCGCGAGCTGCAGGATCGTGAACGAGTTGTAGCCCTGGCCGATCCCGAGGCTGATCGTCTCGCCGTCGAACCATTTCTGCTGCGCGGCCTTCTTGAACGCCTTCTTCTTCCAGTCGGTCGACGGCAGGATCCCGCGCGCCTCGCCCTGGATGTCGATGCCGGTGATCTGGCCGAACCCGAACGGCTTCATGAAGTTCGCGATCGCGTTCACGCCGAGGTCGCGCGCGAGCATGTAGAAGTAGGTGTCGTTCGACACCATGATCGCCTTGTTCATGTCGACCCAGCCCTGGCCGGAGCGCACGTCGTTGCGGAACGTATGGCCGCCGAACGTGAAGTAGCCGGGATCCTGGAAGCCCCAGCCGGGCGTGCGCTTGCCGAGCGTCAGGCCGGCCAGCGCCATGAACGGCTTGTACGTCGAGCCGGGCGGGTAGGTGCCGTGCAGCGGACGGTTCAGAAGCGGCTTGTCGGGCGAGTTGTTCAGCTCGTCCCAGGTCTGCTGGTCGATGCCGTCGACGAACGAGTTCGGATCGAAGCTCGGCGACGACACGAACGCGAGCACGTCCCCCGTCTTCGGCTCGATCGCGACGAGCGCGCCGCGCTTGCCGGCGAACGCCTGCTCGGCGACCTGCTGCAGCCCGATGTCGAGCGACAGCACGAGGTTGTTGCCCGGCGTCGCCTGCGTGCGCGATAGCGTGCGCACCGGCCGGCCGCCGGCCGTCACCTCGACTTCCTCGAAGCCCGTGAGGCCGTGCAGCTCGGTTTCGTAGCTCTGCTCGACGCCGATCTTGCCGATGTAGTCGGTGCCCTTGTAGTTGTTCGCGTCGCGGCGCGGATCGTAGTGTTCCTGGTCGCTGTCGTTGTCGTCGCTCATCGCGTCGATGCGATCCTGGTCGCGCTTCGAGATCCGGCCGATGTAGCCGATCACGTGCGCGGCCGTCATGCCGAGCGGGTACTGGCGGAACAGCCGCGCGCGCACGTCGACGCCGGGGAAGCGGAAGCGCTGCGCGGTGAAGCGCGCGACTTCCGCGTCGGTGAGGCGCGTGCGGATCGGCAGGCTCTCGAAGTTCTTCGAGTCTTCCTGCAGCTTCTTGAAGCGGCGGCGGTCGCGTGCGTCGATCGGGATGATCTCGGACAGCTTGTCGATCGTGTTGTCGAGCGTGTCGTCGAGCTTCGACGGCGTGATCTCGAGCGTGTACGCCGAGTAGTTCTTCGCGAGCACCACGCCGTTGCGGTCGGTGATGATCCCGCGGTTCGGCACGATCGGCGCGACCGAGATGCGGTTTTCCTCGGCCTGCAGCGCGTATTTGCCATGCTGCATCAGCTGCAGGTAGAAGAAGCGGCTCGCGAGCAGGCCGAAGCAGACGAACACGAACACGCCCGCCGCCGCGACGCGCAGGCGGAACTTCGAGAGCTGCTGTTGGGTGTCGTTGAATTCGGTCATGCGGTTACGTTCGATCCGGCCCGTGTGCGCGAAGCGCGCGCGGGCGAGGGGCCGCCCCGGAGCGCGGCGCGCGGCGGGCGTGGGGGCGGCGGGTAATCAAGGTCGGTCCGGCTCAGATGGGGCGCGTATCGTCCGGGTCGACCGGGCGGCGTTGCGGCATCAGCAGCAGGTGGCTCGCGATCGGCCACAGCGCGGCCTCGACGAAGCCGTCCACCAGATAGCGCCAGCCGGGAAACGCGGCGCCCATCACGAGGCGGATCACGAACGGCACCAGCTGCGCGACGACGAGCAGCGGCGTGACGTACAGCACCTGCACGCCGATCGGCATCCACAGCACGCGGCGATGGATCGTGATCGCGCCGTACGACAGCAGCGTGTAGGCGAGCGCGTGCTCGCCGAGCAGCCCCGCGTCGTGCACGTCCATCAGGATGCCGAGCGCGAACGCGACGCCCATCCCGACCTTGCGCGGCTGGTGGATGTTCCAGAACAGCAGCACGAGCGCGACGAAGTCGGGCACGCCGGGCAGGCGGCCCCACGGCATCAGGTTCAGCAGGAACGCGGCGGCGAGACTGAAGACGATGAAGTACGGATTGACCGGCTGCAGGATGTATTGCGGGCGGTTCATCACTGGGCTCCTGATTGCCCGGCCGCGGGCTTCGCGTTCGCGGCGGCGGGCTTGGCCGGCGCGACAGGCGCAGTCGGCGCGGGTTTCGCGCCCGGCGCGGCCGCGGCGGCCGGCTTCGCGTTGGGGTCGGCCTTGTCGGCCTTCTCGGCCTTGTCGGTTTTTTCACCCTTCGCGGCGGCCTTGGCGCCCTTCTTGCCCTTCGCGTTCTTCTCGGCGGCCGGGTCGGGCTCGGCCGGGCGCGGCGGGACGTCGTTCTGGTAGTGCAGCACGAGCATCTGCCGCGCGCCGCGCACGGCGGCCACCGGCGCGCACGTGACGCGCGCGAATGCGGTGTCGGCGAGCTTGTCGACGCGCACGACCTTCGCGACCGGCAGGCCCGGCGGATAGACGCCGTCGAGGCCGCTCGTGACGAGCTCGTCGCCCGCGACGAGGTCCGAACTCGTCGGCACGAAGCGCAGATCGAGCGAATCGCCCTTCGGCGTGCCGTATATCACGCTGCGCAGGCCGGTGCGCAACACCTGCACGGGAATCGCGAGATCGCGGTCGGTGATCAGCGTGACTTCGGCCTGCAGCGGGAACACGCGCGTGACCTGGCCGATCACGCCGTCCTCGCTGACGACCGGCGCGCCGTTCTGGATGCCCTGCTGCGAACCCTGCCCGATCACGATTTTCTGCGTGAACGGATCGCTCGTGTCGTACTGGATCTCGACCGGCGTCGATTGCGTCGCGATGTGCTGGCGCAGCTCGAGCACCGCGCGCAGATGGGTGTTTTCCTGCGCGAGCACCGCGGCCTGGTTGGCCTGCGTGGACAGTTGCAGGTTGCGCTTGCGCAGCGCGTCGTTCTCGTGGCGCAGCGATGCGCCGGTGACGGCGATGTCGGCCGCCCCCATGAACAGGTCGCGCGGCACGAGCGCCGCGCGTTGCAGCGGGTACAGCACGGTGCCGAGCACGCCGCGGAGGATTTCGAGCGTGCTGAAGCGCGCGTCCGATACGAGAAGCGCGATGGCGAGGGCGACGAAGAAGATGAGCCGCGCGAGCGCGGGCGGACCTTGCTTGAAGAGGGGCGGCGGACTGTATTCCATGGTCGGCGCCGGGCGCGTGGCGATCGGTTAAATAATGCTCAGACGCGCAAACGGCGTGGCGGTTCGTTCTGAACGAGCGAGCCGGCCACGCCGCGGGTGCGTCATATCAAACGGGACTGCTTAGGCGATCACTCGGCGATCACTCGTACGAGAAGATGCTGCCCAGCTTGTCCATGCGCTCGAGCGCCATGCCCGAACCGCGCACGACGCAGGTGAGCGGGTCTTCGGCGACGAGCACCGGCAGGCCGGTTTCTTCCGCGAGCAGGCGATCGAGGTCGCGCAGCAGCGCGCCGCCGCCCGTCAGCATCATCCCGCGCTCGGCGATGTCGGCGCCGAGTTCCGGCGGCGTCTGCTCGAGGGCG
The DNA here is from genome assembly GCF_052851275.1 of Burkholderia sp. SR8. Classification (NCBI taxonomy): domain Bacteria; kingdom Pseudomonadati; phylum Pseudomonadota; class Betaproteobacteria; order Burkholderiales; family Burkholderiaceae; genus Burkholderia; species Burkholderia sp. SR8. Next base: position 44,118 of record NZ_JAULUC010000018.1, read on the forward strand.
ATCTTCACCGACGACACGATCTGGTTCAGCGGATCGGTCAGCGCTTCGAGGATTTCGTTGCTGGAGATCGTGAAGCTGCGCGGAATGCCTTCCGACAGGTTGCGGCCCTTCACTTCCATTTCCTTGACTTCGGAGCCCGGGAACGCGGAGCCGATTTCCTTCTTGATCGCCTCGGCGGTCTGCTCGCCGATCAGCATCCCGTAGTTGCGGCGGATGTAGTTGACGATCGCTTCGTCGAACTTGTCGCCGCCGACGCGCACCGAACCCTTGTACACGATGCCGCCGAGCGAGATCACGCCGACTTCGGTCGTGCCGCCGCCGATGTCGACGACCATCGAGCCGGTGGCTTCCGACACCGGCAGGCCCGCGCCGATCGCGGCCGCCATCGGCTCCTCGATCAGGTAGACCTGCGATGCGCCGGCGCCGTGCGCGGCTTCCTTGATCGCGCGGCGCTCGACCTGGGTCGAGCCGCACGGCACGCAGATGATGATGCGCGGCGACGGCGAGAACATGCGCGACTCGTGCGCCGTCTTGATGAACTGCTTGATCATCTGCTCGGTGACGGTGAAGTCGGCGATCACGCCGTCCTTCATCGGGCGGATCGCCTCGATGTTGCCCGGCACCTTGCCGAGCATCTGCTTGGCTTCCTTGCCGACCGCCTGGATCGTCTTCTTGCCGTTGGGGCCGCCTTCCTGGCGAATCGACACGACGGACGGCTCATCGAGCACGATGCCCTTGCCGCGCATGTAGATCAGGGTGTTTGCGGTGCCGAGGTCGATCGCCAGATCGTTGGAGAAGTAGCTGCGCAAAAAACCGAACATTCAGAATCCTGTTTCGCTCTGGGCCGGCCCTGCATAGCGAGCGCTGAGGGCGGCAGCGGAAAAAATAACAGCCTCGGGAAGCGTGACGGAAGTGGCCGCCGCGGCGCACGAAGCTGCGAGTGATGTCTACCGGGGATCGCACGAAGCACGCACGGCTTTGCCGAAACAGGGCGAAACGGTGCGGGAAAAGGCTGCCGGGTTTGGGTCGAACGCGTAATGATACCTTATAATTTCACCGTATTTGAATCGAAACGGGCGGTATTTTTGCCGCTTCGGCCCCGATTTTTGAGGGTGGGATCGCACCCTCCAACCCCCCGCCGCAGCGCTGCATTCGATGCGCTGCGCAGTCTTGTTTTTCCGGTGATCGCATGGCCCTGACCCTGACCGATGTGAAACGCATCGCGCACCTGGCGCGACTCGAAATGGCCGACGCCGACGCCGAGCATACGCTCGGCCAGCTCAATGAATTCTTCGGCCTCGTCGAGCAGATGCAGGCGGTCGACACCGCCGGCATCGCGCCGCTCGCCCACCCGATCGAACAGATCCAGGAAGTCGCGCAGCGCCTGCGCGACGACGCCGTGACGGAAGTCGTCGCTCGCGACGACAACCAGCGTCCGGCGCCGGCCGTCCAGGACGGCCTCTATCTCGTGCCGAAGGTGATCGAGTAAGCATTCGATGACAAGCGCGCCGGCGCCGCGCCGCGCGCCACCCAGAATTCCCAGGAAAACCACTCAATGCACGCAAAAAGCCTGACCGAACTGCGCGCCGCGCTCGCCGCCAAGGAATGCTCGGCCGTCGAGCTCGCGCAGCTCTACCTGAAACGGATCGATGCGGCACGCGACCTGAACGCGTTCGTCCACGTCGACGCCGACCTCACCCTTGCGCAGGCGAAGGCCGCCGACGCCGAGCTCGCGCGCGGCGCGGGCGGCGCGCTGACCGGCCTGCCGATCGCGCACAAGGACGTGTTCGTCACGCGCGGCTGGCGCTCGACCGCCGGCTCGAAGATGCTCGCGAACTACGAGAGCCCGTTCGATGCCACCGTCGTCGCCCGCCTGCAGGCCGCCGGCATGGTCACGCTCGGCAAGACCAACATGGACGAGTTCGCGATGGGCTCGTCGAACGAGAACTCCGCGTTCGGCGCGGTGAAGAACCCGTGGGATACGAGCGCGGTGCCGGGCGGCAGCTCGGGCGGCAGCTCGGCTGCCGTCGCCGCGCGCCTCGCGCCGGCCGCGACCGGCACCGACACCGGCGGCTCGATCCGCCAGCCCGCGTCGTTCGCGGGCGTGACGGGCATCAAGCCGACCTACGGCCGCGTGTCGCGCTACGGGATGATCGCGTTCGCGTCGTCGCTCGACCAGGGCGGCCCGATGGCGCAGAGCGCGTCCGACTGCGCGCTGCTGCTGAATGCGATGGCCGGCTTCGACGAGCGCGACTCGACGAGCCTCGAGCGCGACGACGAAGACTTCACGCGCCACCTCGGCCAGCCGTGGACGGCCGGCAGCGACGCGGGCAAGCCGCTCGCGGGGCTGCGCATCGGTCTGCCGAACGAGTATTTCGGCGACGGCCTCGCCGACGACGTGCGCGCGGCGATCGACGCGGCGCTCAAGCAATATGAAGCGCTCGGCGCGACGCTCGTGCCGGTGTCGCTGCCGAAGACGGAACTGTCGATCCCCGTGTACTACGTGATCGCGCCGGCCGAGGCGTCGTCGAACCTGTCGCGCTTCGACGGCGTGCGTTTCGGTCACCGCGCCGCGCAGTACGGCGATCTGCTCGACATGTACAAGAAGTCGCGCGCCGAAGGCTTCGGGCCCGAAGTGAAGCGCCGCATTCTCGTCGGCACCTACGTGCTGTCGCACGGCTATTACGACGCGTACTACCTGCAGGCGCAGAAGATCCGCCGCATCATCGCGCAGGATTTCCAGGAGGCGTTCAAGTCCTGCGACGTGATCATGGGCCCGGCTTCGCCGACGGTCGCATGGGATCTCGGCGCGAAGGGCGACGATCCGGTGCAGATGTATCTCGCAGATATTTACACGCTGTCGGTGAGCCTCGCGGGCCTGCCCGGCATGAGCGTGCCGTGCGGCTTCGGCGCCGGCGCGAATGCGAAGCGCCCGGTCGGTCTGCAGATCATCGGCAACTATTTCAACGAAGCCCGGATGCTGCAGGTCGCAGACGCGTTCCAGCGCGCGACCGACTGGCACAAGCAAGTTCCGGCGGGGGTATAAGCATGACTCAATGGGAAGTCGTCATCGGTCTCGAGACGCACGCGCAACTGTCGACCGTCTCGAAGATCTTCTCCGGCGCGTCGACGCAGTTCGGTGCCGAGCCGAACACGCAGGCGTGCCCGGTCGACCTGGCGCTGCCGGGCGTGCTGCCGGTGCTGAACCGCGGCGCGGTCGAGCGGGCGATCCGCTTCGGCCTCGCGATCGGCTCGACCATCGCGCCGCGCAGCATCTTCGCGCGCAAGAATTATTTCTACCCCGATCTGCCGAAGGGCTATCAGATCAGCCAGTACGAGATTCCGGTCGTGCAGGGCGGCCAGATCACGATCCAGGTGCCGGCCAACGAAAAAGCCGGCAAGGCCGCGTACGAGAAGACCGTCAACCTGACGCGTGCGCACCTCGAGGAAGATGCGGGCAAGTCGCTGCATGAAGACTTCGCCGGGATGACCGGGATCGACCTGAACCGCGCGGGCACGCCGCTGCTCGAGATCGTCACCGAGCCGGAAATGCGCAGCGCGGCCGAGGCCGTTGCCTACGCGAAGGCGCTGCACGCGCTCGTCGTGTGGCTCGGCATCTGCGACGGCAACATGCAGGAAGGCTCGTTCCGCTGCGACGCGAACGTGTCGGTGCGGCCGGTCGGCCAGGAAAAGTTCGGCACACGCGCCGAGATCAAGAACCTGAACTCGTTCCGGTTCCTCGAGGAAGCGATCAACTACGAAGTGCGCCGCCAGATCGAGCTGATCGAGGACGGCGGCGAGGTCGTGCAGGAAACGCGCCTCTACGATCCGGACAAGCGCGAGACGCGGTCGATGCGCAGCAAGGAAGACGCGCACGATTACCGCTACTTCCCCGACCCCGACCTGATGCCGCTCGTGATCGGCCAGGACTGGATCGAGCGCGTGCAGGCCGGGATGCCCGAGCTGCCGGCCGCGATGCAGCAGCGCTTCGTCGAGCAATATGGCGTGTCCGCGTACGACGCCGGCGTGCTTACGTCGAGCAAGGCGATGGCTGCGTACTTCGAGGCCGTGGTCGCGAAGGCCGGCGCGGCGAACGCGAAGATCGCCGCGAACTGGCTGATGGGCGACGTGTCGTCGCAGCTGAACCGCGACGGCATCGAGATCGACGCGATTCCGGTCTCGGCTGCGCAGCTCGCGCTGGTGCTGCAGCGCATCGCCGACGGCACGATCTCGAACAAGATCGCGAAGGAAATCTTCGCGACGATCTGGGACGAGAAGGCGACCGACGACGCTGCGGCCGACCGCATCATCGACGCGAAGGGACTCAAGCAGATCTCCGACACCGGCGCGCTGGAAGCGATCATCGACGAGGTGCTCGCGGCGAACGCGAAGTCGGTCGAGGAATTCCGCGCGGGCAAGGAAAAGGCGTTCAACGCGCTGATCGGCCAGGCGATGAAGGCGACCAAGGGCAAGGCGAACCCGCAGCAGGTCAACGAACTGCTGAAGAAGAAGCTGGGCTGAACATGGCCGCGCGCCTGAACCGCGCGTGAGCACGGGCCGCCGCCGAACCTGTTCGGGGCGGCCCGTCGCTTTGGTGCATGCGTTATCGTGTGCACGTGCGCATCGCACCGTCCAACGGAGGAACGAATGGCGAAACAACCGTCGCTCGACGATTACCGCGTGCCGTACCGCACGCGCGAGAAGGAAGCTGCCGCATTCAGGCTCGATGCGTTCGATCCGGGCGCGAAGCCGTTCTCGACGGGATCGAAGGAGGCCGACCGCGAGCGGCTCACAGCCGTGTCGACGGAGCTCGACGTCCAGCAGGAGCGCCTGCATACGCAGCAGAAGAAGCGCCTGCTGCTCGTGCTGCAGGGAATGGACACGAGCGGCAAGGACGGCACCGTGCGCGCCGTGTTCCGCGACGTCGATCCGCTCGGCCTGCGTATCGTGCCGTTCAAGGCGCCGACGCCGACCGAGGCCGCGCACGACTTCCTGTGGCGCGTGCACGCGCAGGTGCCGGCCGCGGGCGAGCTCGCGATCTTCAATCGCAGCCACTATGAAGACGTGCTGGTGCCGCGCGTGCTCGGCCTGATCGATGACAAGGAGCGCGAGCGCCGCTACCGGCAGATCCGCGATTTCGAGACGATGCTCGCGGAGAACGGCACGACGATCGTCAAGTGCTTCCTGCACATCTCGAAGGACGAGCAGCGCGAGCGGCTGCAGGCGCGCATCGACGATCCGACCAAGCACTGGAAGTTCGACATCGCCGATCTCGACGCACGCAAGCACTGGGATGCGTATCAGTCGGCGTATCGCGACGCGCTCGCCGCGACGTCGGCCGAGCATGCGCCGTGGTACGTGATCCCGGCGAACTCGAAGACCCATCGCAACGTGATGATTGCCGAGCTGCTGCTGCGCACGATGACCGACATGAAACTCGAATTCCCGCCGCCGAAGCCCGAGCTCGAGGGCGTGAAGATCCGCTAGGCTGCGATGCTGCGATGCTGCGATGCGCATCGAACCGAACAGAACTGAATCGAATTGACCTGACCTGAACTGAACAACGGAACCCGACATGATGCGAGTGATTACCGCCAACCTGAACGGCATCCGCTCGGCCGCGAAGAAGGGCTTCTTCGAATGGCTCGGCGAACAGAACGCCGATTGCGTGTGCGTGCAGGAAATCAAGGTGTCGGCCGACGACCTGCCGGCCGAATTCGTCGAGCCGCACGGCTTCAAGAGCTATTTCCATCACGCCGAGAAGAAGGGCTACAGCGGTGCGGGCGTGTACAGCCGCCACGAGCCCGATGACGTGATCATCGGCTTCGGCAGCAGCGAATTCGATCCCGAGGGGCGCTACGTCGAGGCGCGCTACGGCAAGCTGTCGATCGTGTCGGTGTACGTGCCGTCCGGCTCGAGCGGCGAGGAGCGCCAGCAGGCGAAGTACCGCTTCATGGACGAGTTCATGCCGCATCTCGCCGAGCTGAAGAAGCAGCGCGAGGTGATCCTGTGCGGCGACGTGAACATCGTCCACAAGGAAATCGACATCAAGAACTGGAAGAGCAACCAGAAGAACTCGGGCTGCCTGCCGGAAGAGCGCGCGTGGCTCACGCAGCTGTTCGACGACGTCGGCTACGTCGACGTGTTCCGCACGCTCGATCCGCGCCCCGAGCAGTACACGTGGTGGAGCAACCGCGGCCAGGCGTACGCGAAGAACGTCGGGTGGCGGATCGATTACCAGATCGCGACGCCGGGCGTTGCGGGCACCGCGAAGAGCACGTCGATCTTCAAGGACATCAAGTTCAGCGATCACGCGCCGCTGACGGTCGATTACGACTACAAGAAGTAATCGTCGTGGCCGGGCAATCCGGTCGCAGGATGCAGAACGGGCCGCATGTCGAACATGCGGCCCGTTTCGTTTTCGGATGGCGGCGATCGTTGCGTGCGCCCGGAGTCCATTTGCCTCGTGCGTTGGGTAGACGCCGCTTGCGCGCATGCGCGACTCATTTTCGAACTCATCCCATATTCGCGCCCGTTCAATTTATGGAGACTGTGTGACGCGCATTCGCGTGCTTTTCGAACATGCGACGCCGTCGTCACGGCCATTCGCAGGCCGTGATGATCCGTTTAGACAGGAGAACTCGGCATGTCGAAGCAGGCAATCAACGAAACGATGCATCTTTTCGCTACTATCGGCGCGCGGACCGAACGCGGTGGTACGGTGGCACGGGTGTCCAGCAATGCGACGTTCGCAGATCTGGGGCTCGCCGTGGTTGGCGATATCGTTGCATACGAAGACGGTACAGAGGCCACGATCATAGATGGGGCCGGTTATGCTGCCATGCGGGAGGGCAGACCGATTGCACTCGTCGGGTCGCGTTTGAGTAACGGCGATCGTATCGTGACGGCCGCGCAGAACGCGTTCGGCATTGCCGTTCGCGATGGTCAGGAGATTCCGGGGCTGTTTGATTCGACGTATTCGCCGATTTCGGCCGATGCAGCCCGCACGGGAGGGCACGGTGCGTAAGGCGGCGATTCGGCACGGTGATCCCACGACGACGCGCGGAGTCGTCTTCGCATATTCGTCGACGATTTACGACGATGGAAAGCATGTGGCGCTGAGCGGCGACGAAGCGACGTGCGGCAACTGCGACGGGACATTCAAAATCTTCGGAACCGGCAAAGGGATGTCGGAAAAGGGGCGGAATGTTGTCGTTGACGGCGATCGGGGGCTCTGTCCATGCAAAAGGAACCGCGTCCTCGTCGGCCCCAGCCCGGGAATATTTCTGACGAGCAGTGAGGGATCGGCCGTTCCGAACGCGGTCGCGCAGAGTGTAGCCGCGACATCAGTTGACTCGGAGGAGGTCGAGCACTTTTTCGAGATCATCGAAGTCGACTCCGGAAAACCTGTTGAAGGAATGAACTACAAGGTTCAGAGCAACGGACGTACGCTTGTCGATAATGCGCCTCTCGAACACGGGAGAACGCGGTCGTTCTCAGTGGCAGCCCACCCTGATCTCACAGTGGTCGTCTGGCGCGCAGGGGCTGCTCGATGAGTGATGAAATTAGTGCAGACCTGCGTTTGCTCGCTGCAATCGCATACGGTGAAGCATCCGTTGCAAATGATTCGAACGAAATCGGCGGAATCGCCTTTGCCGTCGCGAACAGGTGTAGGGCATGGGGCGGAATGAGCGTATCGCAACTGCGTGCGGCAGACCCGAACTATGCCTATGCGTGGAATGGCACCAACCAACGGTTCAACAAGTTGATGTTAACGCCGGACGACAAGCTCAATGCTGACTCCGGGATGCAATTAGCTGTCGAGTGGGCACGCAAAGCCCTCGCAAATGAAGGTCTCGACCCGTCGAACGGCGCGTTTTGGTGGGATGGCCGTGACTTCATGACGAGGTATGCATCACACCCTAAGGTCAAAAACACATTCAAGTGGGGGGCGCCTTCGCACAACATTTTCGACGTACAGGAGAATCCGGGGTTATTCGTCAAACGATGGAGGGTGGTGAACAAGAAGACGGGAAAGACAGTCGATGGCGCTGAGCGAGGCCGCTATGACTCGGTGTGGATCTCGACCGCCGCGCACGGAAGTACGATTTTTTGGAAATACAATCCCGACTATCTTCGGGCGACAGGGGCCAACGCGCATCGATGAAATTCGTAACGATATTGGCGGTAGCCGTGGCCCTTTGGGCGCACGCCGCCACGGCCGCGTCGTATGACGGCTACGATGCGTTCTATGCAGCGCGCCCCGGCTCGATATTTCGCACGCCGGCTGAGCGGGAAGTTGACCCGAACACGCCTGGTTCCCACGTGCTCTATGCGTACCCCGGACAGCCCGGCGAGTTTGCTGCTCTGCATGCCGAGTTTGGGCGAAAGGAACTCGCGCTTGAACTCTGGCAGGACCGCATCGTGGTGAACGGTCGAACGTATCGGTTTGCCCGGGCAAGGGCATTTCCGGGCGAGCACTCGTCCGACATTTTTCCGGACTCGGCCGATGTGTACACCACCGAGCGAACCAATACGCACCCGCCGCTGATCTGCGTGGAAGGCGCAGGCAGTGCGTCGGGCGAGGCGGCCAGCCGATACAAGCAAGTGTTCCTGGTGATGAATCCCTTGTCGCGCAAGTCTGCGTTTCTACAATTGCCTGGGCTGTTGTCGTCCTGTCGGGCCGTTGCGGTGAAGAACGACGGGAAACTGGCGTTTCCGAAGAACAGCTATCTGTTCGACGATGCAAACACGGTGCGGACCGGCTTGCTGGTCGAGTACTACACGTTCGACGGGCGCCGCTTTGCTCGAACTGGGGATGTGCTCCGCCTCAAATTCACCACCCCGGAGAATCCGTTTCAATTCTCGCTTCAGGAGCGTGACTGACGGTCCATTCCGTCACTGGCACTATCGCGGTGCCGCATCGCGAAGTCGGCACGGCGTGCTCGCAGGCCGCTCAACGCGACGCAAGCACGCCTTCAGGCTTACTGCTTGATCGACGCCATGTCGATCACGAACCGGTACTTCACGTCGCTCTTCAGCATCCGTTCGTAAGCGGCATTGATCTGCTGCATCGGGATCATCTCGATATCGGACGTAATGCCGTGCTCCGCACAGAAGTCGAGCATTTCCTGCGTTTCCGCGATCCCGCCGATCAGCGAGCCCGCGAGGCGGCGGCGCTTGAAGATCAGGTTGAACACCTGCGGCGACGGGTGGTCGTGCTCCGGTGCGCCGACGAGCGTCATCGTGCCGTCGCGCTTCAGCAGGTGCAGGAACGGGTTCAGGTCGTGCTGCGCGGCGACCGTGTTCAGGATGAAGTCGAAGCTGTTCAGATGCGCGTTCATCTGCGCCTCGTCCTTCGAGATCACCACTTCATGCGCGCCGAGCCGCTTGCCGTCCTCGATCTTCGATGGCGACGTCGTGAACAGCACCACGTGCGCGCCCATCGCGCGCGCGAGCTTCACGCCCATGTGGCCAAGGCCGCCGAGACCGACGATCCCGACCTTCTTGCCGGGCCCGACGTTCCATTGCCGCAGCGGCGAATAGGTTGTGATCCCCGCGCACAGCAGCGGCGCGGCGCCGGCCGGGTCGAGCGTGTCGGGCACGCGCAGCACGAACGCCTCGTCGACGACGAGCTGCGTCGAATAGCCGCCGTACGTGATGTCGCCGGTCACGCGATCCTGGCCGTTGTAGGTGCCGACGAAGCCGTTCTCGCAATACTGCTCGAGGCCCTCCGCGCAGCTCGGGCACGTGCGGCACGAGTCGACGAGACAGCCGACGCCGACCAGTTCGCCGACCTTGAAGCGCGACACTTGCGGGCCGGTCGCCGTCACGCGGCCGACGATCTCATGGCCGGGCACGACCGGGTAGATCGTGTTGCGCCATTCGTTGCGGGCCTGATGCAGGTCCGAGTGGCAGACGCCGCAGTACAGCACCTCGATCTGGACGTCGAGGTCGCGCAGCGCGCGGCGCTGGAATTCGAACGGGGCGAGCGGCGAGCGCGCATCGGTCGCCGCGTAAGCGTAAGTTGTGCTCATGCAGGGGGCTCCTTGTCCGGGAAAAACATCCGGCGAAACAGACTGCCGCCGCGTCTGTGGCGATGCAGCGAGACAGATGCCCATCGTAAGGAGCGAGCCGCCGCGGCGAAATACACGAAGGTCTCGAAGATTTGCCTATTCCTCTCGAATTGCGCGCGAATGGCCGTCAAAACGCTTTCAAGGTGCTACATTGCGAGCCGGATTCTCTTGCAGGACAGGATAACGCCGATGAGCTTCCAGCCCCTTTTCGACGACTCGAGCGACCGTGTGCGGCGCCGCATGATCGACCTGCATTCGCGTCTCGCACCGAACGACGGCGATACGCTGGCGGCGCTCGCCGGCGTGCGCTTCATCCGCGTGAGCCGGCCGGTGCCGCGCATGCCGGTACTGTATGAGCCGAGCATCATCGTCGTGTGCCAGGGCCGCAAGCTCGGCTATCTCGGCGACCGTTCGTTCGTGTACGACGCGCAGCAGTATCTGGTGCTGTCGGTGCCGCTGCCGTTCGAATGCGAGACGTTCGCGAGCATGGACGAGCCGTTTCTCGCGATCTCGATCCGCGTCGATCTCGCGGTGATCGCCGAGCTCGCGATCCTGCTCGACGAGACGCTGGGCGCCGCGGTCAGCGAGCCGCACGGCGTCTATTCGACACCGCTCGATGCGCCGCTCGCCGACGCGGTGGTGCGCCTCCTCGAAGCGCTCGCGTCGCCGCACGACACGCGCGTGCTGGGGCCCGCGATCATGCGCGAGATCGCGTACCGCGTGCTGACCGGCGCGCAGGGCGACGCGATTCGCGCGGCGCTCGTCCAGCAGCATCATTTCGGCCGCATCGCGAAGGCGCTGCGGCGCATCCATGCGGACCTGAAGGCCGATCTCGACGTCGAGACGCTCGCGCGCGAGGCCGGCATGAGCCTCGCGGTGTTCCACGCGCAGTTCAAGCACGTGACGGCGACGTCGCCGATGCAGTACGTGAAGGCCGCGCGCCTGCACCAGGCGCGGCTGATGATGGTGCAGGACGGTGTCGGTGCGGGCGCGGCCGCCGCGCGGGTCGGTTATGCGAGCGCGTCGCAGTTCAGCCGCGAGTTCAAGCGGCTGTTCGGCCGCAGCCCCGGCGATGAAGTGCGCTCGATGCGCGAGAACGGCATGCGGCCGGTCGATTCGGCAGTCGGCGCATAGCACGCGGTGTCACGCGCCGGCGGCGGGGCCGGCTGCGGGCGCTCAGCGCCGCACGACCTTGCGCCGCTGCGCGCTGATGCCTGCGTAGTCGGGCAGCGTGTCGACCCGCTTGCCGATCGCCTTCGCATACAGCGGCATCAGGTCCGGCAGGCGGTTCAGCAGATCCTGCCGGCGCGTCGCGCTGTACGGATGCATGTAGATGAAGCCCGACGTCTTGTTCGCGCGCGTGGCCGCCGCGAGCTTGTCCCACAGCGTGATCGCCGCACGCGGATCGAAGCCCGCGCGCGCGGCGATGTCGCCGCCGATCACGTCGGCTTCCGTTTCGTCGGTCGGATCGTAGCGCAGCGTCTGCAGGCGTGCACCGAGATTCAGCGCCTGCGGCAGCGGATCGCCGACGCCGAACAGCGGCGGCAGCGTGGCCGCGCGCAGCGACGTTTGCGATGCCGCGCTGAAATTGCTGCGTGCATGTTCGCGCAGCGCATGCGCGATGCCGTGCGCGAGCAGCACGCCGAGCTCGTCGTCGTTCAGCCGCACGCGGTCGAGCAGCCCGCCGTACACGAGCACCTTGCCGCCCGGCAGGCACGTGACGCGGATCTCGCGCGAGCGGATCGCGTTGACGTCCCACGCCCAGCTCTTCACGCGATCGTTCCACTTCACCGAATACGGCGCGAGCTTCGCCACGATCGTGCGCAGCCGCTTCACGCGCGGCTGGTTCGCGGGCAGCAGGCGGTCGCTGTCGGCGGCCGTCTGCACGATCTGCGCGTATTCGCTCGCGGTCAGCTGTTCGAGCAGCGGCGACGGGATCAGCGTGCGGAACGCGATCGCGTTGCCGTAGCGGACCTGCTGCGACGTCGGCGTATACGCCTTGGAGGACACGGCCCCGCCGGTCGGCTGCGCGGCTTCGGCCGCGGGCGGCGGAATGGCGGCCGGCGGCGTGGAGAGCGCAGCCGGCGCGGCCGGTGCGGTGGCCGGTGCGGAGACGGCGGCGGTTCCGCTCGCGTCGGCCGCACGCGCGCTCGCCGCGATGCCGAGCGTCGCGATGCCGACGCCCAGCGCGGCGGCGACGCGTGTCAGGCGATGCAGCCGGTCACTGCGCACGGCTGGCCTCGCCATTGCGCGCGACACCGTTCCACGGCGCGATCTTGAACAGCAGCAGCATGCCGGGGATCGCGAGCGCGGTGCACACGATGAAGTAGTCGAACCAGCCGATCTTCGCGACGATGAAGCCGCTCGCGGCCGACGCGAGCGTGCGCGGCACCGACGCGAGGCTCGTGAACAGCGCGAACTGCGTGGCCGTGTAGCGCGGATCGGTCGTGCTCGCGATATACGCGACGAACGCGGCCATCGTCAGGCCGGTCGTGAAGGTTTCGAAGCCGTAGACGATCGCGAGCGCGACCGTCATCGGGCTGAATTGCGGCGTGACCGCGATGCCGAACACCGACAGCCCGGCCGCGATCGCGTGGCTCGTCGACACCGTGAAGTCGTACAGCAACGCGAGCACCGGCGAGCCCGGGCCGAGGTGCGCGAGCCATGCGAAGCCGAGCGTCGACACCATCTGCAGCGCGCCGAAGATCCACAGCCCGCGGCCGATCCCGATCTTCACGAGCCACACGCCGCCGATGATGCCGCCGGCGACGCTCGCGACGAGCGCGGTGGTTTTCGCGACGATGCCGATCTCGGTGCGCGTGAAGCCGATGTCGAGGAAGAACGACGTCGACAGCGTGGTCGCCATCGTGTCGCCGATCTTGAACAGGAAGATGAATGCGATGACGAGCAGCGCGCCGGCCCAGCCGTCGCGCTGGATGAATTCGCGGAACGGCAGCACGATCGCGTCGCGCAGGTTGCGCGGCGGCGCGCCGACCACTTCGGGCTCGCGCACGACGAGCGTCATCAGGATGCCCGGCAGCATGAATGCACCGGTGATCGCGAACACGGCGTCCCACGGCATGTGATCGGACAGGATCAGCGCGAGTGAGCCGGGGATCAGCGCGGCGAGCTTGTACGCGTTCACGTGGACCGCGTTGCCAAGGCCCTGCTCGGTGTCGCGCAGCAGTTCGCGGCGATACGCGTCGATCACGATGTCGGCGCTCGCGCCGAAGAACGCGACGAGCGTCGTGAGCGCGGCGACCGTCCAGATCGAGTCGCGCGGCGACACGAAGCCGAGCGCGGCGATCGCGCCGGCGACCAGCAGCTGCGTGAGCAGCAGCCAGCCGCGCCGGCGGCCTGGCCGCCAGCCGGGCAGGCGCGGGATGTAGCGGTCCATCAGCGGCGCCCACAGGAACTTCCACGTATACGGGAACTGGATCAGCGCGAACAGGCCGATTTCCTTCAGGTTCACGCCCTCGGAGCGCAGCCATGCCTGCACGAGGTAGACGAGCGTGAAGAGCGGCAGCCCGGACGTGAAGCCCAGGAACACGCAGATCAGCATGTGCGTGTTCAGATAGGCGCGCCAGCCGGGGTGATCCTCGTGAGCGGTGAGTGCGGGCGCCTCGTGTGGCGTTTTCGACATGGACAGGAACTGGGTAGCGTTGACTGATTGCGGCGGCAGCGCAGGCGGCGCGGACGGCGCAGAAGGGGCGGCCGCACGCGTGTGCGGGCCGGATCATCCGTCAACGGCCCCGCGGCTCAGCTGCGCTTGACGCGGTAGACAGCAAGACTACCACGCCAGTTCGCTCCCCATCGAATCGGCTGCCCTTCGTGCAGCACGATGCGGTCGAGGATCGTGACGCCGACTTCCGGTGCGAGCGCCTCGAAATCCTTGATCGTCAGTACCCGGACGTTCGGCGTGTTGTGCCACTGGTAAGGCAGCGACTTCGACACCGGCATCCGGCCGCGCAGCACCGACAGCCGGTGCGCCCAGTAGCCGAAGTTCGGGAACGACACGATGCACTCGCGCCCGACGCGTGCGGTTTCGCGCAGGATCGCGGCCGTCTGGTGGATCGTCTGCAAAGTTTGCGACAGGATCGCGAAATCGAAGCTGTGATCCTCGAACAGGCGCAGGCCGTCCTCGAGGTTCTGCTGGATCACGTTGATCCCGTTCTTCGCGCTCGCGAGCACGCCCGCGTCGTTCAGTTCGATCCCGTAGCCGGACACGTCCAGTTCCTCGGACAGCAGCGACAGCAGCGAGCCGTCGCCGCAGCCGAGATCGAGCACGGTTGCGCGCGGTTCGACCCAGCGGGCAATCGCACGGAAGTCCGCGCGTGCGGACAGGGAATTCAGCGCTTGCTGGTTCATGCGCCCACCTCGCTGGCGATTCGTTCGTAATAGGCGCGGATCAGGTTGTGATAGCGCGCGTCGTCGAGCAGGAATGCGTCGTGGCCGTGTGGTGCGTCGATCTCCGCGTAGCTGACCGTGCGCTTGTTGTCGAGCAGCGCCTTCACGATCTCGCGCGAGCGCGCCGGCGCGAAGCGCCAGTCGGTCGAGAAGCTTGCGATCAGGTATTTCGCCTGCGTGTGCGCGAGCGCGGCCGTCAGGTTGCCGTCGAACGCCTTCGCCGGATCGAAGTAGTCGAGCGCGCGCGTGATCAGCAGGTAGGTGTTCGCGTCGAAGTAGTCGGCGAACTTGTCGCCCTGGTAGCGCAGGTACGACTCGACCTCGAACTCGACGTCGAAGCTGAAGTTGTACGCATCGAGCGCGCCGTCCGCGCGGCGCAGCGCGCGGCCGAATTTCTCGGCCATGTCGTCGTCGGACAGGTACGTGATGTGGCCGATCATCCGCGCGACGCGCAGCCCGCGCTTCGGCTTCACGCCGTGCGCGTAGTAGTCGCCGCCGTGGAAATCGGGATCGGACAGGATCGCCGAGCGCGCGACCTCGTTGAACGCGATGTTCTGCGCGGACAGCTTCGGCGTCGATGCGATGTCGATGCAGTGCGCGACGCGCTCCGGGTACATCAGGCTCCATGCGAGCGCCTGCATCCCGCCGAGGCTGCCGCCCATCACGGCGGCGAAGCGCTCGATGCCGAACGCGTCGGCGACGCGCGCCTGCGCGTGCACCCAGTCCTCGACGGTGACCACCGGAAACTTTGCGCCGTACGGCTTGCCGGTCGACGGATCGATGCTCATCGGGCCGGTCGAGCCGAAGCACGAGCCGAGGTTGTTCACGCCGATCACGAAGAAGCGGTTGGTGTCGAGCGGCTTGCCCGGGCCGACCATGTTGTCCCACCAGCCGGTGCTGCGCGGATCGTCCGCGTAGACGCCGGCGACGTGGTGCGACGCGTTGAGCGCGTGGCAGACGAGCACCGCGTTCGAGCGCGCGGCGTTGAGCTCGCCGTACGTCTCGACGACGAGCTGATAGTTGCCGATCACGCTGCCGCTTTGCAAGCGCAGCGGTTCGGCGAAGTGCATGGTCTGTGGAGCGACGATGCCGATCGATTCCATTCGTTCCGCCTTATGACTGGGCGGCTAAATGGTGTCGGCGATGCGCGGAGGCGAAGGTGCGCGGCTGACGACCTCTTTAGCCGCATTTGTAGTGAACCGCCGGGGAACGACGCACGATGCATCAAGGCCCCGGCCGGTTCGCGCGCCCGCAATCGAGTCAGCAAATCGGCGCGCTTCCGACCTGCCGCGAAGGGGGCGGCAGATCGGAGGAGTATAGCGGAATTCCGCGGGGGCGCGAATTTCGCGCCCCCGCCCCGCAGGCGGCATTACCAGCGGTATTTGGCCGAGAACTGCCCCGTTACCACCGAGTAGTCGGACAGATTCCCTTCCACCCCCAGGCTTGCCGATATCGAGAATTGCCGGCTCACCTGCCCGGTCGCGCCGATCCGGACCGCAACGCGGTCGCGCGGCACGCTGTACGAGAACGCATTGCGGTCGAGCGTCAGCGAGCGCGAGCCCGGGCCGTGCCACCAGTTCGCCTCGATGAACGGCCGGAGCTCGCGGCCGTGCGGCATCGTGGTCACGCCATGCACGCGTACGCCCAGGCGGGTGAGCACGTCGGTCGAGCCCTGGCCGTCGAGACGGCCGCCGGCGGTGCCGTGCGCGTCCGCGCGATAGTCGGATACGACCAGCTGCGCTTCGGGCTCGACGAAGAACCGCGTGTCGCCGCGCTCGTAGAAACCGAACGAATAGCCGGTCTCGACCGAGCCGGTCACGGTGCGGGACCGGTACGAATCGGCCGCGAGGCTGCCGCCGACGCTGTTCGCATAGGCGCCGTACATGAACCAGGCGTCGACGTAGGGGCCGGTCAGGATGTCGCGGTTGCCATACCACGTGCCGTACAGGCCGACGTTGTAGCCTTCCACGCTGCCGCGCGCGGTGGCGTCCATGATGCGCTGCTCGACGGCATTCCATAGCGGGCGCGTCGACCAGTTCGTCTGGCTGCCGTACATGCCCATCGCACCGATGCGCACGCTGCCGCCGCGACCATCGTTGAAGCGGAGCAGGTCGGCGCCCGCGTGAATCAGCCGCCCGTTGCCCGACACGCTGCGGTTGCCGCCGGACATCGACGTCATCTGGCCTTCGACACGCAGCCACACGGCGCCGTCGAGCGGGGCCGGTGCGATGGTGCCGGTGCGCAACGACGCGTCTTCACGCTGATGCAGCGTATGGACGGCCATCATCGATGCGGCATCCGCGTTTGCCAGATACGCGTCGGGTTCCGGTGCGGCGGTGCGCGGCGGCGGATCGATTTCCGGCCCGACCGGCGGCTCGGGGTCGACGGGGCCGGGCGGAGTCGGCGGCTGAGGCTTTGCGGCGGAGACGAGATACCAGTCTTCTGCTCGACCGCCGTCGCCACCGCGTTTGAGCATGTAGTCGTAGCCGCCGGCCGACAACGTGCCAAAGCCGTTCCGGTAGCCGTCCGATGCCGCATCCAGCGTGAATGCCGACGCGTCGGTCGTGCCGCCGTTACGCGTTTCGACGAGCGGGATGCCGATGGTCGTTGCCGCGCCGTCGCCGCCCGCGCGCTTGACGACGATGCCGGTGTCGCCGGATGCATGGCCGCCGTCGATCACGAGGCGGTCACTGGGAGACGCGTCGTCCTGCAACGTCGTATGGAGGACGAGCTTGCCGTTGTGGGCCGCATAGTCGCCTGCCACGACGAGCGTGCGCGGGGTCGGTGCGCCACCGGCCGGCGGCGCGTCGAATGCGATCGTCGAATCGTTCAGTGCAACGGAACCGACCGACGAATCGGCGGTGACGGTCCAGAGGCTGTTCGTGTCCAGCGACAGCGTGCGGACCGCGTCGGTCGCGCCGGTCCACGTGGACGCATTCGCGAGCGTGACGTTCGTCACCGCATGGGTCGGGCTGCCGTCGTCGGTCGGGTGATTGACGATGTCGCCTTCGGCATACGAGTGCGCGTCCAGCGTCAGGTGTACCGGGTCGCCCGACTCGGCGTGGACAGACAGCAGCTTGCCGTTGCCGCCGATCGCGCGCGTGCCGTTTTTCAGATCGATCGTTGCGCCGGACGCGTCGATCGCACCGTGGCGCTCGCTGACGAGCGTGCCGTCGTCAACTGCCAGCGTGCTGCCATAGACGCCCGCTGCATAGGCGCCCGCGCCGGTCGTGCGCGCGTCGGCGCGCAGCAGATCGACGGTGCCGCCGGCGCTCGCATACAACGCGGTGGCTTGGGTGCCGTGCGTCTCGACGCTCGTGTCAGTGAGCGAGGCGACGGAGTTTGCGCCGGCCGCCAGCGCGCCGCGCGCGCGTTCGCCGTTCGTCACGATGGCGCCGCGCGTCATCGCGACCTTGCCGCCGAATCGGGCGACCACGCCGATCGCGCGCTCGCCGGTGGTCGTCACCTGTGTATCGGTAGCATCGACGACGGGCGTGCCGGAGTACTCCTTCGATGCATAGAGCCCGTGCGAACTGATACCGTGCGTGACGACGCGCGTGCGTTCGAGCGTAACGCCGCCCTCGCGGGTGTCCACGCCGAGCGCGGCATTGCCGCTGGTTTCGAGATGCGAGTCGCTGAATGCAACGGTGGAAGCGCCGGGCATGTACAGCACCGAAGCATAGTCGCCGTCGGTCCGGATATCGGTGCGCTTCAGCGTGGCCCGGATGCCGTCGTAGCTGAGCGACAGGCCGGTTGCGAACAAGCCGCTGGTACGGAAGAGCGTATCGGTCACGTCGATGGTGCCGCCGGGAACCAGGATCGTCATGATGCCGGACGCCTCCTTGCCGCGCGTCACGATTACGCTGTCGGAGATCGACAGCCGGCTGTTGGCGCCGTCGATGAATGCGCCGTGTGCGTAGTCGCCGTCGGTATCGATGGAGATGCGCTCCGCGGATGCGCTGCCGCCCTGGCGAAGGCCGATGCCCTGGCTCATGCCGCCGCGGGTACGGATCTCGGTATCGCGCAGCACGACGCGCGACCCCGCACCCTCGGCGGCAACGCCTGCCGCGGCGTAGCCGGTCGAGAACACGCGGGTCTTGCCGGCGGTCGTCAGCACGCCGCCCTTGATCGCGGAAAGCACGGCCTGGCCGGACGCGGAATAGTCGCCCGGTGCGACTTCGAGCGCGAGGCCGTCCGCCAGTTGCGGACCGCCGCCGACGACTTGCGCCGTCGCCAGCCACGGCATCACGGCGCCGGCGAGCACGGCGGAATGCACGACACGTCGGCCGATGCGTGCATGGGAAAACAGGAAATAACGGCGGTTCACCCGATCACCTCTTTATATCTCAAGGAGGTAAAAATTAGTGTGATCAGGTGATTTTGGGTATTGGACGAGTTCGAATTTTGCAGAAACATCGGAGGGGCGGCGTGCGGCCGCATGAGGCGTGAAGATTCATCGACGTGCATTGCTGGTGCGACCTGAATCGTCCGGCGATCGTGGATCGGGGAATGGAATGGCGGGCCGCTCGGCTGCACGCATCGAACGTGGACGTTCCGCCTCGATGGGGAGCGGAACAGCAACGGAGGCCGCGGTACGGCGGGCTCGCGTGCCGGTGGCGGGGGTGATGCCGCTTTGGCCGGCGGCAGCGAGAGAACCCGGCGGGCGCGTCGGAGGGGGCGCGTCCGCCGGGCTGGCAGGAAAGCGGCGCGTGCAATCCCGCCGCACGCTCACCGGAGATGAAGCTGGCGCGCGCGGAGCGCGCGCCGTATCGGCATTTACTGATACATGATCGAGTACATCACCGACGTGTTCACCGTGCCCTGGCTTGCGGCACCGCCCGTTGCGACATATTGGGCGTAGTACGGAAGGTCTGCAGCGCCATTCGACAGCGCGACCGTCTTCGAGTTTTCATCGGCCTTGCCAACGCCGATGTTGGTCGTGTCGCCGTTGAGCAGGCCGACTTCGACGTTCTTCGCGGTGCCCTTGTCGTTGAGCAGCTGACCGGTCGTCGTGTTGACCGTCGTGCCCGCCTCGAAGTGGGTGTAGACGTTGCCGGTTGCCGGCGAGCATTCCGTCAGGCCGATCTTGAACGGCGTGCGGCCGGCCGTCATGCCGCCGCTGGCGAGCGCGGACGTCGACACCTTCGGCAGCGCGACGGTGAAGTCCTTGAGGCCCGTGCCGTTGCCGTTGATCTTGCAGGTCTGCGTACCGATCTTGCCGTTGATGGTGATCGTGCCGTCGGCGGCGTGCGAAACGGCCGGCATCATGGCTGCGGCTGCGACGGTGAGAGCGGCGATGCTGGAGAGTGCGAATTTCATATCAATTTCCTCGAGTACTGGTTGGAAAAAACGCGGACTCCGTCGTCGTGCCGCCTGCCCGCCGGGACTGGCCGTATGGGCGGCATGTCGAGTTCATCCGACAATCACCTTCCGATGAAGTCCTGTCGGACTGCTGATCAGAAGCTTGTTCCGGTCACCGATCGGACGGTGACCGATGGCGCGCGCCTGCCGCTTGAGATTGGGTTGCGGCCGGCACACTGCCGAATTACTGCGAGATCGAGTGCGATGCGTTCACTGATAGCTCATCGTGAACGTCGCGACACCCTCGACCGTTCCTGCGGTCACGGCGCCGGTCGCGATGTACTGCGCACTCAGCGGAATGCTGGACGTCGCGCCCGACGGGCCGACGTACCACTGGTTCGGATTGCCGACCGCAGACGAATCAGGACCGTAGCCGACGGGTTGACCGTTCCGCAGAATCCGCAGCTTCACGCCTTTGGCCGTGGCGTTCGGCGTGAGCGTGAGTTGATTGCCCGTGTTTCCGGGATTGGTCAGGTCCGTCAGCGTCACGTACAGATTCGTGCCGGTCTTGCAGGACAGGCTGATGGCGAAGTCGCGATCGCCGGCCGTCATGCCGATTGCATTGAGCTTGCTGGCCGCGACCGGCGGCAGCGGTACCTTGACGGGGTTGTTCAGCACGGTGCAGCTGACCGGCTTGACCGCCAGGTTCGACCCGCCGTCGTACCACCACGTCCGCAACAATGCCTTGTATTGATCGGTATTCCTGTCGAATGCGTAGATCTCGGAGTCGAACTGCGTCATGTTGCCCATCGTGCCGTTCGGAAAGTTGTAAAGCTTGTCGCTCAACTTGATCAGTTCTTTCTTGATCCTCACCACACCGCTGACCGGCCCGGTTTGCTCGATCGGCGGCCCGAACAACTGATACCCGTTGGGCGCCCCCATCATGACTTCGCCCGTATCCAGGTTCGTCGTGCGAATGCCGAGGTACAGGTAGTGCTCATAGAGGCCCCCGGGCGCCGTGCCACCCATCCCGCCGGTATAGAACACCCCCGGTATGTCGGTCGGGTGATACCACTGTTTGAACTTCATCTGGTATCCGCCGGGTTTTCCGCCGGAAGCCGGGTTGGCCGTGCAGCTGTAAGGGAATTCCACCGTCGCGGTCGCGATCACGGCGCCATTCGGCAAATTGGGCGGGACGGAGATTTTCCCGCCACTGTTGAAGGCGAAATACTTGTTCCGGATGCCGGTGGCGTTGTCGAACTTGCAGCTGCTTTGCGCGTTCGCAATACCGACGCCGCATGCCATCGGCACCAGCCAGACGGCGAGCAATCCGAGAAGATGATGAGCTAACCTGCGCGGGGCGAATGTCATGAAATTTCACCGTTAAATTGAGTATTCGAAGGAGGCGGTTGCATGCGACGCGGCTTATGGCTTCGCCGTGATCGGCGAGTAGTCGCATTTCGCGTCCATCCGCTCGTACGCGGCATGCTTGCTTCGCTCCGTCGGCAAACTGTAGGAGAGCGAACAGGATTGATTGCTGCGGTTGCCCCATTTCGCGGTCAACACACCCGAGTCGTTCAGCCCGCGGGTGAACACCGTGCCGCCCTGGCCCGCCATCCCGATCGAATTGCCTTCCTCGTCGACCACCGCGCTGCCAAACGGAATGGGCGTGCCGTCCGGCTGATGGATCCCGAGCAGCACCGCGCGTCCGCTGACGGTGCCGAACTTGAGCTTCACCACCGAATTCGCGCGCGGTGCGACCTGCTGGCTCGTCGTCAGCATCTCCACGTCGAGCGGAATGCCCTTCGGGTCGAGCTCGATCGTGTTCATCTTGTACGGCGTCAGATACGGCAGCACCGCATAGCCGCGCCGGCCGATCCGGACGTCCGTGCCGTTGGTGACGCGGGCGCCGACGGCGTCCTTCGCTTCGATGATCGCGACGGTATCGCCGAGGTCGTTGGCCAGCGTGACGCCGCCCGCATGGCCGACGACGCCGCCCGATACGCCGACGGATACGCTCGAGTAGCCGCTGCCGCCGGTCGCGCTGCCCGAGAAGGTCGCGAACGGGCTGCGATACTGCGCGTTGCCGCCGCCCGACGTCGAGCCGCCGCCGGTGGTGGTGTTCAAGCCGTAGGTGAACGCGCCGGATTCGCCGACCGTGCCGGTCAGCGACATCTGGCCGGTGGTGCCGCCCTGGTTGTCGTGCGCGATACTCGAGCTCAGCGTCGGCGCATACGAGCGCCGGCCGAGCGGGATCGTCACGTTCGCGTAGACCTGGTTGTTCAGGTTGCCCGAATAACCGTCGCGCTGCCTCGACACCGACAGGTTGTAGCTCACGTTGAGGCCGGCGATCCGCAGGCTGTTGTTGTAGCCGACCTGGAACTGCGTGGTCGTGCCCTGCCGATTCCAGTAGCTGGACGACGAGCCGACCGCGAACAGCGTGCCGCGCCCTTCGCCGAGCGTCTGGTTCAGCGTCAGTTGAACCTGGTTGCGCTGCCGGTACACGTCGCCCGGATCCCGGCCTGCTGCCGCTTGCTCCCGGGCATACATCGCATCGCGCATGCCCCAGTATCCGCGCGACGAGTAGCGGTACGCGGCGACCGCGACGTTGGTGCCGGTCGCTTCGACGGACTTGCTGTAGCTGACGCGCACGCTCTGGCCGCTCGTGGCCGACACGCCCGGAATGCGGGCGCTCGCCTGCGTGACGTCGACCGCGAACGCGCCGGCCGGCGTGTTGAACGCGGCACCGACCAGCCCGGCCAGATAGTTTTCCGCGACGATGGCCCCGACGTAGCCGGTCAGCAGGTTGCTGATGCCGCGCTGATAGGTGGCCTGCGCAAAATTCGGATGACGCTCGAGCAGCGGCTCGCGCAACTGGCCCACCGCGAAGCCGAAACGCGAGATGCCGGGGCGCAGCGACTGCACGACCGCCGCATACGGCACCGTGAAGCTGTGCTTCCTGCCGTCGGCCTCGGTGACCGTGACGAGCAGGTTGCCGCCATAGCCGGTCGGGTAAAGGTCGTTGATCTCGAACGGGCCTGGCGCGACGTTGGTTTCGTACAGCAGCGCGCCGTTCTGCGATACCTCGACGTGCGCATTGCTCGTGGCGACGCCGCGAATCATCGGCGCATAGCCGCGCATCGAGTCGGGCAGCATCCGGTCGTCCGTCTCGAGCGTCGCGCCGCGAATGCCGACGCTCTCGAACAGCGTGCCGTCGGTATAGGTCTCGCCGATCTTCAGCTGGCTGCGCCAGGTGGGCAGATCGCGCTGCACGTAGGTATTGAGGCTCCGGTAGCGGCTCGGCCCCTGGGATTGCGCGCTATAGGATCCGTTGTGGCGGAAATGCCAGTTGCCGATATTGGCGCCCGCGTTCAGCCCGACATAGGCCTGCGTGGTGTCATACCCGGACGACATGTTCCGGAACACGTTCGCGTCGTACTTGAGCGTCATGCTCGGCACGCCGCTGTCCCACAGTTCCGGGCTCACATAGCCACGCGGATTGCGCAGCAGCGATGCCTGCGGAATGCTCACGTTCAGCCGCAGCTCGGACATGTCGAACTCAACCGTCGCGCCGGTCACCAGCTTGGCGACGTCCGTGCACTCGCCGGCCTGCACGCGCGCCAGCTCGGCGCGCGCCGCATCGGTCAGCGTCTCGCTGTCGAGGCCGAGGCGGCTCACGAGCGTGCGATCGAAGCACGGCGTCGCGCTGGTCGCGCCTGCCGGTGCATCGAAGCGTACCGTCGAGCGGCCGGTCCACGTTTCGTTCACGTAGAAGTCGACCAGGTACTCGCCGGCCGGAACCGGGTTGCCTTTCGCGAAGCGATCGAGGTCGAGCCGCTGGCCGCGCGGCTTCATCATCAACGTATCATTGAACTGAACCTGCGCGACGTCGAAGCGCTCCGCCGGGGCGGCTGACGCGTCGGCTGCGAATGCACCGGCCGTCCAGCCCCCGAGCGTCGCCATGACGAGCAGGCAGCTCGGTTTGAGCGCGAAACGCGCCGAGGACTCCAGTGGTTGAATGTGATGATTCGCTCGCATGAATTCAATGTGTTGATGCCGCATCGTCATAACGCGAGCGACGGTCTGCCTGCGCCGGTGCGAGTGCCGCACCGCCGGTGAGCGACGGGTTGAGCCGGAAACGGTCGGGCTGTGTCAGTGCGCCTTTTTCGGCGCGTAACGGCCTTCGATGGCGGCGCCGTAATCGTTGAGGAACGTGTAGTCGACCTCGATCGGCGCGCCGGACGGCGACGGCACGTTGCCGACGTCGAATTGTTCGGTGGCGCCCGGCTTGACCATGCCGCCCTTGTCGTCGGTCCAGGTCGTGCCGCCGGACTTGACGATCAGCTTGGTGAACGTCACGTGGTAGGGCGTCGGGTTTGTCGCTTGCAGCGCATAGCCGCCGCTGGCCTTCGGCGCGAAATTCCAGGTGACCTTTTCTGCGGATTCGTCGGCGACGCCTTGCAGTGCGGCAGGGCGGAAGAACAGTTTGATGCGCGTGCGGAACGCGAGCTGCAGCATGTTCGGATCGTTCGAATCGTCGGTCGCCTGAGGCGGGACGTCGAGCACGTTGAGCCAGTACAGCGTTTCCTTGTCCTGCGCGAGCGGCTCCTGCGTATAGATCATCCGCAGGCTCTGGCCTTTCTTCGGATCGAGACGGAACAACGGCGGCGTCAGCGTAAACGGTACCTTCGAGTCGTCGGGCAGCGCGTTCGCGTGGCCGTCGTCGACCCATGCCTGGACGAGCGAAGGCCGGTCGCCCTCGTTGGTCAGCTTGACCGTGACCTCACGCTCCTTTTCCGGATAGATCACGCGCGTTCCGCCGATCACGACGCTTGCATCCGCGGTGCTTACGCCGGCCAGCGACGCGATCAGCGCTGCGGCGCCCACGCTCAAACGCACGTTCATTGGCATTTCCATCGCCGATTTCTCCTTGTAGATGACAGTTCAGTGTTGGTCGGACGCGGCCCGTGCAGCGCCACTGCATCGCGTGCCCGGGCCGCCGGTCGGCCGACCGCGTTACTGGTACGAGACCGAGTACATGACCGACGTGTTGACCGAGCCGGCCGTGGACGCGCCGCCGGTTGCGACGTATTGCGCGAAGTAGTTCAGCTCGGCTGCGCCGGCCGCGATCGGCACGACCTGCGAGTTCTGCTGCGGTTGCGCCTTGCCCAGCTCGATCTTCGAACCGTCCTTGTTCAGCAGGCCGACTTCGACGTTCTTCGCGTCACCCGTTGCGTTGAACAGCT
This sequence comes from Burkholderia sp. SR8, assembly GCF_052851275.1. Classification (NCBI taxonomy): domain Bacteria; kingdom Pseudomonadati; phylum Pseudomonadota; class Betaproteobacteria; order Burkholderiales; family Burkholderiaceae; genus Burkholderia; species Burkholderia sp. SR8. The sequence continues at coordinate 69,148 of NZ_JAULUC010000018.1, forward strand.
GGCCCGTTTGCGCGTTGACCGTCGTGCCCGGCTCGAAGTACACCGATGCATTGCCCGAATTCGGCGAGCAGTTGGTCAGGTTGATGCGGAACGGCTTGCGGCCGGCCGTCGAGCCCGGCGTGGCCAGTGCGGACGTCGACACGGTGGGCAGCGTGACGGTGAAATCCTTGCCGCCGCCGTCGCCCGAGATGTTGCAGGTCTGGGCGGTGATTTCGCCGGTGATCGTGATCGTGCCGTCTGCTGCGTGGGCCGACGAGGCTGCGGCCAGGAGACCCGCTGTCGCCATCAGAATGGAAAGTGCTTTTTTGGACATGTAAGTACCTGTTAGTAAGGAGTCCTGCGTCGCGAGACGACGCACCGACGTTTCCTGAGCGCTTTCTGCCGGCGTCGTTGAAACGGAACGGAAACGGCGACAGGAAACAGGTGATATTGTTAACTTTTAAGGTGTTTGAAAGAATTGGACGATTACTAATCCGCGTCTGGATTTGTTCGGTCGAGTACTAAATTCTTCTAAATATCGTCAGACGGACGAGTGCGGGATACGCTGGTGTCTGGCTCGGATGCTGTCGGTGCGGGGCAGGAGGCCATTCAGCGGCGTCGGGGCCGGCCTTCGAATGCCCGGGCGAAAGGCGACAGACGCCGGAGAGGCGACGTCGATGGCAGGTTGTTGATTTACATCAATAAACAGGAATCCTGATCTTGTGCGGGGCTCACGTGGTGTGCCGGATCGGATTCGTTCGACAAGCGTGCCGGTCGTTATAAAGCGGATGACCCCGGTCAATCGACGCCTGTGCGGTCGTTGTCGGGATCAGGGCCGTTCGTGTCTGAAACGCGCTCGATCCGGCGCAGGGGGCGTCATGTTGAGGCACGCGGATCGCGCATCGGTCGGTGCGCCGGTGGCGCGCGCTACTGCAGGATCAGTCTCAAATGCGCATCGGCCTGCTCGCCGGGCGGCTTCTGGAACCCGCCTTTTGCGAACCGGTGCCATCTGCCGATCACATAGCTGACGAGCAGGCTCGCACGCGTGGAGGGATCGTAATCGGCCGGCAGCGCGAACGGCGCCGCGCCATCGGGCGCCTGCGCCTCCGTACGCGCAACCCGCAGGCATTGCTTGACGGTCGCCTCGATCCGGTCGAGCAGCTGGTTCACACGCTCGGTCAGCCGCTCGTCCTCGCCGACCAGCGCCTCGCCGGTCAGCACGCGGGTCATCCCGGGATTCTTCGCGGCGAAATTGAGCATCGTCAGCGCGATCGTGCGCGCCTGCAGCACGCCGTTCGGCTCTTTCGCGACGATCTGGTTGACGAGCCCCAACAGCGCCTGTTCGATGAACTCGATCAGCCCTTCGTACATCTTCGCCTTGCTGGCGAAGTGCCGGTACAGCGCGGCTTCCGACACGTCGAGCCGGGCCGCGAGCGCGGCCGTCGTGATTTTCTCGGGCTTCGGCGCCTCGAGCATCGTGGCGAGCGTCTGCAGGATCATCACGCGCCGCTCGCCCGGCTTCGGGCGCGAGCGGGACGGCGTGGTCTGGTCTTCCGTTACGGCTTGGTCCTGCGGGTAAGTCGGCTGCATTTCTGTCGCCCCGATCGTGTGCCCAGTCGCAGCGATTTTAACGAACGAATGCGCTGGTCGACATAATGCGGACGGCCAATATTCGGCAGATGGCCAGGCAGGTGGCCGGTAATCCATACCGTGCCGATGCCGAGGCGCCTGTAGCGCTTCAGGTGGCTGCGGGTATCTTCGACGAGGATCGCGTCGGCGAGCCGCGCATGTGCGGCGCGCAGCGTCCGGCGCAGCATCGTGTGATCGGGCTTCGCGCGCCACGTGCGGCGGTCGCGCATGTGTTCGATCGCGATCACGCGCTCGAACAGCCGCTCGATGCGCAGCTCGCGCAGCACCGCGCGCGCATAGTTCTCGGGCGCGTTGGTCAGCACGAACTTGCGGCCCGGCAGCGCGGCGATGATGTGCGCAAGACCGCGCTCGGCGCGCAGCATCGCAGGCAAATCGGAAAACGTATGGACGACCCGCAGGAAGTCGTGCGGATCGATCGGATGATGGCGCGTAAGGCCGAGGAGCGCGGCGCCGTAGCGCTGCGTGTAGCCGGTGCGCAGCCGGTCGGCTTCGGCACGCCCGACGTGGAGCGTGTCGATGATGTACTGCGTCATCGCGCGATTGATCTCCGGAAAGATCGCGTGCGATGCGTGGTGAAGCGTGTTGTCGAGATCGAACAGCCAGACGGGCGCGCCGGCACGCGGCCGGCTGCGGGAAATGCGCCGGCGTCGTAGCGACGCCGGCAGGTCGGGCTTGGCTGGCTGGCGGCGCTTGCTCAATGCGAGCGGATCATCGTGCCGAACGGCTGCTCGGTCAGGATTTCCAGCAGCACCGAGTGCTCGATGCGGCCGTCGACGATGTGCACCGACTTCACGCCGCTCTTCGCGGCGTCGAGCGCCGACGAGATCTTCGGCAGCATGCCGCCGGAGATCGTGCCGTCCTCGAACAGCGCGTCGATCTCGCGTGCGGACAGGTCGGTCAGCAGATTGCCGTCCTTGTCCATCACGCCGGGGATGTTGGTCATCATCAGCAGCTTCTCGGCGTTCAGCACCGTGGCGAGCTTGCCCGCGACCAGATCGGCGTTGATGTTGTACGACAGGCCGTCCTCGCCGAAGCCGATCGGCGAGATCACCGGGATGAACGCGTCGTCCTGCAGCGCCTTCACGACCGCCGGGTTGATCGCCTCCACTTCGCCGACCTGGCCGATGTCGATGTACTGGCCCGGATTGTCGCGGTCCGGCATCAGCAGCTTGCGCGCGTGGATCAGGCCGCCGTCCTTGCCTGTCAGGCCCACCGCGTGGCCGCCGAAGTGGTTGATCAGCATCACGATGTCCTGCTGCACTTCGCCGCCCAGCACCCACTCGACGACTTCCATCGTCTCTTCGTCGGTCACGCGCATGCCCTGGATGAAGGTGCCGGCCTTGCCGATCTTCTTCAGTGCGTGATCGATCTGCGGACCGCCGCCGTGGACGATCACCGGATTGATGCCGACGAGTTTGAGCAGGATCACGTCGCGCGCGAAGCCCTGCTTGAGCCGCTCTTCCGTCATCGCGTTGCCGCCGTATTTGATCACCACGGTCTTGCCGTGGTAGCGGCGGATGTACGGCAGTGCCTCGGCGAGGATTTCTGCTTTCAGCGTCGGGGCGATCTGCGAGAGGTCGATGGGCTCGGACATGGCGGCGGCTCTGGCTGGGAACGGTTGAAACAGGGCGAATTGTACAGGAGTGGCGCAGCGCAGCATCCGGTTTTTGGACCGGCCGGAAGGCCGGTGCCGCGACCCGTGTGCGTCGCGCTGCGGCCCGCCTGCCATGGCGCCGTGCGTCGCGGCAGGGTGGCGGCGGCGGTGCGGACGCGGCAGGCGCCGCGCACGCCCGCGCGCTTTCGCGGCACGCATCGGCCGGGCGGCCGACGTGCAAAATCCGTGCGCCGCGCTATGCTAGTCGCGTAGGGCGACGTTCACGCCCGCTTTCGCGCCCGAGCCCATGACCGATTCCGCCGCCGACGCCCGTTCGACCCCGCACCGCGCGCGTTGCCCGCACTGCGGGCGCGGCTTCGACTGCGGCGCCGGCACGCAGCCGTTCGACTGCTGGTGCGCGTCGATGCCGGCCGTGCCCGGCGGTGCACCGCCCGCGGCCGGCGCGCGTTGCCGCTGCCCGGAGTGCCTGGCCGACGAGCTCGCGCAGCGCATGGCCGGCGCGGCCGGCTGACGGTGCAGGCCCGTGCCGCCGACGGAACGCAGCCGCGCCCGGTTGCCCGTTCGTCCGGCCCGATCCGGCCCCAGGTGGAGGCGCCGGGCGCTAAACGGGTAAACTGCTCGGATGCAACGAATCACCACCACCGGGCGCGTCAACCTCAGCCATCTGTTCTGGCTGCGCAATCTCGCGATCATCGGCCAGCTCGCGACGATCGGCGTCGTGCAGACCTATTTCGGCGTGCACCTGCCGTTGCCGGCGATGCTGATGGTCATCGCGCTCGAAATCGTCTTCAATGCGCTGACCTGGGTGCGCGTGCTGCGTGCGCGGCCCGAGACCAATTTCGAACTGCTCGGCCAGCTGTGGGTCGACCTCGGCGCGCTGTCGGCGCTGCTGTTCCTGTCCGGCGGCACGACCAACCCGTTCGTGTCGCTGTACCTGCCGTCGCTCGCGATCGCGGCGGCCGTGCTGCCGTGGCACCTGATGATCTGGCTCGCGGCGTTCGCCGTCGCGTGCTACGCGGCGCTCGGCTTCGATTCGGTGCCGCTCAACATGGACAACCCGGCGAATCTGTTCGACTACTACCGCACCGGGATGTGGGTGAACTTCATGGTCAGCGTCGGGCTGATCGCGTGGTTCGTCGCGCGCATGTCGAACGCGCTGCGCCAGCGCGATGCGGCGCTCGGCGAGGCGCAGGCGCATCTGCTGCGCGACGAGCGGGCGGTCGCGCTCGGCGTGCAGGCCGCGACCGTCGCGCACGAGATGGGCACGCCGCTGTCGACCATCGCGATGCTCGCGGAGGAACTGCGCGATGCGGCACGCGCCGATCCGGGGCTCGCGCGCTACGAGGCCGACCTGAAGGTGCTGGAAGAGCAGATGACGCTCTGCACGTCGGCGCTCGCGCGCCTGCGCAGCCGCGCGAGCGCGCCGGCGAGCCGCCAGCCGGTGGACGACTGGCTCGACACGTTCGTCGAGCACTGGCGGCTGCGGCATCCGCACGTGCAGTTCGAGCTGCTCGGCGCGCGCCCGTCGGGCGTCGCGCTCGACGACACGGTCGCGGCCGGCCAGATCCTGACGATCCTGCTCGACAACGCCGCGCGCGCGAGCCCGCACCGCGTGACGCTGGCCGCGAAGCTCGCGCACGGCGAGCGGGGAGTCGACCGGATCGAATTCGAAGTATGCGACGACGGCCCTGGCATTCCGGCCGCGTTGCGCGAATCGCTCGGCGCGATGCCGGTCGACAGTACGCAGGGCGGGCACGGAGTCGGCCTGTACCTCGCGTTCAGTGCGGCCGTGCGTTTAGGCGGCGAGATCGAACTGTCCGATGTCACGCCGCGCGTGGCGGCCGGCAACGGACGCGCCGGTGGCGGCGCGAACGGTCATGCCGCCGCGGCGTCGGCGCAGCGCGCGACCGAGCGGCCAGCCGCACCGGACAGCCGCGCAGCGGGCGCGCCCGGCCGCGGCACGCGCGCGGTGCTGCGCCTGCCGGTGGCGCGCATCACGGCGCCGGCCGCCTCAACCAACACGTAGACGGAGAAACCACATGAGCGAGAACAATTTCCTGGTGATCGACGACAACGAGGTGTTCGCGGGCACGCTCGCGCGCGGCCTCGAGCGCCGCGGCTACGCGGTCCAGCAGGCGCACGACAAGGAGGCGGCGCTGCGCCTCGCGGCCGGCGGCAAGTTCCAGTTCATCACCGTCGACCTGCATCTCGGCGAGGACTCGGGCCTGAGCCTGATCGCGCCGCTGTGCGACCTGCAGCCCGACGCGCGGATTCTCGTGCTGACCGGCTACGCGAGCATCGCGACCGCCGTGCAGGCGGTGAAGGAAGGCGCGGACAACTATCTCGCGAAGCCTGCGAACATCGAGTCGATCCTCGCCGCGCTGCAGACCAACGCGAGCGAAGTGCAGGCCGACGAGGCGCTCGAGAATCCGGTCGTGCTGTCGGTCGACCGGCTCGAATGGGAGCACATCCAGCGCGTGCTCGCGGAGAACAACAACAACATCTCGGCGACGGCGCGCGCACTGAACATGCACCGCCGCACGCTGCAGCGCAAGCTCGCGAAGAAGCCGGTGCGCCAGTAAGCGGCGCGGCGGCGGCCCCGTCGCCCGGCCAGTACCAACGAAAACGGGCGGCCCGCCGGGCCGCCCGTTGCGCATGCGACGCCGCGCGCGTTACAGCACGTAGCGCGACAGGTCTTCGTCCTGCGACACTTCGCCGAGCGCACGGTCGACATACTGCGCGTCGATCGTCACGCGCTCGCCGGCGTGGTTGCCGGCCGAGAACGACACTTCCTCGAGCAGCTTCTCGATCACCGTGTACAGCCGGCGCGCGCCGATGTTCTCGGTTTTCTCGTTGACCGCGAATGCAATCTCGGCGAGGCGGCGGATGCCGTCTGCGGCGAATTCGAGCTGCACGTCTTCGGTCGCGAGCAACGCCTGATACTGCTTGACGAGGCTCGCGTCGGTCGCATCGAGGATCGCCTCGAAGTCTTCGACCGACAGCGAATCGAGCTCGACGCGGATCGGGAAGCGGCCCTGCAGTTCGGGAATCAGGTCGCTCGGCTTCGCGAGATGGAACGCGCCGCTCGCGATGAACAGGATGTGATCGGTCTTCACCATCCCGTACTTCGTGTTGACCGTCGTGCCTTCGACGAGCGGCAGCAGGTCGCGCTGCACGCCCTGGCGCGACACTTCGCCGCCGCTGCCTTCGTTGTTGCGCGACGTGATCTTGTCGATCTCGTCGAGGAACACGATGCCGTTCTGCTCGACGTTCTGCACGGCCTTCGTCTTCACTTCCTCGTCGTTGAGCATCTTCGCCGCTTCCTCGTCGGTCAGCAGCTTCAGCGCCTCCTTGATCTTCACCTTGCGGCGCTGTTTCTTGCCGCTGCCGAGGTTCGAGAACATCGAGCGGATCTGCTCGGTCATTTCCTCCATCCCCGGCGGCGCCATGATGTCCATGCCGACCGACGGCTGCTCGAGGTCGAGTTCGACTTCCTTGTCGTCGAGCTGGCCTTCGCGCAGGCGCTTGCGGAACGTCTGGCGCGTCGCGTTGTTGTCGTCGTTCGCGTGATCGGCGTTGCCGCCGAATCCGACCGCGCGCGGTTGCGGCAGCAGGATGTCGAGGATGCGGTCTTCCGCCTGGTCGGTCGCCTTGCTGCGCACCTTGCGCATCTCGGATTCGCGCGTCTGCTTGACCGAGATCTCGATCAGGTCGCGCACGATGCTGTCGACGTCGCGGCCGACGTAGCCGACTTCGGTGAACTTGGTGGCTTCGATCTTGATGAACGGCGCATCGGCGAGCTTCGCGAGGCGGCGCGCGATTTCGGTCTTGCCGACGCCCGTCGGCCCGATCATCAGGATGTTCTTCGGCGTGATTTCCTGGCGCAGCGGATCGGCGACCTGCTGGCGGCGCCAGCGGTTGCGCAGCGCGACCGCGACGGCCTTCTTCGCCTTGGCCTGGCCGATGATGTGCTTGTCGAGTTCCGAGACGATCTCGGCAGGGGTCATGGTGCTCATGGTGCGGTCCTTACTCGATCGTTTCGATGATGCGATTGTGGTTCGTGTAGATGCACATGTCGCCGGCGATCTCGAGCGATTTCTCGACGATCTCGCGCGGGGACAGCTCGGTGTTCTCCGCGAGCGCGCGGGCCGCCGCCTGCGCGTATGCGCCGCCCGAGCCGATCGCACAGATGCCGCCCTCCGGGTCGAGCACGTCGCCGTTGCCGGTGATCACGAGCGTGGTGGTGGCATCGGCCGTGATCAGCATCGCCTCGAGGCGGCGCAGCATCCGGTCGGTGCGCCAGTCCTTCGCGAGCTCGACGGCCGCGCGCGTCAGGTTGCCCTGGTGCTTCTCGAGCTTCGCCTCGAAGCGATCGAGCAGCGAGAACGCATCGGCGGTGCCGCCCGCGAATCCGACCAGTACCTGGTTGTTGTAGATCCGCCGCACTTTCCGCGCGCCACCCTTCATGACGATGTTGCCGAGGGTTACCTGGCCGTCGCCGCCGAGCGCGACCTGGTCGCCGCGTCGGACCGAAACGATGGTCGTGCCGTGAAATTGCTCCATCTGCGTTCCTTGAGAAAAACGGGGAAGAGTCGGGCGGCGCGAGGCGCCGCCGCGTGAATCCGCAGTGCGCCGGGGAGCGGCCCGGCGCGCGTCCGTTTCATTTTAGGGCGCGCGCCGGGATATCAAGAGGGGGAGGCAAATCGGCCGGCGGCCCGGGAACCAGTGCCGGAAAAACAAAAAGCGCGCGGCAGGCCGCGCGCTTTCGGGAAGCAGCGTGTCTGAGCGGAACGCCGCTCGATCAGTCGCCGAACAGCTTCTGGCGCAGTTCGCGGCGCTCTTGCGCCTCGAGCGACAGCGTGGCCGTCGGACGCGCGAGCAGGCGCGGGATGCCGATCGGTTCGCCGGTTTCCTCGCACCAGCCGTAATCGCCGGAATCGATGCGGGCGAGCGACTGCTGAACCTTCTTGAGGAGCTTGCGTTCGCGATCGCGCGTGCGCAGCTCGAGCGCGTGCTCTTCCTCGATCGTCGCGCGGTCGGCGGGATCGGGGACGATCACCGTCTCGCGCAGGTTCTCGGTCGTCTGGCCTGCATTCTTGAGGATGTCCGCCTGCAACTGTTCGAGCCGATTTTTGAAGAAGGCGAGCTGATCCTCATTCATGTAATCCTTGTCGCTCATCTTCAGGATTTCGGCTTCGGTCAAGAGTTTCTTCGTCATCTGCTTGCTTCTTCAATGTGCGGCAAATCGGTAGATAGTGCCTGCACTTTGGGATTACCCGCAACTGCACTTGCAATCACTTGCGATTTGCCGCTGCGGGGCCGAAAGCCTCTGGAAAACCGGTTCTCAAATACCAGGATTGGCCTGGCGCGGATTTGCGCGCGCGGCGAACCGGTGCTGCGCGGCAGATCGCATCGGCCGCGGCCGGGGCGGATGGGCAATCCGGCGCGGTTGCGATGCCCGGGTAATGGTTCTGCAAGAACCGGGCCTGTTATTGCCGTACTCCAGCGGGCACGTATTGTAACTGAATCGCAAGCGGGCGCCGTATCGGGTCGATCCCCGTCGGCTGCGCCAATATCTAGAAAATATAACGCGCAAATCGCGAAAAAGCGATGACGGCGAAACCCTGCCCGGAAACGGCGCCGCCAAACTGCCGCGACCGCCCGCGAAGGCGGCCGCGCGGGCGGCGCAGGACGGCCGCCCGAACGCTCAGGCGAGGCAGGCGTCGAGGCCGTCGGTGATCAGGTCCTGCGGCAGCTCGACGCCGATGAACACCATCTTGTTGGTCTTCTTCTCGGCCGGCAGCCACTTCGCCGCCAGGTCGCTGCCCATCATCTGGTGCACACCCTGGAACACGACCTTGCGGTCGACGCCCTTCATGTACAGCACGCCCTTGTAGCGCAACATCCGTTCCCCGTAGATCTGCAGAATGCCGCCGAGGAAGTCTTCCAGCTTGTTCGGGTCGAACGGGCGATCGTTGCGGTACACGAACGACTTGATCTTGTCGTCGTGGTGCGCGTGGTGGTGGTCATGATGATGGCCGTGGCCGTGGTCGTGATCGTGCGCGCATTGGCCATGATCGTGGTCGCAATTTGCGTGATCGTGATCATGGTCGTGATCGTGATGATCGTGCGCGTGGTCGTCCTCGGCGAGGAAGTCCGGGTCGATCTCGAGCTTCGCGTTCAGGTTGAAGCCGCGCAGGTCGAAGATTTCCTTGATGTCCGCTTCGCCGAAGTTCACGACCTTGATCGTCGCCTTCGGGTTCATGTGCATCAGGCGATGCTTGAGCGCCGCGACGGCCTGATCGTCCACCAGGTCCGACTTCGTGATGAACAGGCGATCGGCGAAGCCGACCTGGCGCTGCACCACTTCGTGTTCGTCGAGCTGCGCGTTCGCATGCTTCGCGTCGACCAGCGTGATGACCGCGTCGAGCAGGAAGTCGTCGGCGATCTCGCTGTCGATGAAGAAGGTCTGCGCGACCGGGCCCGGGTTCGCGAGGCCGGTCGTTTCGATCACGATGCGATCGAAGTCGAGCTTGCCTTCGCGCTTCTTCGCGGCCAGATCGCCGAGCGCGCGGGCGAGGTCGCCGCGGATCGTGCAGCAGATGCAGCCGTTGCTCATCTGGATGATCTGCTCGTTCGTGTCCTGGACGAGGATCTCGTTGTCGATGTTCTCTTCGCCGAATTCGTTCTCGATCACGGCGATCTTCATGCCGTGCTGTTCGTTCAGGATGCGTTTGAGCAGCGTCGTCTTGCCGCTGCCGAGGAAGCCGGTGAGGATGGTGACGGGAGTGGCCATGTCGGTCGCCTGTGGTTCGTGAATCGGGGTCAAAACCAGGATGGGTGCGTCGCGCCATCGACTCGCGAGCCGGGGCGCACAACCATCCATTGAAACATACCTGTCAAGCCCTCGCCCGTCGTCCGGACGACAGGGGCGAGCGCTGGTCCGCCAGGCAAGCAGGGCCCGCGGACGCGGGTGTGCGTCTAGATCGGGGCGCTCAGACGATTTGCAACAGCAGGCCCTTCAGATATTCGCCTTCCGGGAACGCGGCCAGCAGCGGATGATCGACGCCCGCACCGAGCCGCTTCAGGATCCGTGCGTCGACCTTCGCGTCGGCGGCGGCGCCCGCGACGATCTTCTGGAACAGGTCCATGTCGATCGCGCCCGAGCACGAGTACGTGAACAGCAGGCCGCCCGGACGCAGCAGCCTGAAGCCGCTCAGGTTGATGTCCTTGTACGCGCGGGCCGCGCGGTCGACGCTGTCGCGGGTCGGCGCGAACTTCGGCGGATCGAGCACGATCAGGTCGAAACGCTCGCCTTCGTCGACGAGGCGGCGCAGCGTCTTGAACGCGTCCGCGTCGAGCCAGGTTGCGCGCTCGGCGTCGAAGCCGTTCGCCACGACGTTCTGCTGCGCGAGCGCGAGCGCGTCGGCCGACGAGTCGATCGACACCACGCGTTTCGCGCCGCCCTTGAGCGCCGCGAGCGAGAAGCCGCCCGTGTAGCAGAAGCAGTTGAGCACGTCGCGGCCGTCCGCGTATTGCGCGACGAGCGCGCGGTTGTCGCGCTGGTCGACGTAGAAGCCCGTCTTGTGGCCGTTCGGCACGTCGACGTGATACCGCACGCCGTTTTCGTTCGCGATCAGCGTCGCCGGCGGCGCGTCGCCGGCGAGCACGCCGGTCGTCTGCTCGAGCCCTTCCTTGTCGCGGATCGATACGTCCGAGCGTTCGTACACGTTCGGGCAGCCGGTCGCGCCGGTGAGCGCCGCGACGATCGCGTCCTTCCACGCTTCGACGCCGGCGGCCATGAACTGGCAGACGAGCTGGCCGCGCGGCGCGGCGCCCGGCTCGGCCGTGTCCGCGACGTAGTAGTCGACGATCAGCCCCGGCAGCCCGTCGGCTTCGCCGAACACGAGCCGCAGCGCGCCCGTGCCCGACACCATCGTCGTGCGGTGCGCGACCGCGCGCTGCACGCGGCGCTTGAAGAACGCGTGATCGACCGGCTCGTTCTCGTCGAAGCTCCACACGCGCACGCGGATCTGCGATTGCGGGCTGTATGCGCCGCGCGCGAGGAAGCGGCCGTCGTGCGCGCGCACGACCACGGTCGCGCCGGGCGCAGGCTTGCCGTCGACGCGGTCGATCGCATTGGCATAGACCCACGGATGCCGGCGCAGCAGCGATTTTTCCTTGGACGGTTTGAGTGTGACGGTTTGCATGATCGGATCGGGTGAGCCGCGGGCGGTGCCGGCCATGGCCGGCCGCCGCGCGCGGCGGGGAATGCGGGATGCGCGTCAGTCGCGCTTCTTCGCGCGCGGATGCGCGCTGTCGTAAATCTTCGCGAGATGCTGGAAGTCGAGCGACGTGTAGACCTGCGTCGCGGCGACGCTCGCATGGCCCAGCAGTTCCTGCACCGCGCGCAGGTCGCCGCTCGACTGCAGCACGTGCGTCGCGAACGAATGGCGCAGCACGTGCGGATGGACGTTGGCAGGGATGCCCGCGGCAAGCGCCGCGCGCTTCACGCGCTCGCGCACGACGCCCGGCGCCATCCGGTTGCCGCGCGCCGACACGAACAGCGGATGCGGGTCGTGCTTCACGAATTCGCCGCGCACCGCGAGCCACGCGTTCAGCGCGTCGATCGCCTTGCGGCCGACCGGCACCTTGCGTTCCTTGTTGCCCTTGCCGCGCACCGTGACTTCGGCTTCGGCGAGGTCGAGCCAGCCGGCCGAGCGGTAGCCGTCGGCTTGCGTATACATCACGTCGAGCCCGACCAGTTCGGCGAGGCGCAGCCCCGACGAATAGAACAGCTCGAGAATCGCGTGATCGCGGATGCCTTCGGTCGTTGCGGGCAGCGGCGTATCCATGAGGGCGACCGCATCGTCGACCGACAGCGCCTTGGGCAGCGATTTCTCGCGTTTGGGTGCGCGTACGCCGGCGACCGGATTCGCGGGCATCTCGATGCGCTGCGCGAACCAGCGATAGAACGCCCGCCATGCGGAAAGCCGGTGCGAGATCGAGCGCGCGGACAGTCCGGCCGCGTGCGCGCGCACGACCGCGCCGCGCATGTCGGCGGCTGTCAGCGCTTCGAGCGGGCGGCCGCCGGCGAGCTTCTTCAGTTCGTCGAGTTCGTGCGTGTACGCGCGCAGCGTGTGTTCCGACAACTGCCTGACGTGTTTCAGGTTCGACAGGTAGGCGGCGATCGGATCGTCGGTCATGGGTGCGACGTCAGTGCGGCAGCAGGCGCGTGAGCGCGGCGCTCGCGAGCGTCGCGATCTGCGCGAGGAAATCGGTCGCCATGCCATCGTGGAAGCGGCGCGGATCGGGCGAGCCGAGCACGAGCAGGCCGAACGCGGGCGCATCGTTGCCGGCGAGCGGCGCGCGCAGCGCGAGCAATGCGACGGACGTGGCCGCCCCGTCGCCGGCCGGCGCGGCTTCCGCGCCTTCCGCTGCCGTCGCGGCTGGCGCCGCGACCGCGGGCGCGAGCCACTGGGCGGCCTCGAAGCCGGTGTTCGCGCCGCAGTACGGCGTCGACAGCCCGTTCGCGAACAACCGGACTTCCTCGCCGACCTGGCGTGCGAAATCGGCCTGCGCATACGTTTCGGCGACGTCCCACACACGCAGCGCCGTCTGCGGCACGTCGAACACGTCGGCGATCCCGTCGGCGATCGTGCGCGGCAATGCGTACGGGTCGCGCTCGGCGATCACGCGCGCGGTCCAGCGGCTGAACTTCGCGGACAGGCTGTCGTTCTCGTGGCCGTAGCGCACGAGCTCGGCGAGCCGGCGCTCGAGATGCTTGTTCTTGTCGCGCAGCATCTCCATCTGCCGCTCCTGCAGCGAGATCGCGGCCTTGCCGTGCGGATTCGCGAGACGGATCGTCGCGAGCAGTTCCGCGTGTTGCGCGAAGAATTCGGGATTGGCGAGCAGGTAGTCGGCGACTTCGCGATCGTTCATGTGGCTGGAGCGTTGTTCGGTTATCAGGACGTTGGAGGGTCAGACGTTCAGGTCGATCTCGCCTTCGAACACGGTCGCGGCGGGCCCGGCCATCGTCAGCGCGGCGGCTTCGTCGCGCGCGCCGTCCCAGCCGATCGTCAGCGTGCCGCCGTGCGTGTGCACGGTCACCGGCGAATCGAGCAGGCCGCGCCGGATGCCGGCCGCCACTGCCGCGCACGCGCCGGTGCCGCATGCGAGCGTCTCGCCCGCGCCGCGTTCGTACACGCGCAGCTTCACCTCGCTGCGCGACACGATCTGCATGAAGCCGGCGTTCACGCGCTGCGGGAAGCGCGCGTGGCGCTCGATCAGCGGGCCTTCGGCGAGCACCGGGTACGCTTCGGCGTCGTCGACGACCTGCACCGCGTGCGGGTTGCCCATCGACACCGTCGAGATCCACCGCGTCCGGCCACCGACATCGAGCGGCCACAGCGTGTCGTGGCCTTCCGTGCGGCCGTCGAGCCCCGCCGCGTCGAACGGCACCTGCGCCGGCGCAAACACGGGCGCGCCCATGTCGACGACGACTTCGCCGTTGTCCTGCATCGTCAGCGTGATCAGGCCCTTCATCACCTGCACGCGCACGCTGCGCTTGTCGGTGAGGCCGCGGTCGCTGACGAACTTCACGAAGCAGCGCGCGCCGTTGCCGCAGTGTTCGACCTCGCCGCCGTCGCAATTGAAGATCCGGTACTTGAAATCCGCGCCGTCGACGGTCGGCTTCTCGACGAGCAGCAGCTGATCGGCGCCGATGCCGAAGTGTCGGTTGGCGAGCGCGCGCACCTGCGCGTCGGTGAGCGGCGGCAACGCGCGCGAATAGCCGTCGAGCACGACGAAGTCGTTGCCCGCGCCGTGCATCTTGGTGAACGAGAGTTTCACTGGGTCCGGAATTCCATGGCGAACAAGGCGGTCGGCACGGCGGACGCGGTGTGCGGCCATTTCGGGCGGCGTCGTTCGTCGTGCTGATCTCAACCGCAAATGATACATGCAGCGGACAGGGGCGTCCTGCGCGGGCGGGGCGAGGGGGCCGTCATGCGCGACGGAAGGCGATGTGCATCTGTCCGGGGCGCGACGGATCGCGGAAAGGGCGAGGGGTCGACCGACGCGACCGGACTTGGCGGGCGCCGCCGCGGCGAGTTCCACGAGCGCGTCTGGCGCGCATTTCGGACCGGTCAGACGGACACCGCAAACCGCCCATTCGTATAGTCGGCGGAGACACGCAGCACGGGCCGCAGACATGGCGCTCGGCGACCATCGAAACCTCGAGTTGATCGAACGCCATGACTCGCATCTTCAATCCGCCCCGTCCGGGCGAAGCGTTGCGCGACGACGTCGTGCCAGCGCCCGGCCTGACCGTCACCGGAGCCGCCGCGCAGCCCGGCGTCACGCGTGCGGCGCTGTCGCGCATCCTGCACGGGCACGCCGGCATCTCGCCGGAAATGGCGCTGCGGCTCGAAGCCTGGCTCGGTGAGGAGAGCGGCGGGAAGGCGGATCTTTGGCTCGCGCAGCCGTCGGCCTACGATCTGTCGCAGGCGCGCGCGAAAGACGAAAGACGTGCCGAAGGTCGCGAGAGTGCAGGCGCGCGTAACGGCGCGCCCGCGGGTTCCGCTCAGTAGAGGCTCGGCTCGCCGGGCGGGCGCGTCTTGAAGCGCTTGTGGACCCAGTAGTACTGCTCCGGCATCAGCGGAATCTGTTCCTCGAGGAACTCGTTCATCCGCCGCGCGTCGAGGTCGTCGTCGCCGGTCGGGTAGTTGTCCCACGGCTTGAACACCTTCAGCCGGTAACCCTTGTAGTTCGGCAGCACCTCGCCGATGAACGGCACGACCTGCGCGCGGCCCGTCTTCGCGAGCCGGCCGACGGCCGTCAGCGTGCACGCGGGTACGCCGAAGAAGGGTACGAACGTCGAATTGCGCAGACCGTAGTCCATGTCCGCGCCGAGCATCACCGGCTTGCGGTCGCGCAGCCAGCGCAGCACGACGCGCGCGCTGTCCGCGCGGCCGACCATCTCGGCGTCGAACCGCCCGCGCGCCTTCTTCGCTTCTTCCTCCAGCACCGCATTCGAGAACGGCTGGTACAGCGACCCGCAGCGGCGGTGCAGTGAGCGGTTCAGCCAGATCGAGCCGGCTTCGATGCCGACGAAATGCAGGCCGAGGAACAGCGTCGGGGGCAGATCGGGATCGGTGAGATCGACCGCGCTGTCGACCTGGATCAGCTTCGCGAGCTTGCGCTCGGAGCCGAACCACTGGACGCTGCGCTCCACGTAGCTGCGAATCGCGTGGCGGAAATGCAGGCCGGCCACTTCCTCGCGCCGTTCGTCGCTCCAGTCGGGGAAGCAGAGTTTCAGATTGATATGTACGATGCGCTTTCGCCGGCTGGGAATCTGATACAGCAGCCAGCCGAGGCCATCGCCGAACCGCGCGGTCAAGCCGTACGGCAGCAGGGCGAGCAGCTTCAGCAAGCCGATGGCGAGGTGCGTGCCGAGGCGGCCTAGCATGCGGAATCTCCGTGGGGCCGGCTGGCCGGCACGTTGCGAACAGGGGGGTAGAACAGCGGACGATGCAGCACGGGCGGCGCTCTGTGACAATTCACGAAAGCCGCTATAATACGGGCTTCGCCGAGTTAACTGACAACTTGCGGGGCGAAGCCGGCTGGCGCGAAGCGCGCTGCCCGGTCCTGGTAATCCGCTAAAGCGTCGCCGCTTCAGGCCCAACGAAGCTGGCTACGTGAAACCAACCGTAACCACACAGGAGCCTGAAAAAGTGGCAAACCATTATCTCTTCACGTCCGAATCCGTCTCCGAAGGCCATCCGGACAAGGTCGCGGACCAAATCTCGGACGCGATTCTCGACGCCATCCTCGAGCAGGACAAATATTCGCGCGTTGCAGCCGAAACGCTGTGCAACACGGGTCTCGTCGTGCTGGCCGGTGAAATCACCACGACGGCCAACATCGACTACATCCAGATCGCGCGCGACACCATCAAGCGCATCGGCTACGACAACACCGACTACGGCATCGATTACAAGGGGTGCGCGGTGCTCGTCGCGTACGACAAGCAGTCGCCGGACATCGCGCAAGGCGTCGACCGCGCCCATGACGACAACCTCGATCAGGGCGCCGGCGACCAGGGCCTGATGTTCGGTTACGCATGCGACGAAACGCCGGAACTGATGCCGCTGCCGATCTACCTGTCGCACCGTCTCGTCGAGCGCCAGGCCAGCCTGCGCCGCGACGGCCGCCTGCAATGGCTGCGTCCGGACGCGAAGTCGCAGGTCACGGTCCGCTACGTCGACGGCCGCCCGGATTCGATCGACACCGTCGTGCTGTCCACGCAGCACGCACCGGACATCGAACTGCCGGCGCTGCGCGAAGCCGTGATCGAGGAAATCATCAAGCCGACGCTGCCGGCCGACCTGATCAAGGGCGACATCAAGTTCCTGGTGAACCCGACCGGCCGGTTCGTGATCGGCGGCCCGCAGGGCGACTGCGGCCTGACGGGCCGCAAGATCATCGTCGATACGTACGGCGGTGCCGCACCGCACGGCGGCGGCGCGTTCTCGGGCAAGGATCCGTCGAAGGTCGACCGCTCGGCAGCGTATGCCGGCCGCTACGTCGCGAAGAACATCGTCGCCGCCGGCCTCGCGTCGCGCGCGCTGATCCAGGTGTCGTATGCGATCGGCGTCGCCGAGCCGACCTCGGTGATGGTCAACACGTTCGGCACGGGCCGCGTGTCGGATGCGGTGATCACGAAGCTCGTGCGCGAGCATTTCGACCTGCGTCCGAAGGGCATCATCAAGATGCTCGACCTGCTGCGCCCGATCTACGAGAAGACGGCTGCTTACGGCCACTTCGGCCGCGAAGAGCCGGAATTCTCGTGGGAAGCGACCGACAAGGCGCTCGCGCTGGCCGAAGCGGCCGGCGTGGAGCCGACGGCACGCGTCGCGTAAGCGTCGTCCGCCTGAAACGAAAAACCCCGGCATGCCGGGGTTTTTTTATGCGCGCCGCCAGATGATGACGATCGCGGCGGCCGTGGCGCGTCGAGCCGCCGGTGCGGTGCTCAGCGTGCGCTGAACCCGAACCACCCGGTGCTCGCCGCGAGGCGGCGCGGGCGGTTGACACGGCGCTGCGGGCCGAGCGTGCGGCGCAGCGCGAGCGCGCGCAGCGACGACGGCTTCTGCAGCAGCGAGCGCAGCCCGGCGCGGCGTGCGAACGCCTGCGCGCTCATCATCGAGAAGAACGCGTGAAACCACGCGCGGATGCCGTCCAGCCGGCTGTGCGCATGCGTGTGCTCGGCAAGCGCCTGCGTGCGCGCGCGGTGATGGCGCAGCGAGCGGGCGGGAGCGGACGGCACGACGCGCGTGGCTGCGCGGCTGAGACGGGAAGTCAGACGGAATGGCATGTGAACGATGCTTCGCTTGTATGGATGGCGCCCTTGAAGAGCGCACTGGTATGAACGGCCTCGGATGGCGCAACGGATCTTACCGAAAGTCGCTGCGCGCCGCGCCCGCCAGAATTGACAGGCCGGGACAGGCTACAGGGGATTCATGACGTGCAAAAGTCGCGATAAACCCTCGTGCCGCAAGCGCGTGGCCGCATACCGCCTGTCGCTGAGGCTCGCGCGGCGCCGCACAGTTCCCTTGCGCCAGATCAAATCCGCGATTGGCATGCCCCTGCGCACGACAATGGTGCTGTTCGCCGTATCGGGCGCCGATTTACAATCGTCACATTCACACAATAAACGCCTGGCATCCCATGTCGTCTCCATTGCAGTCGGAATCGATCCGCGCGCAAGTCGCGGAATTGCGCGAACGCGGCTTCGTCGTCGCGCGCGGCCTCGTCGGCGAAGCGCAGTGCGCGGCGCTCAGGCAGATCGCGGAGCGCCAGTTGCAGGAGGCGGCGGAGCCGATCGAGTTCGAGGCGGACTTGCGCTATCCGGGTGCGCCCGAATCGAAGCATGCGCCGGGCGGGCATACGGTGCGGCGGCTGCTGGACGCGTACACGCGCGATCCGGCCTTCGCCGAGCGCGCGATTGCGCCCGAAATCGGCGCGTGGATGCGCGAATACTTCGGCGAGCAGCCGGTGCTGTCGCGTGCGCATCACAACTGCATGATGACGAAGCACCCGGCGTACGGCAGCCTGACGGGCTGGCATCGCGACTTCCGCTACTGGTCGTTCGAACGTCCGGACATGGTGTCGGTGTGGCTCGCGCTCGGGCCCGAAACGAACGAAAACGGCGCGCTCTGGCTGGTGCCGGGCTCGCACACGGCCGAATTCGGGCCCGAAGCGTTCGACGACGCGAAGTTCTTTCGCAGCGACCTGCCGGAGAACCGCAAGATGATCGATGCGGCGACCTGCCCGCCGCTGCAGACGGGCGACGTCGTGTTCTTCCACTGCAACACGCTGCATTCGGCCGGGCAGAACCGCTCGGACCAGGTGAAGTTCTCGCTCGTGTACACGTATCACGGGATCAGCAACCGGCCGGTGCCGGGCACGCGTTCGGCATCGAAGCCGGAGGTGCAGTTCTAGCAGCGGTTCCGGCGCCGGCGCGGCCCTGCCGGTTGCGCGATGCGGCATTGCCGCCAGGCCAGGCGGGCGGAAAAGGAAACGGGCGGCTTCGGCCGCCCGTTGCGTTTTGCGTGCTGCGCATCGCGCGACGCGAGCCGCATCGTGTGTCTTGCGTCGCGCGGCCGCGCGAATCAGCGCCTGTTGGCCGGCATTGCGAGGCCGATCAGGCCGATCAGCAACGCGACGGCGCCGCCGGCGATCAGCAGGATCGTCTTCGTCGCGGGCGAGCCGGTGAAGAAGCGCGACACGTTGTCGTTGATCGAATGAAACGACTGGCCGCCGAAATACAGCAGCACGACGCCGCCGACGAGCAGTGCAACCGAGATGACCCGGGACATACCAACCTCGCTGTAACGGTGATTCGAGACGCCGCAGTGTAGGCGACGCGCGCGGCCGCGTCCATGGCCGTGCGCGGTTGCGCGACGTTCGCTACCATAGCCGTCGTACGTTTCCTTCGCCGCCGGCGCGCGATGTTCGCGTGCGGCGCGCGTCCCTTCCCCGACGTCCTGACGGAACCGATCCATGGCCTACGAAGCAGCTTCCGAACGTTATGCCGACATGCAATACCGCACCTGCGGCAAATCCGGGCTCAAACTGCCCGCCCTGTCGCTCGGCCTGTGGCACAACTTCGGCGACTCGACGCCGATCGAGACGCAGCGCGACATCCTGCGCACCGCATTCGATCTCGGCATCAACCACTTCGACCTCGCGAACAACTACGGGCCGCCGTACGGTAGCGCGGAAATCAACTTCGGCCGGCTGCTGAAGGAAGATTTCCGGCCGTACCGCGACGAGCTGCTGATCTCGACGAAGGCCGGCTGGGACATGTGGCCGGGGCCGTACGGCAGCGGCGGCGGGTCGCGCAAGTACGTGCTCGCGAGCCTCGATCAGAGCCTGCAGCGGATGGGCCTCGACTACGTCGACATCTTCTACTCGCACCGCTTCGACGCGCACACGCCGCTCGAGGAAACGGCCGGCGCGCTCGCGTCGGCGGTGCAGCAGGGCAAGGCGCTCTATATCGGCATCTCGTCGTACTCGGCCGCGAAGACGCGCGAAATGGCCGCGCTGCTCGCGCAATACAAGGTGCCGCTGCTGATCCACCAGCCGTCGTACAACATGCTGAACCGCTGGATCGAAGAGGAGCTGCTCGATACGCTCGAGGAGATCGGCACGGGCAGCATCGCGTTCACGCCGCTCGCACAGGGCCTGCTGACGTCGAAGTACCTGAACGGCGTGCCGGCCGATGCGCGCGTGAACAAGCCGGGCGGCGGTTCGCTGAAGCAGGACCACCTGAGCGCGAACAATCTCGAACACGTGCGCAAGCTCAACGGTATCGCCGAGCGGCGCGGGCAGAGCCTCGCGCAGATGGCGCTCGCGTGGGTGCTGCGCAATGGCCGCGTGAGCTCCGCGCTGATCGGTGCGAGCCGCGCGGAGCAGGTGCGCGAAAACGTCGGCGCGCTGAAGAACCTCGAATTCTCGGCGGACGAACTCGCGGAAATCGATCGCTACGCGACCGAAGGCGGCATCAATCTGTGGGAAAAGCCGTCCACCGATCAGGCGATCTGATCGGCAGCAATGACGGTCGATACGGTATCCGAACGATCGGATGCCGTATCGCAGCGCACACCTGACAGCGGCACGCCGCTGCGGTGCAGCGACGCGGCCGGCACGCGCCGACGCCCGCGCTAGATCAGCGCAGGCAGGCCTTCGACGAGCAATACCGCGACCCCGACGCCGAGGATGACGCCGAGCACGCGCAGCAGGTTGTGGCGGAACTGGGTGGCGCACGGCACCGCGCCGAGAAATAGCGCTCCGGCCAGCGCCATCGGGATCAACAGGATGAAGTCGCCGATCGTGAAATAGGTCGTCATGCGTGTCTCCGTAGTCGGCCGAAGCGCGCGCACGCGCCCTTCAGCCCCATGCCGGGCATTTCTAGTATCGCGCCGGCCCGTTTGCGAGCGGGCCGGCAATTCGAGTATAGGCAACCTCGCGGCGTTTTTCGCTATCCGAACCATTAAAAGTCTGCGGAAAACCCGCGGAAATCCGCGTTTTTCTCGCGAACAAGACGAATGCCTTGCGCAAGTCTTTCCTGATCCTTTCGTTTTGCGCCGAAACGCCGTACTTGCTCAGTACGGGCCGCCGCACCCGCGCGGGCGCGGCGGCCCGTCCGGTTACGCGCGGTCGGGCTGCGTGCGCATGGCCGGCGTGCGGAACACGAGCGCGAGTCCGGCGACGATCGCCGCCATGCCGGCGAGCGCGAGCGGCTCGGGCCGGTTGCCGAGCCAGACGGCGTCCATCAGCGTGGTCACGACGGGCACGAGATAGAACAGGCTCGTCACGTTGACGAGGTCGCCGCGCTGCATCAACCGGTAGAACAGCAGTTGCGCGATCACCGAGATCACGATGCCGAGCCACAGCAGCGGCACGACGAATGCCCAGCCGACGTCGAGTGAAACCGGCCGGAACGGCAGGATCGCAACGCACAGCGCAAGGCCGATCGCGTTCTGCAGCGGCAGCACGTCGGCAGGCGCCGCGCGCACGCGCTTTTGCAGCATCGAGCCGACGGTCAGTGCAACGAGCGCCGCGAGCGCGCACGCGACGCCTGCGATCGGCAGCCCGGCCCCGCCCACGCCTCGGCACACGACGAGCGCAAGACCGGTCAGCGATAGCGCGAGCCCCGCGACGCGCATCGGCTGCCAGCGCCGCTCGACGATCGCGAGCGTGAGGATCGGCTGTACGCCGAGGATCGTCGCGAGCACGCCCGGCGCGATCCCGCGCTCGAGCGCGAGCAGGTAGAAGATCGAATAGCCGCCCATCATCAAGAGGCCGGTCAGCACGGCCATGCGCCGCTCGCCGCGCGGCGGCAGCCAGCGTCCGCGCATGACGGCCAGCGCGAGCAGCACCAAAGATGCGAGCGCGAAACGGGCGGTGAGAAAGACGAACGCGGAGGCGTGACGCAGACCGAGTTCGGCGAAGATCGCGCCGCTGCTCCACAGCAGGACGAAGAGCGACGTGATGCCATGCGCGGCGAGCGCGCGTTTGAACGAAACCATGTGAATCCACCTGTCGAACGGATCGAAACGTTCCACGTCGCGCGCGCAGCAACACATCGTGCGCGATCAAGCACGAACGGCCGCAAACGGGCGACTGGAAAACGGAAAGCGAAGCCGGCTGATCAGCCGACGCGTGCCGCCGGCGGAGGCGGCGCGGCGCCGACGAGCGGCGGTGCGACAGGAGGAGGGAGGACCGACGGATGCGCGCACGCCTGCGGCCGCGTATCGAACTGCGGCCGGGATGTTGCGAGAGCGGACGTGAACGGATGCATCGTGTGTCGAAATGCGCTTGAACGCGGATGAGCTTCAAAGGTACCGCAACGCGGGCATCGCGTGCAACTGTCGGCGACGACGCGCGGCCGCGCGCCCGGACGTCATGCCGCGCCGCCGCGTTCGCGCCGGCGCAGCCATGCGGCGGCGGCGAGCCCGACGGCGAGCAGCGCGGCGACCAGCGCCGCGACGCCCGGCCAGCCGCGTGCGCTCCAGAAGCGTCCGCCGAGCGAGCCGACGATGCTCGAGCCCAGATAGTAGGACAGCAGGTACAGTGCGGCGGCCTGGCCCTTGCCCTGCGTCGCGAGGCGGCCGACCCAGCCGCTCGAGGTCGAATGCCCGGCGAAGAAGCCGAACGTCACGCACGCGATCCCGAAGGCGATCGCCGCGACCGGCTGCAGCAGCGTCAGCGCAACGCCCGTCAGCATGATGATGACGCTTGCGATCAGCACGCGGCCGCGCCCGAGCGAATCGGCCATGCGTCCCGAGAACGGCGACGCGACCACGCCGACGAGATAGACGACGAAGATCGCGCCGATCGTCGCCTGGTTCATCGCGTACGGCGGCGCGAGCAGCCGGTAGCCGACGTAGTTGTACAGCGTCACGAAGCCGCCCATCAGGATGAACGCCATCGCGAACAGCACGGGCAGTTCGCGCCGGCCGGCGAGATGCCGGACGAGCGCCGCGCGATGCTGCGCGAAGCCGAGCCCGCGGCGCGGCGTGAAGTGGCGCGACGGCGGCAGCAGCGCGCGAAACGCGAGCGTGGCCGCGAGGCCGAGCACGCCGATTGCGCCGATCGCGATGCGCCACGTGAAGAGATCGGCGAGCACGCCGGCGATCACGCGTCCGGCCATTCCGCCGATCGCGTTGCCGCCGACGTAGAGTCCCATCGCGAGCCCGAGCCCGTCCGGGTGCACTTCCTCCGCGAGATACGCCATGCCGACCGCCGGCACGCCGCCGAGCGCGAGGCCGGTGAGCGCGCGCAGCACGAGCATCTGATGCCAGTGCGGCGCGAACGCCGCGACGAGCGTGAGCAGCGACGACAGCAGCAGCGATACGGTCATCAGACGGTGGCGGCTCACGCCTTCGGACACGAAGCCCGCGACGAACACGGCGACGGCGAGCGCGGCCGTCGAGAACGACAGCGCGAGACTGCTCTGCGCGGGACTGGCGCCGAACGTGCGCGAGAATTCCGGCAGCAGCGGCTGCACGTAGTAGAGCAGCGAGAAGGTCGCGTAACCGGCGAACAGCAGCGCGACGCTCGCGCGCCAGTAGCTGCGCGAGCCGCGCTCGAGATAGGGCGGCGAGGCATCGCGGCGCGCGGCCGCGGGCGTGGTTCCGTCGGGTGCGGTCACGCAGAATCTCCTGACTACCGGGGCAGAGTACCGGGGCAAAGGCCAGACGATACGCGCATTGCGCGCTTCGCGTGCGCAGCGCGCGGCCGGCCGGATTCGGCGGACAGTCACATTCGACAGGGTATGATGGGGGTATCGGCGCGTGCAAGCGCACGCGCGACGCAGTGGTTGATTGGAGACATTCGACGAATTCGCGGCACTTCGCCTGCTTCTTCTTCTTTTCGCGCTTCGATAAACCGTGAACAATGGGATTACGCGCAACACCCCGGCGAGGGCGGCGCGGATCGTGCATTTGCCGGATCGCCAGCGAGCCGGGTTTCAAGTTTCAAGAGTGGGGAACCATCATGCATGTCGGGTCGATTGTTTGCACTACCCATATCGCAGTGCCGAAGGGCGCGCGCGGCATCGTTCAACGCGTTCTGGGCGACATGGCCATGGTGACCTGGTACGCGGGCGTGCCGGGCGAGTCGAAGGAACTCAACACCGAGCCGTTCTTTCTCGAGGACCTGATCGATACCGGCGAATCCGTGCTGCCGGCCGGCGCCGCGATCCACTGAGCGACCATGCCGCACCCGGCGCTCGTGTTTCGGCGCGGCTGACGGCACAATGCGGGGCATGAAAGACGTTACTTCCGCCCCCGCCACACCCGACGGCCCGCCATTCGCCGGCCTCACGCCCGAGTGCGTGCTCGACGCGCTCGACAGCGTGCTGATGCCCGCCGGCCTCCGCACGGACGGTCGCCTGCTCGCGCTCAACAGCTACGAAAACCGCGTGTACCAGGTCGGCATCGAGGACGGCCCGCCCGTCGTCGCGAAGTTCTACCGTCCCGCGCGCTGGTCGGACGATGCGATTCTCGAAGAGCACGCGTTCGTCGCCGAACTCGCCGCACGCGAGATTCCGGCGGTGCCGGCGCGCGTCATCGACGGCCGCACGCTGCACGCGTTCGACGGCTTCCGCTTCTCGGTGTTCGAGCGGCGCGGCGGCCGCGCACCCGATCTCGACCGCAGCGACACGCTCGAATGGCTCGGCCGGTTCATCGGCCGCATCCACGCGGTCGGCGCGACGCAGCCGTATGTCGCGCGTCCCGTGCTCGACATCCGCACGTTCGGCTACGAGCCGCGCGACTACTTGCTCGTGCACGATTTCATTCCCGATGATGTGCGGCCCGCGTACGAGACGGCCGTCGCGCTCGCGCTCGAAGGCGTCGAGGCCGCGTTCGAACGGGCAGGCGACATCCGCCTGCTGCGCACGCACGGCGACTGCCATCCGAGCAACGTGCTGTGGACCGATGCGGGCCCGCATTTCGTCGACTTCGACGACAGCCGGATGGCGCCCGCGGTCCAGGATATGTGGCTGCTGCTGCCGGGCGATCGCGAAGGCGCGTCGCGCGCGCTCGCGGACCTGCTCGCCGGTTATGAGGACTTCTGCGAATTCGAGCCGCGCGAGCTGCATCTGGTCGAAGCGCTGCGCACGCTGCGCCTGATCCACTACGCGGCGTGGCTCGCGCGCCGCTGGGACGATCCGGCGTTTCCGGCCGCGTTCCCGTGGTTCAACACGCATCGCTACTGGGAAGCACGGGTGCTCGAACTGCGCGAGCAGATCGGCGCGATGCAGGAAGGGCCGCTCTGGCCCGTGTGATGTCATGACCGCGCGCGGCAGCGTCGCCGCGCGGCATCGCCCGGCAGGCCGACGCGCGTGGCGCGCGGCCCGCACCGCTCAGAACTTCAGCATCATCCTGATCACGGCCGCAAAGCGCTTGCCGTAAGGCGGCGCGATCAGCCCGCGCGTGTTCATGCGCGCCTGCGTGAGCACGGGCTTCATCTTCGAGAACGTCACGAAGCCGTCGTAGCCGTGATACGCGCCCATTCCGCTCGCACCGACGCCGCCGAACGGCAGGCTGCCGCACGCGATGTGCAGCAGCGCGTCGTTGACCGTCACGCCGCCCGAGATCGTTTCGCGCATCACGCGCTCGACCGTGCCGGCATCCTCGTCGAACAGGTACAGCGCGAGCGGCCGCGGGCGCGCGTTCACGTACGCGATCGCCTCGTCGAGCCGCTCGTACGGCACGAGCGGCAGCAGCGGCCCGAAGATCTCCTCCTGCATCAGCTGCGACGCGGCCGGCACGTGCGTGACCGCGCACGGCACGAACCGGCGCGATGCGGGGTCGGACTGCGCATCGGACAACGGATGCAGTTGCGCGCCGGCCGCCTGCGCGTCGGTCGCGAGCTGCTGCAGCCGCGCGTAGTGGCGCGGCGACACGATCGTCGTGTAGTCGCCGTTGGTCGACAGGTCCGGATACAGCTTCGCGAAGCGCGCCCGCGCGCGCTCGATGAACGCGGCTTCCATCCCGCGCGGCAGCAGCACGTAGTCGGGCGCGATGCAGGTCTGGCCCGCATTCAGCGTCTTGCCGCCGACGATCGCGTCGACGGCCGCGTCGAAGCGCGCATTCGGGCCGATGATCGCCGGCGACTTGCCGCCGAGCTCGAGCGTCACGGGCGTGAGGTTCTCGGCCGCGGCGCGCATTACGTGGCGGCCGACGTGCGTCGAGCCGGTGAACAGCAGGTGATCGAACGGCAGCGCGCTGAACGCGGCGCCGACTTCCGCATCGCCGTTGACGACCGCGACGTGGTCGCGCGAGAAGGTCTTCGCGATCAGCTGCTCGAACAGCGCGGACGTGCGCGGCGTCAGTTCGGACATCTTGATGATCGCGCGGTTGCCGGCCGCGAGCGCGCAGATCAGCGGCCCTGCGGCGAGCAGGACCGGATAGTTCCACGGCACGACGATCCCGACCACGCCGAGCGGCTGCGGCAGCACCTTCGCGCGCGCCGGCCGCAGCCACTTGTTCATCGGCTTGCGCATCGGCTTCATCCAGCGCTTGCCGTGCTTGAGCGCGTCGTCGATCTCTTCCTTCGCCATCCAGATTTCCGACAGCAGCACTTCCTGCTTTGCGCGATGGCCGAAGTCGGCGCTGATCGCCTCGGCGAGCGCGTCCGCGTGATCGATCAGCATCGTGCGCAGCGCACGCAGGTGCTTCGCGCGGGTGTCCCACTCGGGATAAGGCGCGCGCAGGTACGCCGCGCGCTGGTCGTGCAGCAGCGAGGTCAGTGCATCGACGGACGGCAGCGCTTGCGGGGCCAGTTCGGGCAGGTCGTTCTTCATGTCGTGTCCTCCAGTTGAGCGTGGCACGTCGGCCAGCAGTCAGGCCGCACGGGCGCGCTCGGCGAGCGTGGCGGGATGGGTCGGGATGGCGCGCATCGCGCGGCGCGCGGCCGGGTGCTGCGATGCGCGGTCGAAAACCGGGTGAAGCAGGCGGCGAACGTCGCATTCGCGCGACGGTGTCCGCGTGTCGAAACGGGATTGCACGGGCTGTGCATGCGGCGCGAAGACACTGCTGGACGATGCGCGATCGCGCGCGGCACACGCTTGCGGATGCACCGAAGCGGGGCATCCGAACCCGCGCGGCGCCGGGCGGATGCGCAGCACGCGCTGCGCGCGCGACAAGCCGTCCGAACGGTCGGCGACATCGTGCGTCGTTCGATTTCGGCCGGTCGCGTACATGGTGCGGCACGTGAACGTCGGAGCCTGCGTTTGAAATGAAATGCGGGCCGTGCGCGGCGCGTCCGGACTCGCCGGTCGACACGCGGCCTGCAGAACGTCGCGCTGCATCGTCGTCTCCCTGGTTTCGCGACGGCGCGGCTTCTGACGGCCCGTCGATCGCGTCGCATCGATCGATACATCTTAAATTTAGTTCACGCGGCCGTTTAGAGGAATCGCTCTTGAATCGGCGTGCCGCGCGCGCGACGGCCATTCCTACAATGCCCGAACATTACAAGCGGGAGCCGGTCGCGCCGGGCGCCGTTCATGACACGAAGGAGACGTGACATGCAATACGACTACATCATCGTTGGCGCAGGCTCGGGCGGCTCGAGCGTCGCCAGCCGCCTCGCCGATGCGTGCCCCGACGCGACGATCGCGCTGATCGAAGCCGGCTCGCATACGGAGCGCAACCTGCTCGTGAACATGCCGGTGGGGATCGCGGCGCTGGTGCCGTTCAAGCTCGGCACGAACTACGGATACGAGACGGTGCCGCAGCCGGGCCTCGGCGGCCGCCGCGGCTACCAGCCGCGCGGGCGCGGGATGGGCGGCTCGAGCGCGATCAACGCGATGATCTACACGCGCGGCCATCCGGGCGACTACGACGAGTGGGCGCAACTGGGGGCGACGGGCTGGGGCTGGCGGGACGTGCTGCCGTATTTCCGCCGCGCGGAAGGCAACGAGCGCGGCGCCGATGCGTGGCACGGCGCGGACGGTCCGCTGACGGTGTCGGATCTGCGCTTCCGCAATCCGTTCTCCGAACGATTCATCCAGGCCGCGCATGCGGCCGGCTATCCGCTGAACGACGACTTCAACGGTGCGACGCAGGAAGGCGTCGGTTTCTATCAGGTCACGCATCGCGACGGCTCGCGCTGCAGCGTCGCGCGCGCATACATCTACGGCCGCAACCGGCCGAACCTGCACGTGATCACCGATGCGACGGTGCTGCGCGTCGGCTTCGACGGCAAGCGCGCAGTCGGTGTCGTGGTGTCGCGCGACGGCCGCGTCGAAACGCTCGGCGCGCGCGCGGAAGTGATCCTGTCGGCCGGCGCGTTCAATTCGCCGCAACTGCTGATGTGCTCGGGGATCGGGCCGGCCGAGCAGCTGCGCCGCCACGGAATCGCGGTCGTGCAGAATGCGCCGGACGTCGGCGCGAACCTGATCGACCACATCGACTTCATCATCAACACGCGCGTGAATTCGTCGGAGCTGGTCGGCATCTGTCTGCGCGGGATCGCGAAGATGACGCCGGCGCTCGTGCGCTATTTCTCGAGCCGCACGGGGATGATGACGAGCAACGTCGCGGAGGCGGGCGGCTTCATCAAGAGCGATCCGTCGCTCGATCGTCCGGACCTGCAGCTGCATTTCTGCACGGCGCTCGTCGACGACCACAACCGCAAGATGCACTGGGGCTTCGGCTATTCGCTGCACGTGTGCGCGCTGCGGCCGTTCAGCCGCGGCACGGTCGCGCTCGCGAGCGGCGACGCGCGCGACGCGCCGCTGATCGATCCGCGCTTCTTCAGCGATCCGCGCGATCTCGACCTGCTGGTGCGCGGCGCGCAGGCCATGCGGCGGATCCTGTCGCAGGCGCCGCTCGCGTCGCAGGGCGGGCGCGAGCTGTACACGCGGCCCGACCAGAGCGAGGCGGAGCTGCGTGCGACGATCGTCGCGCATGCGGACACGATCTATCACCCGGTCGGCACCTGCCGGATGGGCTCGGATGCGCGCGCGGTCGTCGATCCGCAACTGCGCGTGCGGGGCGTCGAAGGGCTGCGCGTGGTGGACGCGTCGGTGATGCCGACGCTGATCGGCGGGAACACGAATGCGCCGTCGGTGATGATCGGCGAACGTGCGGCGGACTTCATCGTCGCTGCACGGCGCGCCGGCGTGCCGCGCGGCGAGGCGGCCGCGGCGGTGCACGGCCGCTGAGCGGCGCGCACCGGCACGCGGCGGACGCGATGCTCAGGCGAACGTATCGACGAGGCCCGCGCGGCTCACGGTCGCGCCGGCCGCTGCGGATTGCGCAACGTCGGCCGGTGCATCGACGGCTGACGATCCGGCGCGTGCGCGCCGCGCCGACTGGCCGCCGGCGAAACTCTGTTGCGCGTTCTGCTGCTGCGAGGCGAAGCCGCCGTCGCTGACGGTCGCGCTGCCGAGACCGAGCCCGCCCGCTTCCATCGCTTCGCGCAGCTTCGGCAGCGCGGCCTCCACCGCATCGCGTACCTGCGCGTGCTGCGACACGAACAGCGCATGCGCGTGATTGTCCGCGACGCGCAGCACGACCTGCAGCGGGCCGAGGTCCGGCGGATTCAGCGTCAGCTCCGCGCTCTGCTGGTGCGCGTTCGACAGGAACACGACCTTCTGGCTCAGCGCGTCGGTCCAGTCGGCGGTGCCGACATGCGGGGCCAGCACGTGCGCGTTGGCCGCGGCGATCGAGGCGGCGGCAGGCGATGCCTGCACGTTCGCCTGCGCGGCGGCCGCGGCCGTTGCAGCGGCGGAGACCGACGCGTCGGCGGCCGGGCTGGCGGCTTCTTCGACGGCCGCGAACGCGTGCTGCGCGGCCGGCTGGCCTGTAGCGCCGGCCTGCAGCGCCGGTGCGGCGGCCTGCGTGGGCGCCTGCTGCGTCGCGAGTGCGCCTTTCGCGTCCGCGAGCGTGCGCTCGAAGGTCGGGACCTTCGGCGTCGGCGCGGCGGCAGCGGCCGACGCGGACGTAGCCGGTGCCGCGGCTGCCGCCGTGCCGGCCGCGCTCGTCGCGGGCATCGCGATCGCGCCCGAACCGCCCGTCAGCTTCGCCAGCGCCGCCTGCAGCGCATCGCGGCTCGATGCCGGTGCGGTGGCCGGATCGGCGGCTGCGTCCTTGGCTGCGTGATTCGTCAGCGCGGCGGTCGCGTCGGGCTGGCCGGACACGGCGGTCGTTTGCGCGGCCGTGGCGGCGGTCGCGGCGCTATTGGCGGTACTGGCGTCGGCCGGGGCCGCGTCGGCCGCGCGCGCCTGCAGTTGCGCCTGCACGGCGGCGGCTGCGGCCAGCGCGGCCGCATCGGGATTGGGCGTCGCGTTTGCGTCGGCGGTCGACTTGTCGTCGTCGCTGCCGTTGCCGGACGGCTTCGTGCCGGCGGTCGGCGCGGACGACGCCTGATTCGACGCGGCATCCGGCGTGCCGGCGTTCGCGGTGTCGTGCCGCGCGACGACGCTTTGCTTCAGCGTCTGCGCGAACGGCACGGCGGCCGGGCCGGTCGCGGCATCGTTGCCGGCGGACGCGGCGGACGCGGTGGAACCCGCGCTGCGGGTGGCGGCCTTGAGGGCGGCGCCGGCGGTGTCGAGCAATGCGCCGAGCAGGGGCAGGGGGGGCATGACGATTCTCTCGTTCGAAAGCGGTGAGCGGTTACGCCGAGCGGGCCGCATCGGCTCGCATGCGCAGGATCTTCGCGGCGTGTTCGTCGGCGTCGCGCTGTTCGCGCTTCGCGGCACGCTGCGCTTCCTGCGCGACGCCGCGCGCCTGCAGGATTTCGTATGAGCCGACGGTGCGTTTCTTCTGCTGCCAGTTCGGGCGCGCCTCGTCCATGCGGATTTCGGCCGCGGCCAGCACGTTGCGCTGCTGCGCGATCGCCGCGTCGAGCGTATCGATGAACGCCTGGAAGTTGCGCCAGTTGCCGGCCGGCATTCCGTGCTGCGCCGACTGCGCGAAGCGCGCGTGGTATTCGTCGCGATAGCGCAGCAGCGCATCGAGCTGTTCGGCGGCCGCGGTGCGGTCGCGCTGCGCGGTGCCGAGCTGCTTCGCTGCCGTGTCGAGGTCTTCCTGCGCGCGGTCGAGCAGCAGTTGAAGGGGAAAGCCGTGTGCCATCGGAATCAGCCTCCGTGTCCGTCGAACAGCGCATCGAGCTCGGCGAGGCTCGACGCGAACGGCGCGCATTCGCGAAAGCCCTGCTGCAGGAACGATTCGATGCGCGGGTAGAGCGCGATCGCGCGGTCGAGCTGCGCGTCGCGGCCGGGCGCGTACGCGCCGACCGCGATCAGGTCGCGGTTGCGCTGGTAGCGCGACAGCATTTGTTTGAACTGCCGCACGCGATCGAGATGCGGTTCGTCGATCAGCGCGGTCATCGCGCGGCTGATCGACGCCTCGATGTCGATCGCCGGATAGTGGCCGGCCTCGGCGAGCGCGCGCGACAGCACGATGTGGCCGTCGAGGATCGCGCGCGCCGAATCGGCGATCGGGTCCTGCTGATCGTCGCCTTCGGTCAGCACCGTGTAGAACGCGGTGATCGAGCCGCCGCCTGCGGGCCCGTTGCCGGTGCGCTCGACGAGCGCGGGCAGCTTCGCGAACACCGACGGCGGATAACCCTTGGTCGCCGGCGGCTCGCCGATCGCGAGCGCGATCTCGCGCTGCGCCATCGCATAGCGCGTCAGCGAATCCATCAGCAGCAGCACGTGCTTGCCCTGGTCGCGGAAATACTCGGCGAGCGACGTCGCGTATGCGGCGCCCTGCATCCGCAACAGCGGCGACACGTCGGCCGGCGCGGCGACGACGACCGAGCGCGCAAGACCGTCCTCGCCGAGGATCTGCTCGATGAATTCCTTCACTTCGCGGCCGCGTTCGCCGATCAGCCCGATCACGATCACTTCCGCGCTGGTGTAGCGCGCCATCGTGCCGAGCAGCACCGACTTGCCGACGCCGGAACCGGCGAACAGGCCCATCCGCTGCCCGCGGCCGACGGTGAGCAGCCCGTTGATCGCGCGCACGCCGACGTCGAGCACGTGGTGGATCGGCTCGCGATCGAGCGGGTTGATCGACGGCGCCGACAGCGGCGCGTCGACCCTCGACGCGAGCGGGCCGAGGCCATCGAGCGGGCGGCCCGACGCGTCGACGACGCGCCCGAGCATCTCCCAGCCGACCGGCAGCCGCTTCGCGCCGGCGAGCGGATCGGCGACCGGCGCGCTTTCCAGCGGCCACACGCGCGCGCCGGGCAGCACGCCCGCGACGTCGGTGGTCGGCATCAGGAACAGGCGGTCGCCGGAGAACCCGACGACTTCCGCTTGCGCGTGCGGCAGCGTGCTGCCGGGCGGCAGTTCGATCGTGCATTCGGCGCCGACCGACAGGCGCAGCCCGATCGCCTCGAGCACGAGCCCCGCTGCGCGCGTGAGGCGCCCGCACGGGCGCAGCGGCAGCGCGCGATGGCTGCGCGCGGCGAGTCCGTTCAGGTGCGTGCGCCAGTGCGCGAGATGCGGATTGTGCGGTGCGCGCGGCGCATCGGCCGGCGCGCTGGCCGGATGCGGCTCGGCGCCGTGCGCGCCTTCGGGCCCGAACGACGCGAGCGCGAGCTCGCGCTCGAGCGGCGTCATGCCGTCGTGCGCGAGCGACTCGGGCGTGCGCGTCACCACGTGCTCACCTTGCCGATCGCGGCGGCGACGCGTTGCCAGCGGGTCGGCAGCGTCGCGTCGACCTCGCCCGTCGCGGCGTGCGCGCGGCAGCCGCCGCGCTCGATCGACGCGTCGGTGCGCACGTTCCAGCCGAGCGTGTCGAGATCGTCCTGCAGATACGCTTCGACGACGGGCAGGTCGGCCGGATTCACCGCGAGATGCGGCGCGCCGGACAACGCCGGCTCGGCGGCGAGCACGTCGCGCACGGCCGCGACGAGCGCGGCGGGATCGTGTTTCACGTGCTGGCGCACGACCTGCTGCGCGATGTCGAGCGCGAGCTGCGCGAGGTCGGACGCGAGATCGTGCTCGGCGCTCGACACCGCTTCGCGAAACGATGCGGCGAGCGCGGCAAGCTGCGCGGCCTGTTCGCGGGCTTCGGCCTGGCCGGCCTCGAAGCCCTGCTCGCGGCCCTGCTCGAAACCGGCCTGATACCCGCGCGCCTGGCCTTCGACGTGACCGGCCGCATGGCCTTCGGCATGCGCGGCATCGCGCACGCGCTGCAGTTCCTCGGCGAGCGCGGCGGCGGCTGCGGCCGCGTCGTCGGGCGGCGGCGGAGGCGGCGGCGGATCGAACGACGCCATCTCCCACCGCTGGTACGCGGTGAGGGTGCCGGCGAGCTCGCGCGCGGAATCAGACATACGCGTCTTCCGCCTTGCCGCCGATCACGATCTGACCGCTCTCGGCGAGGTTGCGCACGATCTGCAGGATGCGGCGCTGCTGCGTCTCCACTTCGGACACGCGTACCGGGCCGCGCGCGTCGAGGTCCTCGGCGAGCAGTTCGGCCGCGCGCTGCGACATGTTCGCGAGGAACTTCTGGCGCAGCGCGGGCGGCGCGCCCTTCAGCGCGATGATCAGCGTTTCCGACTCGACTTCCTTCAGCACCATCTGGATCGCGCGATCCTCGAGGTCGAGCAGGTTCTCGAACACGAACATCTGGTCGACGATCTTCTGCGCGAGGTCGGCGTCGTACTGGCGCACGCTTTCGAGCACGCCTTCTTCATGATGGCTCGTCATGAAGTTCAGGATCTCGGCCGCGGTGCGGATGCCGCCCATCGGGCTGCGCTTCAGGTTGTCGCTGCCGGACAGCAGGCCGGTCAGCACGTCGTCGAGCTCGCGCAGCGCGGCCGGCTGGATGCCGTCGAGCGTCGCGATCCGCAGCAGCACGTCGTTGCGCAGCCGCTCGGTGAAGCACGACGCGATCTCCGACGCCTGGTCGCGGTCGAGGTGCACGAGGATCGTCGCGATGATCTGCGGATGCTCGTTCTTGATCAGTTCGGCGACGGCGGCCGAGTCCATCCACTTCAGGCCTTCGATTCCGCTCGTGTCGCTGCCCTGCAGGATCCGGTCGATCAGCACGCCGGCCTTGTCCTCGCCGAGCGCCTTGGTCAGCACCGAGCGGATGTACTCGCTCGAATCGAGCGACAGCGCGGTGTGCTGCTCGGCTTCCTTCGCGAACTCCTGCAGCACGTCCTCGACCTGCTCGCGCGTGACGTTCTTCAGCGAGGCCATCGCGGCGCCGATCTTCTGGACCTCGCGCGGCGCGAGGAACTTGAATACTTCAGCGGCCTCTTCCTCGCCGATCGACATCAGCAGCAGCGCGCTCTTGGTCAGGCCTTCAGCGTTCATCGGACACCCAGTTCTTCACGACGGTGGCGACGATCTTCGGATCCTGGCGGGCGATCGTGCGCGCATAGTCGAGGTTGCGTTCGTAGCGGTTCTTTTCGTTCTCGAAGCCGAGCAGCAGCGTATCGGGCTCCTCTTCCTTCTCCGGGGCGGGCAGGCCGTCGAGCGCGATGACTTCGTCCGGCGCCGCGAGGGCCGGCGCGACCGGCTCGGGCGGCGGGAATGCGCGGCGCATCGCCGGGCGCACGAACATGAAATAGAGCGCCGCCGCGGCCGCTGCGATGCCGAGCCACTTCGCCGCTTCCTTCGCCATCGCGATCATGTCGGGCTGGCGCCACCACGGCAGGTCGGCGTACGGATCGTTCACGGTCGAGAACGCGCTGTTCACGACGTTCACCGAGTCGCCGCGCTTCTCGTCGTAGCCCATCGCGTCCTTCACGAGCTGCTCGATCTGCGCGAGCTTCGCGGGCGGCAGCGGCTGCATCGTCACGTGGCCCTTCGCGTCGGCGATCGGCTGATAGTTGACGACGACCGCCACCGACAGCCGCTTCACGTTGCCCATCGGCTGCTCGACGTGGCGGATCGTCTTGTCGAGCTCGTAGTTGGTCGTCTGGTCCTTGCGGTCGCTGACCGGCGTCGACTGCGGCCCGCTCTGGCCGTTGCCGGCGACGATCGGCGCGGAGGCCGGCTGCGGCGGCGTGTTCGACAGCGCGCCCGGCACGCCCGACGCGCCGCCCTGCGCGAGCTCGGTCGCGGTGCTGGTCTGCTGGCTGCGGATCGCGGCCTGCTGCGGCGTGCCGTTCGGGCCGTAGCTTTCCGACGTCTGTTCGAGCTTCGAGAAATCGATGTCCGCGCTGACCTGCGAGCGCGCGTTGCCGGCGCCGAAGATCGGCGCGAGGATCGCGTCGATGCGCTTCTGCGTGTTGCGCTCGACCTGCTGCACGTACTTGAGCTGGCTCGCGTCGAGGCCGGATGCCGAGGCGGTCTGCGTCAGCAGGTTGCCGTCCTGGTCGACGATCGTCACGTTCTTCGCCGGCATGTCGGGCACGCCGGACGACACCATCCGCGTGATCGCCTGCACCTGGCCCTCGTCGAGTACGCGGCCCGGATAGAGGTCGACGAACACGGATGCGCTCGGCGCTTCCTTGTCGCGCACGAACACCGACGGCTTCGGGATCGCGAGATGCACGCGCGCGCCGCGCACCGCGTTGATCGATTCGATCGTGCGCTGCAGCTCGCCTTCGAGCGCGCGCTGGTAGTTCACCTGCTCGGCGAACTGGCTGATGCCGAATTTCTGGTTGTCCATCAGCTCGAAGCCGACCGAGCCGCCCTTCGGCAGCCCCATCGCGGCGAGCTTCAGGCGCGTCTCGTGCACCTGGTTCGACGGCACGAGGATCGCGCCGCCGGCGTCGGCGAACTTGTACGGAACGTTTGCCTGCTGGAGCGCGGCAATGATCGCGCCGCCGTCGCGATCCGACAGGTTGCTGTACAGCACGCGGTAGTCGGGCGCGCGGCTCCACAGCACGAGTGCGGTGATCGCGGCGATCGCGAACGCGACGGCGATCACGAACGGCAGCTTCGGGTTGCCCTTCATCCGCGAGATGCCGGGAATCCGTTCCGCGAAGCCGCCGAACCCGAAGTCCGCGCCGGCGCCGCCTGCGCCCGGCAACGCGGCGGCCGCGGTGGCGCCTGGCACCGGGCTGGCGAGGCCCGTGCGAGCGTCGGGGTTGATCAGCGAGTTGGCCTGCGAATCCATGCGTGGAGTTTCTCCGGAGCGGGACGACTGAGCCGCTCGGACGAGCGGACGGACAATGACACGATGCGATTATCGGGACCCGCGCGCGACTCCGATCGACCGAAAAGAGCGGGGTTTCCCCCGTACTTTCGCGGCTTTGGCGCGCGCCCCGCTGCTATCCTTTTTCGCGATCCGGCATGGTGCGCATCGTGCGGCGCCGGCGGACACGCCCGGTACGCCGGGTCACTTCTCTTATGTCTGGGGACAGCATGGCTGCCAACGTCAGCGGAATCGGTTCGGTGTTGCAACAGATGCAGGCGATGGCCGCGCAGGCGGGCGGCGGGGTCGCGAGCCCGACGGCCGCGCTTGCCGGCTCGGGCGCCGCGACCGCCGGCACGTTTGCGAGCGCGATGAAGGCGTCGCTCGACAAGATCAGCGGCGACCAGCAGCACGCGCTCGGCGAGGCGCACGCGTTCGAAATCGGCGCGGCGAACGTGTCGCTGAACGACGTGATGGTCGACATGCAGAAGGCCAACATCGGGTTCCAGTTCGGGCTGCAAGTCCGCAACAAGTTGGTGAGCGCTTACAACGACATCATGCAGATGTCGGTGTGACGAGGCAGGCAGGTCGGGGACGGGCGTCGGCGGCCGGGCCGCCCGGCGCGGGCAGCCAGGCCGCCCATCCGGCCGGATGCGGCACCGCTACGGCTCTGCGCTGACGGCCACGCGGCACCCGCCGCGGCGACGCCGGCCCACCCGTCCACCCGCCTAAAGCTTTTCAATTCCCTTCCGATAACTCCGGAACAAGGCCGCGCCATGCGATGCAGGGCGGCGGCCCCGCATAGCAAACGCATCACAAGGAGAAGCGCATGTTTTCCCCAGGACACGCTGGAGCCAATGCGTACGCGCGTGTCGGCGTCGAGACCGGGGTGATGGGCGCCTCCCCGCACCGGCTGATCGCGATGCTGTACCAGGGCGCACGGCAGGCCGTCGCGCTCGCGCGCATGCATTTGCAGCAAGGCAACGTGGCCGCACGCGGCGAAGCGATCGGCAAGGCGATCGGGATCGTCGAGAGCGGGTTGCAGGCGTCGCTCAACCGCGACGCGGGCGGCGACATCGCCGGGCGGCTCGACGCGCTGTACGCGTATATCGGCCGGCGCCTGCTGGAAGCCAACCTGCACGCGAGCGACGCGATGCTGGTCGAGGTCGACGGACTGCTCGCCACGCTCGAGGAAGCGTGGACGGGCATCGCGCCGGAAGTCGCCCGGATGGCCGCGCAACAAGCGGCGGACGCGGTGCGATGAATCTCAAGGCCGAATACTTCGCTCGCTACGAGGCGCTCGCGGCGGTGTCGGGCCGGATGCTGTGCGCCGCGCGCAGTGCCGACTGGAGCGCGCTGCCGGAGTTGCAGGCCGAATTCCTGCGACTCGTCGACGGGTTGAAGGAGGCCGATCCGGGCGTGGCGCTCGACGAAGCGGATCTCGGCCGCAAGCTGGCGCTGATCCGCCGGATCCTCGCCGACGACGCGGCGATCCGCGACCTCGCGAGCCCGGACGTCGCGCGGCTGTCCGCGCTGTTCGAGGCGCGGCGCTCGACCAAGGTGCTGACCGATCTGTACCGCGCGCGCGGGTAGTGCCCGATTGCCGGGGCGGCGGTCGCCGCGTGCCCGGATTCGCAACGAAGTGGCTGAGGTGAGCAGGCTCCGATCATGACCGGTATCGACTCCGTTGCGGCTGCCGTGCTGGCAAGCCGCCTGGACAGCCTGCTGACCGGCCCCGTGACCGCGCCCGCCGGCGGCGGCGCGACCGCGCAGGTCGGCACGCCGGGCGCGGGCGCGTCGTCGCCGTCGTCCACGGGTGCCGCGCCGGCCGCGCCGCCGGCGTCCGCGCAGACCGCGCTGTCCGAAGTCGCGCTCGTGCTCGATGCGATCTCGCGCTCGGGCGGCGCCGCGACGCCGGCGATCGCGGGACGCGCGCCGTTGCTCGCCGATCCGACCGTGCTGCTGAGTAGCGCAGCGCCCGTGGCGCCGGACGCCGCGCACCCATCCGCTCCCGCCGCGTCTTCCGCTGCGTCTTCCGCTGCTGCTTCCGCCGGCTCGCCGGCCGCCGACGTCGCGGCCGCGCGGGCGCTGGCCGCCGCGCCGCCCGTGGCTGCACTGCGAGCCGCGCTGGCGCAGGCCGTGAGCGAAAGCGGCCTGTTCTACGAATCTCATCTCGCGCAATGGCTGGCCGGCCAGCGCCCGCTTGACGCGCTGCTGCGCGAACCGCAGGCGCGGCTCGCGACCGTGCCGGTGCAGGCCGCCCCGGACGCCGCGCAACACGCGACACCCGACGAGCTCGACGAACTGCTCGCGCAGCGCCTGCCGTTGCCGGCGGCAGCCGCGCGCGCCGCCGTGCCGCCCGGCGCGACCGCGACGGCCGGGGCGGCTGCGCACCAGCTCGCGCAGACTCTGCCGAACGTGCAGGCGGCCAGCCGGCCAGGCGCGGCAGCGGGCGCGGCCGAGATGTCCGATCCGCTCGGCGATCATCCCGGCGCGCACTGGACGCCCGCGCGTGCCGAACTCGCCGCGGCATCGGCCGACCCGCAGGCGCAGGCATCGGCTCCGGTGCATCCGGCTGCCGTACCGCTGGTTCGCCAGCAACTCGACGCGCTCGCGACCGACCAGTTCCGCTGGGCGGGCGAAGCCTGGCCCGGCGCGCGCCTCGACTGGACGATCGAGCCCGACGATCCGGGCGGGCACGCGTCGCGCAGCGGCGACGACACGGGCGACGGCATCGCGTGGCGCACACGGCTGACGCTGACGCTGCCGTCGCTCGGCACGGTCGACGCGGAGCTGGTGTTGAACGGCAAGCAGCTCGTCGCGCGGCTGCGCGCGAATTCGGCCGGCGCCGACCGCCTCACGCGCAACGAAGCCGCGCTGCGGCAGCGCTTCGAGGGCTCGGGTCTGCAACTCGGCGGGCTGTCGATCCGCGCGGTCGGCGACGAACCGGACGGCTTCGATCCGCTCGTCGCGCAGGCGGCAGCCGCCGCGTATGCGCGCAGCGCGGCCGGCGGCACGCCGCACCCCGACGACGAGGTGCCGCGATGAGCATGGCCGCCCGCAAGCGCGCGGCCGCGCTCGTCTACGATCCGAAGGGCGGCGATACCGCGCCGCGGGTAGTCGCGAAGGGCTACGGCCTGCTCGCCGAGATGATCGTCGCCCGCGCGCGCGATGCGGGGCTGTACGTGCATACGGCACCGGAGATGGTGTCGCTGCTGATGCAGGTCGACCTCGACGACCGGATTCCGCCGCAGCTGTACCAGGCCGTCGCCGATCTGCTCGCGTGGCTGTACGCGCTCGATCGCAGCGAGCCCGTGCCGGACGACGCCGCGCCGCGCTTCCCGCTGCCGCCGCTGCGCCGCTGAGCGGCCGCAGACGCCCGAATTCTTGCGAAACGCTGTCGTGGCCTTTCGCGACGATTTCTCCGCCATCTTCGTCCATCGAACTGCGATTCGTCCGCGTTCAACGCCTATCGCCTGCGATCTCCGCCATTTCCCCCGCGTCGGCGCGTGCGCGCGCCGATTGAGCCGGCACGTCATTTATGTAATGATATTCATTCTCATCTCATGACGCCGCGGGCGGTGCACGTTTCTCCGTGCGCCGCCCGTTGCTTTGAACGAATGGAAGCTTTCGCGTGAACGCGCCCGAAACGATTGCCCCGCCGCAGGCGGGTACGCCCGCCGCGGGCGTCACCGTGCTGCATCCGGCCGCACGTCCCCTGAGCGACGCCGCACGCGCGGCGCGCCTCCACCGGTCGCGCCGTGCGACCTTCATCAAGTGGCTGCGCAAGGTGCACGGCTGGGTCGGGCTATGGGGCGCGGTGCTCGGATTGCTGTTCGGCGTGACGGGCGTGCTGCTCAATCACCGCGCGCCGCCGCTGAAGATCCCGACCGGCGAGCCGCAAGTCGAGCAGATGCAGATCGCGTTGCCCGATCCCGCGCCGAAGTCGCCGGCCGCGATGACGAAATGGCTGCAGCAGGAACTGCACTTCGACGGCCGGCCGGGCCGCATGCGCAAGGAGCCCGCGCAGCCGGTCGCATGGGGCGACCGGCGCGTGATGCAGCCCGAGCACTGGCAGATGGGTCTGTTCGGGCCGCACCAGAGCCTGCAGGCGGAATACTGGGTCGGCAACGGCTACGTGTCGGTGAAGCGCACCGGCAACACGTTCCTGACGACGCTGAACAACCTGCATCGCGGTGTCGGCATGAATCTCGGCTGGGTGCTGCTGATGGACACGATCGCGGGTTCGCTGATCCTGCTGTCGCTGACGGGTGTGCTGCTGTGGACCGAGCTGAACAAGCGCCGTACGGTCGGCGTCGTGCTGGTGGTCGGCTCGGTCGCCGCGGCGCTCGCGGCGGGCCTGGCCTGACGGGTGAAACGCGCCGGCGTGCGGCCGGCGCAAGATAGGCACTCAAACGCGGCGGCCGTGCGCCGCGCCCGGTCTCAAAGGCCGCAGGTCGCGCCGTTGTTGGCCGCGATTTCGCGCGCGGCCTTCGCTCCCTCGACCTGCAGGATCGTCGGCAGCGACACGTTGTTCTTCGCCGCGGTGACTTCCGCGAGGATCGAGATCGCGATTTCCGGCGGCGTGCGGCTGCCGATGTAGATGCCGGCGGGCCCGTGCAGCCGCGCGAGTTCCGCGTCGGTCAGGTCGAATTCCAGCAGCCGCTCGCGGCGCGCCGCATTGTTGCGCCGCGAACCGAGCGCGCCCACGTAGAACGCGGGCGTCTTCAGTGCCTCCATCAGCGCGAGATCGTCGAGCTTCGGGTCGTGCGTGAGCGCGATCACCGCCGAACGCGCGTCGAGCTTCATGTCGAGCACCGTATCGTCGGGCATCGTGTGCACGACGCGCGTGCCGGCGACGTCCCATGCATCGGTATATTCGTCACGCGGATCGCAGACCGTCACCTGATAGTCGAGCCCGACCGCGATCTGGCACAGATAGCGCGACAACTGCCCCGCGCCGATCACGAGCATCCGGTAGCGCGGCCCGTGGATCGTCACGAGCCGTTCGCCGTCGAACGCCAGCCCGTCGGTCGCCTGCGCGGGCGTCAGCGATGCGCGGCCGGTCGCGAGCGTCATCGTGCGCGTGACGAGCCGGCCGGCTTCGACTTCCGCACACAACGCCGCGATTCCGCTGTCGCGCGTGAGCGGCTCCAGCACCAGCTGGATCGTGCCGCCGCAGGGCAGCCCGAAGCGGTGCGCTTCCTCGGCCGTCACGCCGTACTTGACGGCTTCCGGACGCGCATCGGCCGCGATTCCGCTTGCATGCACGCGGGCGATCAGGTCGTCCTCGATACAGCCGCCGGACACGGAGCCGACGACGAGCCCGTCCTCGCGCACCGCGAGCATCGCGCCCTCGGGGCGCGGCGACGAGCCCCACGTCTTCACGACCGTCACGAGCAGCACGCGGCGCCCTTCGTCGAGCCAGCGCGCGCTGGATTTCAGTACATCGAGATCGACGCTTTCCATCATGTTTTCCTGTTGCCGGAGGCCCGCCGAGGCGGACCGTCGTTCGATGGCGCGATTATGAACCGCCGGGCGCGCACGTGCAGGCAGCGGGCGCGTCGTTCGCGCAAATCCGGACGATCGGGCAAGACATCGGGACGATCAGGCAGCTTGCACGCACGGGCGCGGCGCCTGCCCGGCGGCCTGGAGGCGGAAGAGGGGAAGACACGCGGACCGCACGGGGGCCGGAGAGGGATGGCGCCGTGCGGCAGCGGACCGCCGCGCGCGGCATGCGCGCGCGGCGGCGCGGATCAGTGCGCGTCGTGCTGGCCGCGCGCGAGCTTCGAGTGGTGTCGCGAATACAGGAAGTAGATCACGAGGCCGATCACGAGCCAGATGCCGAACGCCGCCCACGTGACGGGCTGCAGGTTCAGCATCAGGAACAGGCACGCGCCGACCGCGAGGATCGGCACCACCGGCACGCCGGGGCAGCGGAACGCGCGCGGCAGTTCCGGGTGCGTGCGGCGCAGCACCAGCACCGCGATCGACACCATCGAGAAGGCGGCGAGCGTGCCGATGTTGATCAGCTCGGCGAGCACGTTGAGCGGCACGAGCGCGGCGATCAGCCCGAAGAACAGGCCGACGAGCCAGGTCGTCAGGAACGGTGTCGCGTAGCGCGGATGCACGCGCGACAGCGTGGCCGGCAGCAGCCCGTCGCGCGACATCGCGAAGATGATCCGCGTCTGGCCGTAACTCATCACGAGGATCACGGTCAGCATCCCGAGCACCGCGCCGAGGTCGATGAAGCCCGCGACCCACTTCTCGCCGGCGATCTGCAGCGCATACGAGATCGGATGCGACACGTTCGCGTACTGGGCCGACGGGACGATGCCGGTCGCGACCGCCGCGACCGTCACGTACAGCACCGCGCACACCGCGAGCGACGCGATGATGCCGATCGGCAGGTCGCGCTTCGGGTTCTTCACTTCCTCGGCCGCCGACGACACCGCATCGAAGCCGATGAACGCGAAGAACATCACGGCCGCCGCGCCGAACACGCCGTTCCAGCCGTGCGGCATGAACGGCTTCCAGTTCGCGGGCGTCACGTGGAACAGGCCGACCGCGATCACGAGCAGCACCACCGACACCTTGATGAACACCATCACGTTGTTGATGCGGGTCGACTCGCGGATGCCGATCGACAGCAGCGTCGTGATCACCAGCATCACGAGGAACGCGGGCAGGTTGAACCACGTGACGACGCCCGGAATCGCGCCGGGCGCGGCGGTCAGCACGGTCGGCAGCGAAAGCCCGAAGCCCTGCAGCAGCGACTGAAGATAGCCCGACCAGCCGACCGACACGGCCGACGCCGCGAGGCCGTATTCGAGCATCAGGTCCCAGCCGATGATCCACGCGACCAGCTCGCCGAGCGTCGCGTACGAATACGTGTAGATCGAACCCGCGACCGGGATCGTCGACGCGAACTCGGCGTACGACAGCGCCGCGAGGCCGCACGCGATCGCGGCGATCACGAACGACAGCATCAGCGCCGGGCCGGCCTGCACGGCGCCCGTGCCGGTCAGCACGAAGATGCCGGTGCCGATGATCGCGCCGATGCCGAGGAAGGTGAGGTCGATTGCGCCGAGCGCTTTCTTGAGCCCGGCGCCGTGCGCGCCGGCGATCATGCGATCGACGTTTTTCTTGCGGAAGAGGGACATTGCGGATGAGTCTCCAGCGCGCGCGAACCCGGCGGCGCCGACTGAGTGAAAACCCGGAATTTTAGCCGATTTGGCGCGGAAGACCCGTTGCGGCGCAGCGGTGCGTGCGGGAATCGTCCGATAAAACAAGCGCTTGCGCGCGATCGGCGGCGGCCGGGCCGGCGCCGGGCATGCCGGCGCGGCGAATCGCGCGCGTGCGGCGACGCCGGCGGATCACGCGCCCGACGCGGGCGCCATGTCGACGAGCCGGTTGCTCATCACGTAGAACGTGAGTTCCGCGTTGTTCGACAGCCGCATCTTCTCGAGCAGCCGCGACCGGTACACGCTGACCGTCTTCACCGACAGCGACAGCGTGTTCGCGATGTCGGTGAGGCGCTTGCCGGACGCGAGCATGCAGAGCGTCTGGTATTCGCGGTCGGACAGCTTCTCGTGCGGCAGCGGTTCGTTCTCGAACGACACGTATTCGGCGAGCGCCTCGGCCATCGCCGGGCTCACGTACTTGCGGCCCGCCGCGACCTGCTGGATCGCGCCGATCATCTGCGCGGCATTCACCGTCTTCGACAGGTAGCCGGCCGCGCCGGCCTTCAGCGCGCGTACCGCGTACTGGTCCTCGCGGTACATCGAGAACATCAGCACCGGCGTCGCGGGCAGCTTGCGCTTGATGCGCTTGAGCAGCTCGATGCCGTTCGTGTCGGGCAGCGAGATGTCGAGCAGGATCACGTCGAAGGTGTCGCGGTCGATCGCGGCGACCGCGTCCGCGCCGGTCTCGGCTTCGGTCACGTCGCGCGCGACGCCGCGGTCGACCAGCAGATGGCGGATCCCTTGCCGGACGATCGCGTGATCGTCCACGAGCAGGATGTTCAGGCTCATGGCGACCTCAGCGCGACGTGCGGCGCGCGGCGGCCGGCACCGCGAACAGCGAATCCCACGCGAAGCGCGCGGTGACGCGCGTGCCGCGGCCCGATGCCGGCGTGCCCGCGTCGAAGCTGCCGCCGAACGCCTCGCAGCGCGCGCGCATGCCGGCGAGGCCGTAGCCGGCGCGCCGGCTGCGGGAGAAACCGGTCCCATCGTCGGTGACGATCAGGGACAGATGCGTGCCGTCCGTGTCGATCCGCACGTCGACGGACGCCGCGCGCGCATGCTTCGCGACGTTCGACAGCGCTTCCTGCGCGACGCGGAAAATCGCGAGCGCGCTCGCGCCGCCGAGCTGCGTGAGCCGCGCGTCGGCCGCGCACACGAAGCTCGTGCGCAGGCCCGTGCGTGCCGCGTGGCTGTCGACCCACGTCGACAACGCGCCGACGAGGCCGCCGTCGAGCGCCGGCGTGTCGCGCTCGTCGATCAGCCGGCGGTTCGCGTCGGTCGCCGCGTCGAGCGCCCGCTGCGCGAGTTCGAGCGCACGCATGCAGCCGTCCGGCGCATCGGCCGGCAGCCAGGTCTGAACGTTGGCGAGCGCGAATCGTGCGGCGGT
Source organism: Burkholderia sp. SR8 (assembly GCF_052851275.1). NCBI lineage: Bacteria > Pseudomonadati > Pseudomonadota > Betaproteobacteria > Burkholderiales > Burkholderiaceae > Burkholderia > Burkholderia sp. SR8. The sequence goes on from NZ_JAULUC010000018.1 coordinate 113,644, forward strand.
GAGTTCGGCGCCGAGCCCGTCATGCAGCTCGCCGGCCAGATGGCGGCGCGCCGCTTCGTCGGCGACCATCAGTTGGGTGGACAGCGCCGCGATCCGGGCAGCGCAAGCGTCGCGTTTGGGGAGAGCATCGGCCATGACGGCAGTCGCGGCGCAGCCGTGTGCGAGCTGCTGCCGCGACGGGAACGGGGCGTGGGCGCCGGGGGGCGCGTTGAGCGACGTATCCATGACTCTCCCTGCTGTCAGAAAGCGGTTCAGACACCGGCTTGGCTGCGTGGATCGGCTGCCGGTTCGATGACGGCCGCCGCCAGAGAATCGCCCATGCCGAGGTAACAAAAGTTACATCTCGTAACGTTTGAGTCCGACCCTCCAATGGTCGCCCGATCGGCGGCCACGCGGGGCGAATAATATCTCAAAAATTTGGAAAACGTCATGCTGGGCGGACATTTAAGGGTAAATGTGAATAATCGGAATGAAGGTGTTGTAGGAAAAACACCGACAGGAAAGCACGCGCCCCGGCCGTATCAAAATGTAACTATTTGAGATGAGATGGTCCCAGTTTGTTACGAATTCGCCAAGTCAGGACGAAAAAAAACCGGAGCTTTCGCTCCGGTTCTTGATGCGGCACAAATTCGGGGATCGATCAGTCCACGAAGGCGCGCTCGATCACGTAATGACCCGGTGCGCTGTTCTTGCCTTCGACGAGGCCGGCCTGCTTCAGCAGGTCCGTCGTGTCCTTCAGCATCGCGGTGCTGCCGCACAGCATCACGCGGTCGTTTTCCGGCGAGAACGCCGGCACGCCGAGATCCGTGAACAGCTTGCCCGTCGCGATCAGGTCGGTGATCCGGCCCTCATTGTCGAACGCTTCACGCGTGACCGTCGGGTAGTAGACGAGCTTTTCCTTGATGATGTCGCCGAGGTATTCGTGGCCCGGCAGGTCGTGCTTGATGTAGTCCATGTACGCGAGTTCGCCCTTCAGGCGGCACGTGTGCGTCAGGATGACCTTGTCGAAGCGGTCGTAGATGTCCGGGTCGCGGATGATCGACATGAACGGCGCGAGGCCCGTGCCGGTCGACAGCATCCACAGCGTCTTGCCGGGCAGCAGGTTGTCGGCGACGAGCGTGCCGGTCGGCTTCTTGCCGATCAGCACGGTGTCGCCGACCTTCAGGTGCTGCAGGCGCGACGTCAGCGGGCCGTTCTGGACCTTGATGCTGAAGAATTCGAGGTGCTCTTCGTAGTTCGGGCTGACGATCGAGTAGGCGCGCGCGAGCGGCTTGCCGTCGACCTCGAGGCCGACCATCGTGAATTCGCCGTTGTTGAAGCGCAGGCTCGGCTCACGGGTGCAGGTGAAGCTGAAAAGCGTGTCGGTCCAGTGATGGACGGATTGGACGGTGGCGGTGTCGTATTTGCTCATGGCTTTGAAAACGGACGCGCGTAGCGGACGCGTGTAACGGGCCCAAAAACGGGCAAAAAAACCGAGTGCGTCGGCCCGATCGCGGATCGGCCGGCCGGCGCGTCGGACACGCGCCCTCTCGATGACAGACGTTTGAGTAACTCGGTATTTTACCCTGCTTGGGGCAGATGCGGGCTTGACCCGCGCGGCTGCGCGGATTTGGCACAACGCATCATTTCAGCGAGCTTTCAGCGATCGGCCGCGAGCTTCGCGCCGAGACCGGCGAGCGCGGCGCCGCACAGTGCGCCGCGCGGCCGCGCTCACTGCGCGGCAGGCGGCGCCGGATCGAGCCGCAGCCGCGCGATATACGGCAGGTGATCGGACAGCCACGCGGTTTCGCCGGACGGCGCCTGCCATTCGAGCGGCGTCAGCCCGCGCACGAACATCTTGTCGAGCGCGAGCGCCGGCGAGAACGCGGGAAACGTGCGGCCCGACTGGCCGAGCAGCGTCGCGACTTCGGACAGCCCGATCTCGCCGAACAGCGCGACCGAATCGTTGCGCCAGTCGTTGAAGTCGCCGGCGAGCACGAGCGGCTCGTCGCCCGCGTTGCGCACGATCCAGTGCGCGATCCAGTGCATCTGGCGCAGCCGCGCGGCGCGCGTGAGCGCGAGGTGCGCGCACAGCAGCGTGACCGGGCGCGAACCGGCGAGCGTCGCCCGCGCGACCAGCAGCCCGCGCCGCTCGAAGCGGTGCGCGGAGATGTCCCAGCGGCCGCCGAGGTCGAGCGGATGCGGCGACAGGATCGCGTTGCCGTGCCGCCACGACGGCTTGAACACGTTCGGCCCGAGCGCGATCTGCCAGTCGAGCGCCTGCGCGATCTCGGTGGCCTGGCAGTGCCACACGTCGTCGACCGCGTCGTCGATCGGCGCGCCGAAGCCGGTGGCGAGCATCGGGCGCGGCATGCGGCGCGCCATCGCTTCCTGCAGAAAATACACGTCGGCGTGCGTCGACTGCATCCAGTTGCGCATCGCGTTCCATGCGGTGAAGCCGAGCGGCGAGCGGCCCTTGTGCAGGTTCCAGCTGACCGCGGTGATTTCGTCGGGGGCCGCGTGCGGTTCGGCGAACGGCAAGGCCAGGGCGTCGGCGGACATGGCGCTCAGTCCTTTGCGACGTGCGCACGCACGCGATAGACGAGATGCGGACGCTGCTCGACGAGCGTCCAGTCGGTCCACGCGTCGGCGCCGACCGCGAGCCCCGGATGGCTCGCGACGATCTGCCGCGGCGACGCGGGCAGGCATGGATCGCTGCGCGTCGCGGTTTCGTCGTCGAGCGTTTCCTGCACGTCGAGCGCGAGCGACACGGTGTGCGCGGCGTCGTCGACGGTCAGCGGCGCGACCGTGATCGAGCGCGAGCGCTCGGTCGGCACGACGCGCGCGGCGTTGCCGCAGCCGACGGGCACGGCGGACGGATAGCGATGGGTGTCGGTACGGGTTTGGCCGACGGTGGTGCGCTGCTGGAACGTGTCGATCGTCTGACCGTCGCGCACCACCTGGATCTCCCACGCGACGACCGCCGGTGCGGGGCTCTGCGCATGGGCCGCGAGCGCGACGCTCGCAAGCAGGACGGCCAGGCCGTGTTTCAGCATGGAACTTCTCCGGAAACGCGGGATAGCGGGGAACGGACGCACATCTTACGCCCGATCGATTTGGACGGTGGTGTGACCGGATCCGTCGCGGCAGGTTCGCAGCACGATCCGGTCCTGATCGAAAGGTAGGTGCATGCCGCGCGTTTTCAAGCGTAAAAGCGCGCGAACTCGGCCACGCCCGCACGCTCGGTGACGAGGCGGTTCTCGATCGCGTCCGGATCCGCATGGCCGAGCGACATTCCGCACACGAGCTGTTCGTTCGCGGGGATGTCGAGATGCTCGGCGACGATCCGGTGAAACGGCACGAACGCGGCTTGCGGACAGGTATCGAGGCCGCGTGCGCGCGCGGCCGTCATCACGCCGTGCAGGAACATCCCGCAGTCCAGCCAGGCGCCGTGCGTCATGATGCGGTCGAGCGTGAAGAACAGTGCGACCGGCGCGTCGAAGAAGCGGAAGTTGCGCGCGTGCTGCGCGTGCATGCGCGCCTTTTCGTCGCGGCCGATGTTCAACAGCCCGTACAGGTCCCAGCCGACCTTGCGGCGCCGGTCGACATACGGCGACACCCATTCGCGCGGATAGTAATCGTACTCGGCGACGTATTTCTCGTCGCGCGCCGGATCGTCGTAGGCGGCGGTGAGGGCCGCGGCGAGCGCGTCGCGCGTTGCGCCGGTCGCGACGTACACGTGCCACGGCTGGATGTTGGTGCCCGACGGCGCGCGGCTCGCGGCTTCGAGGATCGCCTCGAGCGTGTCGCGCGGCACCGGCGTGGGCAGGAACGCGCGAATCGAGCGGCGCGACTTGAGCGCGTCGTCTACGGCTTCGACGGCGCGATTGGCGTCGGCGTCGACGCGCGGTTCGGCAGCGGGAACGGACATCGGCAACCCTTCGAAACGGAGCGCGCGGCGCCGCACGGGCGCCGCCGGCAATCCCGGCGCGACGGCCGGTGAACCGTCGATGATACGCCGCGCCGCACGACGCTGCAGTGCGCGCGCGGTGTTAGCAGCAGACGCCGGCGGCTGCTTGCTTGCGCCCGACGGCGGGATCGCTACACTGAAATCGTAAGGGTCTGATGAGTGTGTGACGGCAGCAGTAGCGAGGTTGGTATGACGACGGCGATGGTGAAACAGGAACTGGCGGTGGCGTCCTTCAGCACGGTGTACGACCTCGAGCAGGTCGAGACGGCGTTGAACGACCTGAACGAGAGCGCGAGCGATGCACTGCGCGCCACTTACGAGCGGATGCTCAAGACCGGCAATCTGCGCTTTTGCGTGAAGCCGAACCGGATGCCGTCGTTCGACGAACTCGGCGACGCGCTGCCCAATTTCACCGAGCCGCTCGGCGACGTGCGCAAGCAGGTCGCGCTGTGCCTCGAAACGGAAGACCGGCTCGAACTGATGCCGATCCTGCTGCTGGGGCCGCCGGGGATCGGCAAGACGCATTTCGCGAAGGCACTCGCGCAGCTGCTCGGCACTGCGTATCACTACGTGCCGATGAGTTCGCTGACGGCCGGCTGGATCCTGTCGGGCGCGTCGTCGCAGTGGAAGAACGCGAAGCCCGGCAAGGTGTTCGATGCGCTCGTCAACGGCAGCTACGCGAATCCGGTGATCGCGGTCGACGAGATCGACAAGGCCGGCAGCGACGCGCAATACGATCCGCTCGGCGCGCTGTACGCGCTGCTCGAGCACGACACCGCGCGCGCATTCGTCGACGAATTCGCCGAAGTGCCGATCGATGCGGGCAACGTGATCTGGATCGCGACCGCGAACGACGCGCACGCGATTCCGGAGCCGCTGTTGAACCGGATGAACGTGTACGAGATCGCGCCGCCGGATGCCGCGGGCGCGCGGCGGATCGCGCGGACGATCTACGACGAGATCCGCTCGTCGCACGCGTGGGGCCGCCGCTTCCCCGACACGCTCGACGACGACGTGCTCGACGTGCTGGCCGCGACACCGCCGCGCACGATGCGCCGCGCGCTGTTGCACGCGTTCGGCGCCGCGCGGCTCGATGGCCGCGACGTGATCGCACCCTCCGACATTCGCGCGGACGAGGGCGCGGCGAAGCGCCGGCCGATCGGATTCTGAGCGGGGCGGTGCGCGTCGGGCGCCGCCGGTCCGCGCGTATACATGGATGCGGATGCACCGGCGGGCGGGCGAACCGGGACGTACAATTATCATCTCTCCCCTCGACGCATGAGCGACGCGAAACGCTATGGAGCAGATGGATTGTGTGGTGATCGGCGCGGGCGTCGTCGGTCTGGCGATCGCGCGCGAGCTGGCTGTACGCGGGCGCGAGACGATCGTGCTCGAGGCGGCCGACGCGATCGGCACGAGCACGAGTTCGCGCAACAGCGAGGTGATCCACGCGGGGCTGTACTATCCGCGCGGCTCGCTGAAGGCGACGTCGTGCGTGCACGGGCGCGATCTGCTGTACGAATTCTGCGACACGCATCACGTGCCGCACCGGCGCGTGGGCAAGCTGGTCGTCGCGACGAGCGCCGCGCAGGTGAAGCAGTTGAAGGCGATCGCCGCGCGCGCGGCGGAAAACGGCGTGCTCGACCTGATGCCGCTCACGCGCACCGAAGCGCAGACGCTCGAGCCCGCGCTCGAATGCGTGGAGGCGCTGTTCTCGCCGAGCACCGGTATCGTCGACAGCCACCAGCTGATGCTCGCGCTGCTCGGCGACGCCGAGCGCAACGGCGCGATGTGCGCGCTGAAATCCCCGGTCGAGTCGATCGACGTGCTGCGCGGCGGCCGCTTCGTCGTACGCACCGGCGGCGACGCGCCGACCGAAATCGAGGCCGCATGCGTGATCAACAGCGCGGGCCTCGGCGCGCAGGCGCTCGCACGCCGCACGCGCGGGCTCGACCCGCGCTGGGTGCCGCCGCTCTATCTCGCGCGCGGCAACTATTTCAGCCTGTCCGGGCGCGCGCCGTTCTCGCACCTCGTCTATCCGATGCCCGACCGGGCCGGGCTCGGCGTGCACCTGACGCTCGATCTCGGCGGCCAGGCGCGCTTCGGGCCGGACGTCGAATGGATCGATGCGCTGCGCTACGAAGTCGATCCGGCGCGTGCTCACGCGTTCTACGCGTCGATCCGCGCGTACTGGCCGGAACTGCCCGACGACGCGCTGCAGCCGGCGTACGCCGGGATCCGGCCGAAGCTCGCGGGGCCCGGCGAGCCGCCGGCCGACTTCATCGTGCAGGGCGCCGCGCAGCACGGCGTGCGCGGGCTCGTGAACCTGTTCGGCATCGAGTCGCCGGGGCTGACCGCGTCGCTCGCGCTCGCGCAGCGGGTCGGCGACATGACGTCGCATGCATGACGGAACCGGCCCGCGCGTGCGGAGCGGCCGCGTGAGCCGGCCGTGTGAAATCCCTTATCTCCGGCATTTCGGCGCGCACATTTATCCGCTTGACGGTTATTCTGTCGAACGGCCGTCGCCAGAACGGCTTTCAAACCGATAACGTTGGAGCGAGTCCCCCATGAAAGCAACCCGTCGGAGTTTCCTGATCACGAGCATTGGCGCGGTGTCCGCGCTGGCGCTGTCGCGCGAAGCGCTGGCCGATGCGCCGATGCTGTCGGAAACGGATCCGACCGCAGTGGCGCTCGGCTACAAGGCCGATGCCACGAAGGTCGACAAGACGAAGTATCCGAAATACGCAGCGGGCCAGGATTGCGCGGCCTGCATGCTGTACCAGGGCAAGAAGGGCTCGGCTTCGGGCCCGTGCGGCGCGTTCCCCGGCAAGCAGGTGTCGGCGAAGGGCTGGTGCAGCGCTTTCTCGAAGATGGGCTGATGCCCGCGGCGGCATCATGCGATGCCGCAATGTGGCGAAAACCGCAAAACGCCCGCCATCGGACGATGGCGGGCGTTTTTTATGCTTGAAATCGGTTCCGTCGCTTTCTACACTCGCTGCACACCAGCGCGCCGCGGCCACCCCGCGCGCCGCACCGCCCGACACGGCGAATTCACGAGGACGAGGCACGCATGGCGACGATTGCGAATTCAACGAAAACGGTCCGGCCCGAGCGTGCGCTGAACCGGCGTGCGGTCGCGGCAGCCGTGATCGGCAACGCGCTCGAGTGGTACGACTTCACGGTGTTCGGCTTCATGACGGTCGTGATCGCCGAGCTGTTCTTCCCGACGTCCAGCGAATACTCGTCGCTGCTGCTGACTACCGCGACGTTCGGCGTCGCGTTCTTCATGCGCCCGATCGGCGGCATCGTGTTCGGCCTGTATGCGGACCGCGCGGGCCGCAAGGCCGCGCTGTCGCTCGTGATCCTGCTGATGACGGCCGGCATCTTCCTGCTCGCGATTGCGCCGCCGTACGCGGCGATCGGCATCGGCGGCCCGCTGCTGATCGTGCTCGGCCGCCTGCTGCAGGGCTTCTCCGCCGGCGGTGAATTCGGCAGCGCGACCGCACTGCTGATCGAAGCCGCACCGTTCTCGAAACGCGGCTTCTACGGCAGCTGGCAGATGGCGAGCCAGGCGGCCGCGCTGCTGATCGGCGCGCTGGTCGGCGCGGCCGTCACGCGCGGGCTGTCGCCCGACGCGCTGCGCAGCTGGGGCTGGCGCGTGCCGTTCATTCTCGGGCTCGTGATCGGCCCGATCGGCTTCTATATCCGCCGCCATCTCGCCGATTCCGAAGCATTCCTGCATGCACAGCAAAGCGCGCGCCGCGCGACGCTCGGCGAAGTGTTCACGCGCCATCCGCGCGAGGTGCTGTGCGGGCTCGGCTCGGTGATCGCGCTGACGGTGACCATCTACGTGCTGATCAGCTATCTGCCGACCTTCGCGGTGAAGCAGCTGAAGCTGCCGTATGCGGAGTCGTTCTACGCGGTGATCGCCGGCAATCTGCTGCTGATGGTGCTGTCGCCGATTGCCGGCGCGTGGTCGGACCGCATCGGCCGCAAGGGGCTGTCGCTGTGGTCGCTGGTGCTGACGCTCGCGCTGATGTATCCGCTGTTCGCGTGGCTCGACGCGGCGCCGAGCATCGGCCGGCTGATCGCGGTGCAGGCGATCCTGTCGGTGACGCTCGCCGGCTATTACGGGCCGTTCGGCGCAATGATCGCCGAGCTGTTCCCGGCCAACGTGCGCTCGACCGGGCTGTCGATCGCGTACAACGTCGCCGTGATGCTGTTCGGCGGCTTCGGCCAGTTCATCGTCACGTGGCTGATCAAGGTGACGGGCACGCCGCTCGCGCCCACCTATTACGTGATGGCGGGGCTCGCGCTGTCGATCGTCGCGGTCGCGTTCGTACCGGCACGCAGCGCGGATCTCGACGCGCCGGCGTGACGGCGCACGACCTTGCACGCATCGCATCGTTTCAGAAAACGTAACGATCGCCACCGTCCTCCGGAAAACGCGCGCGAAAACCGTGTGACGCGCGTTCGCATGCGCGCGGGAATTGTTTAGTTGTCGAAGGAAACACGCGCCGGATGAACGAAATCGCCGCTCGCGCGTGCACACGCACCTTTCGCATGAGCGAGACATCGGCAAAAACCCGTGTAAACGCGTCTAGAAGAGTTTTTTCTCCAGCTTGTTGCAGAATCGCTAGCTCAAGTAATATCCGCGTACCCCGGCCCCCCTGCGGGACCGGTTCCGATCTGGAGACCTGGAGGAAACATGGAATACAACCGTCTGTTGCACACCCTGCGTGTTACCGCCATTGCAGGCGTGGCAGCGGCATCGCTCGGCGTCGCGGGTTCTGCATTCGCACAGATCCCGAACAAAACGCTCGTCTACTGCTCAGAAGGCAGCCCGGCGGGTTTTGATTCCGCGCAATTCACGACCGGCGTCGATTTCACCGCCGCCACGTTCACCGTCTACAACCGCCTCGTCGAATTCGAGCGCGGCGGCACCAAGGTCGAACCGGGCCTCGCCGAGAAATGGGACGTGTCGTCCGACGGCAAGGTGTACACGTTCCACCTGCGCCACGGCGTCAAGTTCCACACGACCGACTTCTTCAAGCCGACGCGCGAATTCAACGCGGACGACGTCGTGTTCACGTTCGAGCGCATGCTCGACCCGAACAATGCTTTCCGCAAGGCGTACCCGGTGTCGTTCCCGTACTTCACCGACATGGGCCTCGACAAGCTGATCACGAAGGTCGAGAAGGTCGATCCGTACACCGTGAAGTTCACGCTCGCCGAGCCGAATGCGCCGTTCATCCAGAACATGGCGATGGAATTCGCGTCGATCCTGTCGGCCGAATACGGCGACCAGCTGATGAAGGCCGGCAAGGCGGCCGACATCAACCAGAAGCCGGTCGGCACGGGCCCGTTCATCTTCCGCAGCTACACGAAGGACGCGACGATCCGGTTCGACGGCAATCCTGATTACTGGAAGAAGGGCGCGGTGAAGCTGTCGAAGCTGATCTTCTCGATCACGCCCGATCCGGGCGTGCGCGTGCAGAAGATCAAGCGCAACGAATGCCAGGTGATGAGCTATCCGCGTCCGGCCGACATCGCGACGCTGAAGGCCGACTCGGGCATCGACATGCCGTCGCAGCCGGGCTTCAACCTCGGCTACCTCGCGTACAACGTCGAGCACAAGCCGGTCGACAAGCTCGAAGTGCGTCAGGCGCTCGACATGGCGATCAACAAGAAGGCGATCCTCGAATCCGTCTATCAGGGCGCGGGCCAGGCTGCCAGCGCGCCGATGCCGCCGACCCAATGGTCGTACGACAAGAACCTGAAGATGGCCGCGTACGACACCGCGAAGGCGAAGGCGTTGCTCGCGAAGGCAGGCTACCCGAACGGTTTCGAGATCACGCTGTGGGCGATGCCGGTGCAGCGCGCGTACAACCCGAACGCGCGCCTGATGGCCGAGATGATCCAGGCCGACTGGGCGAAGATCGGCGTGAAGGCGAAGATCGTCACGTACGAGTGGGGCGAGTACATCAAGCGTGCACACACGGGCGAGCAGGACACGATGCTGATCGGCTGGACGGGCGACAACGGCGACCCGGACAACTGGCTCGGCACGCTGCTCGGCTGCGAGGCGATCAAGGGCAACAACTTCTCGCACTGGTGCTACAAGCCGTTCGACGAGCTGGTCCAGAAGGGCCGCACGACGACGGGCCAGGACGCGCGCACGAAGATCTACACGCAGGCGCAGCAGATCTTCGCGCAGCAGCTGCCGTTCTCGCCGATCGCGAACTCGACGGTCTACCAGCCGGTCCGCAAGAACGTAGTCGACATGCGCATCGAACCGCTCGGCTACGCCCGCTTCGACGGTGTTGGCGTGAAGTAACACGCGTGTCGTAAGCTGTCGCGAAGACCGGCTAATTCATCCGGCGGCGGGGGGCCACGAGCTTCCCGTCGCCGGTCGCACATTTCCCACAAGAAAATACGAGACGCATCATGTTCACATTCGTGTTGCGCCGCGTGGGCATGGTGATTCCGACCTTCATCGGCATCACCATCCTGGCGTTTGCGCTGATTCACCTGATACCGGGCGACCCCATCGAAGTGATGATGGGCGAGCGCGGCGTCGATCCCGCGATGCATGCAGAGGCGATGAAACGCCTCGGGCTCGACCAGCCGCTGCCGTTGCAGTATCTCCACTACATCGGCCGGGCGCTGCATGGCGACCTCGGCACGTCGATCATCACCAACACCAGCGTCGCGGGCGAATTCTTCGCGCGCTTCCCGGCGACCGTCGAACTGTCGCTGTGCGCGCTGGTATTCGCGCTCGTGGTCGGGCTGCCGGCCGGCGTGATCGCCGCGCTGCGGCGCGGCTCGGTCGTCGATCACGGCGTGATGGGCACCGCGCTCACCGGCTATTCGATGCCGATCTTCTGGTGGGGGCTGATCCTCATCATGGTGTTCTCGTCGTATCTCGGCTGGACGCCCGTGTCGGGCCGCATCGCGGTCGAATACGACTTCCCGCATCCGACGGGCTTCATGCTGATCGACGCGCTGCTCGCGCCGGACGAAGGGTCGTTCAAGTCGGCGGTCAGCCACCTGATCCTGCCAGCGATCGTGCTCGGCACGATCCCGCTCGCGGTGATCGCGCGGATGACGCGCTCGTCGATGCTCGAAGTGCTGCGCGAGGACTACATCCGCACGGCCCGCGCGAAGGGGCTGTCGCCCGCGCGCGTGGTCGTCGTGCATGCGCTGCGCAACGCGCTGATCCCGGTCGTCACCGTGATCGGCCTGCAGATCGGCACGCTGCTTGCGGGCGCCGTGCTGACCGAGACGCTCTTTTCGTGGCCCGGTGTCGGCAAGTGGCTGATCGATGCAATCGGCCGCCGCGACTATCCGGTCGTCCAGGGCGGCATCCTGCTGATCGCGACGCTCGTGATCGTCGTGAACCTGGTCGTCGACCTGCTGTACGGCGTGCTGAATCCGCGCATCCGCCACACGAGGTAATTCCATGAGCAATCTGCAAAATACCCTGCCGAGCGAATCCGCGCCGGCCGGCGGCCGCGCGCTCGCGCTGCGCGAGTTCTGGGCCAACTTCTCGCGCAACCGCGGCGCCGTCGGCGCCGGCATCGTCGTGCTCGTGCTGATCCTGGTCGCGATCCTCGCGCCGCTGATCGCGCCGCACAGCCCGGTCGAGCAATACCGCGACTACGTGAAGATCCCGCCCGCATGGCTCGCCGGCGGCAACTGGCAATTCATCCTCGGCACCGACGAAGCGGGCCGCGACATCCTTTCGCGGCTGATGTTCGGCGCGCGGATGTCGTTCTGGATCGGCTTCGTGTCGGTCGTGCTCGCGCTGATCCCCGGCATCGTGCTCGGGCTCGTCGCCGCGTTCTTCCAGAAGTGGGCCGACACGCCGGTGATGCGCATCATGGACGTGCTGCTCGCGCTGCCGTCGCTGCTGCTCGCGGTCGCGGTCGTCGCGATCATCGGCCCGGGCCTCACCAACACGATGTTCGCGATCGCGATCGTCGCATTGCCGGCCTACGTGCGTCTCACGCGCGCGTCGGCGCTCGGCGAGCTGCAGAAGGAGTACGTGACGGCGTCGCGCGTGGCCGGGGCCGGCACGCTGCGTCTGATGTTCTCGCAGGTGCTGCCGAACTGCACGGCCCCGCTGATCGTGCAGGCGACGCTCGGTTTCTCGTCGGCGATCCTCGACGCGGCCGCGCTCGGCTTCCTTGGCCTCGGCGTGCAGCCGCCGACCGCCGAGTGGGGCGCGATGCTCGCGTCCGCACGCGACTACATCGACAACGCGTGGTGGATCGTGACGATGCCCGGCCTGTCGATCCTGATTTCGGTGCTCGCGATCAACCTGCTCGGCGACGGGCTGCGCGACGCGTTGGATCCCAAACTGAAACGGATGGCCTGACATGACACAGAATCTTCTGACCATCCGCAATCTCGCGGTGAACTTCAACGGCCTGCCTGCTGTCGACCGGATCAACCTGTCGATCGCGCCGGGCGAGGTGGTGGGCGTCGTCGGCGAATCGGGTTCGGGCAAGAGCGTGACGATGATGGCGCTGATGGGCCTGATCGATGCGCCGGGCAAGGTGACGGCCGACGAAGTGACGTTCAACGGCGTCGACCTGCTGAAGGCGTCGCCAAAGGCGCGCCGCAGGATCGTCGGCAAGGACATCGCAATGGTGTTCCAGGACGCGCTCACCAGCCTGAACCCGAGCTACACGGTCGGCTACCAGATCAAGGAGGTGCTGAAGCTGCACGAAGGCCTGCGCGGCGACGCGCTGCACCGGCGCGCGCTCGAACTGCTCGACCAGGTCGGCATTCCCGATGCGAAGAACCGCATCGCGGCGTTTCCGCACCAGATGTCGGGCGGGATGAACCAGCGCGTGATGATCGCGATGGCGGTCGCGTGCAACCCGAAGCTGCTGATCGCCGACGAGCCGACCACCGCGCTCGACGTGACGATCCAGGCGCAGATCATGGATCTGCTCGTGAAGCTGCAGAAGGAGCGCGGGATGGCGCTCGTGCTGATCTCGCACGACCTCGCCGTGGTATCGGAAGTCGCGCAGCGCGTCGCGGTGATGTATGCGGGCGAGGTCATCGAGACCAATCGCGTGCCGGACATCTTCCGTGCGCCGCATCATCCGTACACCGAAGCGCTGCTCGCGGCGATTCCCGAGCACAATAAGGGTGCGCGTCGCCTTGCCGCATTGCCGGGCATGGTGCCGGGCCGCGACGATCGCCCGTCCGGATGCCTGTTCGCGCCGCGCTGCAAGTACGTCGTCGACGATTGCCGCAAGGCGCGCCCGGCGCTCGACACGCTGGTGGCGGCCGACGACGCGATGCGTGCGCGCTGCATCAAGCCGCTCAATGTTTCCAACCTCGACCTGACGGGAGGCGCACGATGAATGCAGTCCACGAAACGCGTGCGGCTTCGCACGACGAGGAGGCGGTGCTGGTCGCCGACCAGCTCGCGAAGCACTACACGGTCAAGCGCGGGATGTTCGGGCAGGGCACCGTGAAGGCGCTGAACGGCGTGTCGTTCACGCTCAGACGCGGCAAGACGCTCGCCGTCGTCGGCGAATCGGGCTGCGGGAAGTCGACGCTCGCGCGCCAGCTCACGATGATCGAGACGCCGACGTCCGGCCATCTGACGATCGACGGCAAGGACGTCGCCGGCGCGAATCGCGAGACGGTCGCCGACCTGCGCCGCCGCGTGCAGATGGTGTTCCAGAACCCGTTCGCGTCGCTGAATCCGCGCAAGACCGTCGAGCAGACGCTGTCCGAGCCGCTCGAGATCAACGCGAAGCTGACCGCCGCGGAGCGGGCGGCGCGCATCGCGCAGATCATGCGCACGGTCGGCCTGCGGCCCGAGCACGCGAAGCGCTATCCGCACATGTTCTCGGGCGGTCAGCGCCAGCGCGTCGCGATCGCGCGCGCGATGATCCTCGATCCGCGGATCGTCGTCGCCGACGAGCCGGTGTCCGCGCTCGACGTGTCGATCCAGGCGCAGATCCTGAACCTGTTCATGGACCTGCAGGAACAGTTCAAGACGAGCTACGTGTTCATCTCGCACAACCTGTCGGTGGTCGAGCACGTCGCGGACGACGTGATGGTGATGTACTTCGGCAGCGTCGCCGAGCTCGGCGACAAGGCGACGATCTACGCGCGGCCGCGCCATCCGTACACGCGCGCGCTGATGTCGGCGACGCCGGCGATCTTCGAGGAAGACCGCCGCGTGCAGATCAAGCTGCAGGGCGAGCTGCCGTCGCCGCTCAATCCGCCGTCGGGCTGCGCGTTTCACCAGCGCTGCCCGTACGCGATCGAGCGCTGCCGTGTCGAGGAACCGCAGCTGCGCGACGTCGACGGACGCCGCGTGGCCTGCCATCGCGCCGAGGAGGTGGGGGAGGCGAATGCCTGATGGTCTGGCGGCGCGCGCGCCTGGCGTGCGCCGTTCGGGGGCCGGCCGCGCGCACGTGATGCGCGCGTGCCGCAACGCACGGCGCTGGAGCGTGCGCACGGTCACGCGCGCGGCGCTGGCCGGCGCGTGCGTGGCCGCCAGTGTGCTGGTCCCGGTCGACGCCGTGCGTGCCGAAGGGCGCGCGCCGGCGACTTCGCCGATCCATCCGTCGCAGGTCCCGCCCGGCATGAGCCTGCCGGGCTTTCACGCGCCGTCCGTGTCGAACGGCACGGTCGCGCGCGGCACGGTGCGCGTGCAGCCCGCGCGCATGCCGTTCTATGTCGCCACCAAGGGCAAGGTCACGCTGTACGTGCTCGGCACGCTGCACACGGGCGACCCGTCCGACTATCCGCCGGCCCAGCCGTTCCGGTCGCCGATCCTCGCGGCGCTCGCCGCGTCGCCGACGCTCGCGCTCGAGCTGTCGCCGGACGATCTGCTCGAATCGCAGGACGACGTGTCGAAGTACGGCGTGTGCCGCTACCCGTGCCTGCAGCGCCTGCTTCCCGAGCCGCTGTGGCAGCGGCTCGCCGCGCGGCTGCGCGGCAACCCGGCCGCGCTCGCCGAGATTCGCCGGATGCGGCCGTGGCTCGCGGCGCTGGTCGTCGAGACCTACGACTCGCTGTCGGCCGGCCTGCAGACCGAGTTCGGCACCGAGGCGCAGCTGCAGAACGTGTTCCTGAAGAAGAAGGGCGGCCGCGTGATCGGGCTCGAGACGCTCGCCGAGCAGATGCGCGCGTTCACCGGGCTCACGCTCGCCGAGCAGCGCGAGATGCTCGCGCAGGACATGGTGCAGACGCCCGCACAGAACGCCGACGACATCAAGGCGCTGCACCGGCTGTGGCAAATTGGCGACGCCGACGCGATCTCCGCGTGGGCGGTCGCGAAGAGCGAACGGCTGGCCCGTTCGAAGGCGCTGTCGGCCGCGATCGACAACAAGATCCTGTACGAGCGCAACCGGCGCTTCGTTGCACGGATGACGGCAATCGCGGCGCCGAACCGGCCGGTATTCGTCGCGATCGGCGCGCTGCATCTGGGCGGCCGGCGCGGCGTGCTCGAATTGTTGCGCCAGCAAGGATACCGGGTCGACGCGAACTGATCGCGCGCGACGGCGTTCCTCGATCCTCCCCCGTTTGATCGACGGCGCAGAGACGATCCAGTGCGGATGCGCGGCCGTACGCGCCGATAAGGAAAACCCTCGAAACCTCAGTAAATAGCGTTTAAAACGATTGACATCCCGTTCTGCCAATCTCTATTCTTCATCCCACAAGTTGAAAAAATGAAAAGAATAGATAAAGTTCTACGGGGTAGCAGAAAACAAAGCGCGGGGTTAGCGTAGCCGGCACGAATGATCGTGCCGGCCGCGGAGTGTCTGCATGCACGGCGGGGCCAAACATCGTCGGCACAACAAATGCATGCGGCAGACTTGCGGTATAAGCGACGTTCCGTCGTCCGACCGGGGGAAGCAGTAATCGGGCGGCGGCGGACGTTTTTTAATCCGGAGCATCTTTCCGGTCACCGTCGAACGACGGTTTCGGGGTGGCGAATCGACAGACGGCGAAGTCCGCGGCGATTGTGCCAACAGAAAAGCGCCACGAGGGCGCTTTTTTCTTTTGGGGCGGCGGATTTGTCGGGCCGGGCCGCGACGGTGCCGAACTGCCGCTACGCGCGTTCGTCGGCCTGCAGCGCGCCGGGCGCGACGACGTCGACGCCGGCCGCTTCGAGTGCCGCGCGGATCCGCTTCGCGAACGCGAGCGCATGCGGGCCGTCGCCGTGCAGGCAGACCGTCTGCGCATTGAGCGGTACCCATTCGCCGCTCACCGCGCGCACCTGCCGCTCGCGCACCATGTCCAGCGTGCGTGCGAGCACCGCGTCTTCGTCGTCGATCAGCGCGCCGGGCTGGCTGCGCGGCACGAGCGAGCCGTCCGCGCGGTAGCCGCGATCGGCGAATACTTCCTCCACCGCGGCGAGTCCCGCATGGCGCGCGGCCGCGACGAACACGCTGTTCGCGAGCCCGAACACCGCGAGCGACGGATCGAAGTCGTGGATCGCCGATACGACCGCGTCCGCGATCATCGGGTCGCGCGCGGCCTGGTTGTACAGCGCGCCATGCGGCTTCACGTGCGCGATCCGGCCGCCCTCGGCCTGCGCGATCGCCGACAGCGCGCCGAGCTGGTACAGCACTCCCGCGTAGATGTCGCCGGCCGGCAGCTGCATTTCCTTGCGGCCGAAATTCTCCGGGTCGTGAAAGCTCGGGTGTGCGCCGATCGACACGCCCTTCTGCACGGCCCAGCGCACGCAGTCGCGCATCGCATTGGCGCCGCCCGCATGCCAGCCGCATGCGATGTTCGCCGACGTGACGAGGTCGAGCAGCGCCTCGTCCGATCCGCATCCTTCGCCGAGATCGGCATTCAGATCGATTTCCATGATGTTCCTCGTCCACTGATCGCGTGGCGCGTCCTTCGTCCTGCTTCCGCCATTGTCACGCTGCGCGCGATTGCGTGCGGCGTCGGGTTTCCTCGCGCATCTCGATCGCGACGTCGATTTGCCGCAGATACGCGCGCTCCGCGGTCAGCGCGGCGCGCGCGGCGTCGGCTGTCGTGCGCACGAAGCGGATCGGCAGGTTGAGCCGCGCCTGCGCGAGTTTCCACAGATCGGCGCGGATTACCGTGCCGATCTTCGGATAGCCGCCGGTGGTCTGCGCGTCGTGCATCAGCACGATCGGCTGGCCGTTCGGCGGCACCTGGATCGTGCCGGGCAGCACCGCGTGCGACAGCAGCTCGACCGGACGCTCGCGCGCGAGCTCGGCACCGGCGAGCCGATAGCCCATCCGGTTGCTGTTCGCGGTGACGAGCCATTCCTCATCCCAGAACGCCTGCTGCGAATCGGCCGCGAACGACGCGTAGTCGGGGCCGGGCAGCACGCGCACGGGCATCGCCCACGGCGCATGCGCGGGCCGGTGACGGCGCGGCGGCTCGTCGACGCGCACGAACGCGCACCACGCAGGCGCCTTCACGCCGAATTCGGGCGCATCGGCCGCGAGGCAGCCGGCGCCGGCCGGCGGCACGCCGACCGGGAGCCGGTCGCCGTCGCGCAGCGCGCGGCCGCCGAGGCCGCCGAAGCGCGACGCGAGATCGGTGCTGCGCGAGCCGAGCATCGGCAGCACGTCGATGCCGCCCGCGATGCACAGGTAGCCGCGCATCCCGCGCTTGGCGGCCGGCAGCACGAGCGTCTGGCCGGCGTCGACCGGCAGGCTCCACCACGAGTACACGGGCTTGCCGTCGAGCGTCGCGCCGAATTCGGTGCCGGTGATCGCGATGCGCGCCGCGCGCGTGAAGCGGAACGCGGCCGGCCCGATCGTGATTTCGACGGCGGCCGCGTCGGGGCGGTTGCCGACGAGGCGGTTGCCGACCTCGAGCGCGAGGCCGTCGAGCGCGCCGCCCTGCGCGACGCCGAGATGGCGCGTGCCGCGGCGGCCGAGATCCTGCACGGTCGACAGCGGGCCGGCGCGGACGACCTCGATCGTGCCCGGTGCGGTGTTCTGGGTCATGTCGCGTCGACTCCGGCAATGGTGAAGCGCACGCGGTCGCCGGGCAGCAGCAGCGTCGGCTGCGCGCGGGCCGGGTCGAACAGCACGTGCGACGTGCGGCCGATCAGCTGCCAGCCGCCGGGCGACGTGGCCGGATAGATGCCCGTCTGCGCGCCGCCGATGCCGACCGAGCCGGCCGGCACCTCGAGCCGCGGCGCCGCGCGTCGCGGCGTGTGCAGCGACGCATCGAGGCCGCCGAGATACGCGAAGCCCGGCTGAAAGCCGATGAAGAACACCACGTATTCGCCGGCCGCGTGGCGCGCGACGACTTCGTCGGCCGCGAGCCCCGTGTGCGCGGCGACCGCCGCGAGGTCGGGGCCGGCGGCACCGCCGTATTCGACCGGGATCTCGATCTCGCGGCCGTCCGCGTGCTCGACGTCGGCGGTTTCCCACGCGTCGCGCAGCGCCGGCGTGAGCGACTCGGCCGTCGCGGCGAGCGCATCGAACACGATCGTAAGATTGTTCATGCCGGGCACGACGTCGATCACGTCGGGCCACGCGCGTGCGGCCTCGGCGACGGCCCAGACGCGGCGCTGGCAATCGAGCGTGGCGGGCGGCGGCACCTCGCAGACGAGGGCGGCATCGCCGAGCGGATAAATGCGGGGTTGCGTCATCGGACTGGCACGGTTCGGACGGCAATGTTAGCGCACATTGTCAATAAAATATCGACAACTTCTCAATAAGCGTTTTTGCCTAGCTCGTATGCCGCGGCTTCTGTCGTACACTCGGCACACCCTGACATCCTGCTTGCGCTGCCTTTCCATGAAGCGTCCTCCGACCAAGATCGTGTCATCCGAACACCTCGTTTCCGATTCGAGCGCGGAGCTGTCGGAGCTCGAATACGGGCTCATCATGGCCGGCAACGCATTCAACCGATGGATGGTGCGCTGCATGTCGGCCGCGGGCGCGAAGGACATGACGGCGGTCGAAGTCTCGCTGCTGCATCACGTGAGCCATCGCGAACGCAAGAAGAAGCTCGCCGACATCTGCTTCGTGCTCAATATCGAGGATACGCACGTCGCGACCTATGCGCTGAAAAAACTGATCGCGCGTGGCTATGTGAAAAGCGAGAAGAGCGGCAAGGAAGTGTTCTTCTTCGCGACCGACGCGGGCCGCGAGCTGTGCCTGAAGTATCGCGAGGTGCGCGAGCATTGCCTGATCGAGACGCTGAAGGACAGCGGCCTCACCAACGAGCAGATCGGCGACGCGGCGCAACTGCTGCGCCATGCATCGGGCCTCTACGACACCGCTGCGCGCGCGGCGGCGTCGCTGTAAACGATTGCGGACGGGGCGGCGGCGAACGCGGTGACGCGCGGGATGCCGCTCGCGCGGCGTCGCGCACCGCGTCATCCGGCCGACGGGTAAAGCGCGCCGTCGGTCACGATCCAGCCCATCGCGAGATCGTGCGCTTCGGCAGGCAGCGCATCGACGCGGCACGCTTCGTATGCGATGCCGACCGTCACCGGCAGCGTGTCGCCCGGCCAGACCGCGAGCGTGCGATCGTAGTAGCCGCCGCCATAGCCGAGCCGGTAGCGCTGCCGGTCGAATCCCACACACGGAATCAACAGCAGGTCGGGCACGACGACCACGCCCGAGGCCGGTTCCGGTATCCGGTGATGGCCTTCGCGCATCGGCGTATCCGCATCCCACGCATGGAACGCGAGCGGCGTGTGCTTCGCGCCGATCACCGGCAGCGCGGCGCGCCGGCCGGCACCTGCCGCGGCCCACGCGAGTACCGCGTCGCGCGCGTCGAATTCGCCCGGCAGCGGCCAGTAGAAGCCGACCGTGGCGGGCGCGAGCCGTTCGAGCAATGCGCGCAGCCGCGCGTCGAGCGCGGCGTTCGCGGCGGGCTGCGACGCGGCGTCGCGACGCGCGCCGGACAGCGTTTTGCGCAGCGCAACCTTCGGGTTCGGCACAGGGTTGCATGCTATGCTTTCGCTCACTTCGTGCTCCATTCAATACGATGTCGAACAGCCTTTTCCGAGTATATCGCGCGGTCGCGCTCACGCTTTCGGCCGCCGCGCTCGTCGCGGGCACGGCAGCGTGCGCCGCACCGGGCGACGACACGCTCGCCGGGGACGACCAGATCTTCGTGCAGCTTCGCGAAGCCGCGCGCCGCAACGACGCCGCGAAGGCCGCGCAGCTCGCGTCGATGATCCCGAACTATCCGGTTCCGTCCTACGTCGAGTATTTCCAGATCAAGCCGCAGCTGTTCGATGCGACGGGTCGCGCGCGCGTCGATGCGCCGGACGCACCCGTGCAGTCGTTCCTGCAGCGCTACGACGGCCAGGCGATCGCCGACCGCATGCGCAACGACTACCTGCTCGTGCTCGGCGCGCGCCACGACTGGCGCAATTTCGACGACCAGTACAAGCGCTTCGTGCTCGACGACGACACGCAGGTCAAGTGCTACGCGCTCGAATCGCGTGCGGCGCGCGGCGAGAACGTCGCCGACGCGGCGCGCGCGCTGCTCGTCGAGCCGAAATACTACGGCGATGCCTGTGTCGACCTGATTACGGCGCTCGCGGTGAACCAGCAGTTCACGAGCGACGACGTGTGGCAGCAGGCGCGTCTCGCGTACGAGCAGAACTACACGACGCTCGGCGGCAAGATCGTCGACGCGCTCGGCCCGCGCCCGGTCGGTTTCGACCAGGCGACGAGCGCGCCGCCGCTGTACCTCGCGCGCGGCATCGGCCCCGACGCGGCATCACACCAGCTCGCGCTGATCGCGCTTGGCCGGATGGCGCGCAACGATCCCGATGCGGCAGCCGGCATGCTCACGTCGGTCGCCGGCTCGCTGACGAAGCAGGAGCAGGCGATCGCGTGGGGCGCGATCGGCTACCAGGCTGCGATCAAGCGCTCGCCGCTCGCGTCCGTCTGGTATGCGAAATCCGCGAACGCGCCGCTGTCGAATCCGGGCTACGAATGGCGCACGCGTGCCGCGCTGCTCGCCGGCAACTGGCCGATGGTGCGCTGGTCGATCGAGCAGATGCCGCCGTCGCTGCGCGACGATCCGGCGTGGATCTACTGGCATGCGCGTGCGCTCAAGCAGAGCGGCGACACGCTGCAGGCGAACCAGGAATTCGAGCAGGTCGCCGGGCAGTACAACTTCTACGGGCAGCTCGCCGGCGAGGAGCTCGGCCAGCGCACGTCGATTCCGCCGCGCACGAAGGTGAGCGACGCCGAGATCGACGCGATGAGCAAGATCCCGGGCTTCGCGCTCGCGCAGCGCTTCTACGCGCTGAACCTGCGCCTCGAAGGCAATCGCGAATGGAACTGGCCGCTGCGCGGGATGACCGATCGCCAGCTGCTCGCGGCCGCCGAATACGGCAAGCGCATCGACCTGCTCGACCGCACGGTCAACACGGCCGACCGCACGAAGGCCGAGCACGACTTCACGCTGCGCTATCCGTCGCCGTACCGCGACATCGTCGAGCGCTACGCGCAGTCGACGGGCCTCGACATCGAATGGGCGTACGGGCTGATCCGCCAGGAATCGCGCTTCATCACGAACGCGCGTTCGTCGGTCGGCGCGGGCGGGCTGATGCAGCTGATGCCGGCCACCGCGCAGCTGGTCGCGAAGAAGCTCGGGATGGGCACGATCACGCGTGCGCAGATGCACGACATCAACACCAATATCCAGCTCGGCACCTGGTATCTGGCGGACATCTACAACAACTTCGACAGCTCGCCGGTGCTGGCGACCGCCGGCTACAACGCGGGCCCGGGCCGGCCGCGCCAGTGGCGCCAGGTGTTGACGCAGCCCGTGGAAGGCGCGATCTTCGCGGAGACGATTCCGTTCAACGAGACGCGCGAGTACGTGAAGAACGTGCTGTCGAACACCGTCTATTACGCGGCGCTGTTCGAGGGCAAACCGCAGTCGTTGAAGAAGCGTCTAGGCATGATCTCGCCCTGATCCGCAATCTTCACACTGCCGCGCGAGACGCGGCAGTGTTCTTTTGAGGCCATCGACATGGATCGCCAGACCGTCGCGCTGTTGGGCGGCACCGGCTTCATCGGCAGCCGGCTCGTCAATGCGCTGATCGATGCCGGCAAGCACGTGCGGATCGGCACGCGGCGGCGCGAGCATGCGCGCCACCTGCAGATGTTGCCGGTCGAGATCGTCGAGCTCGACGCGCTCGATGCGCGCACGCTCGCGCGGTTCGTCGCCGGCGCGCATGCGGCCGTCAATCTCGTCGGCGTCTTGCACGGCGGCCACGGCACGCCGTACGGGCCCGGCTTCGAGCGCGCGCACGTCGCGTTGCCGGCCGCGTTGGCCGCCGCGTGCGTCGAGGTCGGCGTGCGACGCGTGCTGCACATGAGCGCGCTCGGCGCCGATTCGCACGGCGCGAGCATGTACCAGCGCTCGAAAGGCGACGGCGAGGCCGCGCTGCATGCGGTCGCGGCGACCGATTCGCTCGCGCTGACGATCTTCCGTCCGTCGGTCGTGTTCGGTCCCGGCGACGCGTTCCTGAACACGTTCGCGAACCTGCAGCGCACGCTGCCCGTGCTGCCGCTCGCGATGCCGGACGCGCGCTTCCAGCCGGTGTTCGTCGGCGACGTCGTGCGCGCGTTCGTCAACACGCTCGATCTCGCCGGCGCGCACGGCAAGACCTACGAACTCGGCGGCCCGACCGTGTATACGCTCGAGCAGCTGGTGCGCTACTGCGGCACGCTGGTCGGCCGGCAGGCACGCATCGTGCGCCTGCCCGACGCACTTGCGCGGCTGCAGGCGCGCGTATTCGAATTGCTGCCCGGCGAGCCGGTGATCACGCGCGACAATCTCGCGTCGATGTCGGTGCCGAACGTGCTGTCCGGGCCGCTCGCGCCGGAACTCGGGATCTCGCCCGCGAGTCTCGAGAGTATCGCGCCCGCGTATCTCGGCCATGCCGCGCAGCGCTCGCGCTTCGACTGGCTCCGCACGCGCCGCTAGGCGTCGCGCGGCCGCCGCTTTCCGTCATTCACTTTCGCGCTATCCGGAACCCCGCCATGAAACTCGTCATTGGAGACAAGAACTACTCGTCGTGGTCGATGCGGCCGTGGCTGCTGCTCACGCATTTCGGCATCCCGTTCGACGAGATCGCGATCGAGCTGCGCCGCGACGACACGGCCGCGCGCATTCGCGAGTATTCGCCGAGCGGCAAGGTGCCGTGCCTGGTCGACGATCACGGCACCGCGATCTGGGATTCGCTCGCGATCGCCGAGACGCTCGCCGAGCGCTATCCGCAGTTCCCGCTGTGGCCGGCCGATCCGCTGCAGCGCGCACATGCGCGCTGCATCTCGGCCGAGATGCATTCGGGCTTCGCCGCGCTGCGCACCGAGATGGGGATGAACGTGCGCGCGTCGATGCCGGGCCGCGGCGCGACGCCCGATGCGCTCGCCGACGTCGCGCGCATCGACGCGCTGTGGAGCGCGTGCATCGAGGCATCGGGCGGCCCGTTCCTGTTCGGCGAATTCGGCATTGCCGATGCGATGTATGCGCCCGTCGTGATGCGCTTCAACACCTATGCGCCGGCGCTGTCGCCGGAGGCGGCCGGGTATGCCGCGCGCGTGACCGCGCTGCCGGCCGTGCAGCGCTGGATCGACGCCGCGCGCCGCGAAACCAACGTGATTGCCGAATACGAACCCACGCCATGAACATCTATGCAGTAGGCGGAGCGATCCGCGACGAATTGCTCGGCGTGCCGGTGCAGGACCGCGACTACGTGGTGGTGGGCGCGACGCCCGAGCAGATGGTCGCGCAGGGCTTTCGTCCGGTCGGCAAGGATTTTCCCGTGTTCCTGCATCCGGACACGCAGGAGGAGTACGCGCTCGCGCGCACCGAACGCAAGACGGCGGCCGGCTATCACGGCTTCCAGTTCTATTACGCGCCGGACGTGACGCTCGAAGAGGATCTCGCGCGGCGCGACCTGACGATCAATGCGATGGCGCGCGAAGTGACGCCGGCGGGCGAGCTGATCGGGCCGGTCATCGATCCGTTCGACGGCCAGGCCGACCTGCGTGCGCGCGTGTTCCGGCACGTCGGCGACGCGTTCGTCGAGGATCCGGTGCGGATCCTGCGGATCGCGCGCTTTGCCGCGCGCTTCGCGGATTTCACGGTCGCGGACGACACGCTCGCGCTGATGCGGCGCATGGTCGAGGCCGGCGAAGCGGACGCGCTGGTGCCCGAGCGCGTGTGGCAGGAGATCGCGCGCGGGCTGATGGAGGCGAAGCCGTCGCGGATGTTCGCGGTGCTGCGCGAGTGCGGCGCGCTCGCACGCATCCTGCCCGAGGTCGACGCATTGTGGGGCGTGCCGCAGCGCGCCGACTACCATCCGGAAGTCGACACCGGTGTGCACGTGATGATGGTCGTCGACTATGCGGCGAAGCAGGGTTACTCGCTGCCGGTGCGCTTCGCGGCGCTCACGCACGATCTCGGCAAGGCGACGACGCCCGCCGACGTGCTGCCGCGCCACGTCGGCCACGAAGGCCGCAGCGTCGACCTGATCAAGCCGTTGTGCGAGCGGCTGCGCGTGCCGAACGAATGCCGCGATCTCGCGCTGGTGGTCGCGCGCGAGCACGGCAACCTGCATCGCGTGATGGAGATGGGTGCGGCCGCGCTCGTGCGGTTCTTCGAGCGCAGCGACGCGCTGCGCAAGCCGGCGCGCTTCGCGGAGTTGCTGCAGGCGTGCGAGTCGGACGCGCGCGGCCGGCTCGGGCTCGATGAGCAGCCGTATCCGCAGGCCGAGCGGCTGCGCGTCGCGCTGGTCGCGGCGCGCAGCGTCGACGCGGGCGCGATCGCGCGCGGCATCGGCAACGACGCGATGCAGATCAAGGACGCCGTGCATCGCGCACGCATCGAGGCCGTCAAGCAGGCGCTGGCGATCGCGGAATAGGCGGGCGGAGGGCGCGGTTCGGTGTCGCGCGTCGGTGCGGTGACTCGGGGCGGGGATCGAGTGGTGCGACCCGGTGCTGCGATCAACGGCTGAGGTCCGGTGATGCGATCAGGTGCCGCGATCGGGTGGCGCGGTCCGGTGCTGCGACTCGGTGCCGTGATCCGGTGGCGCGGTCCGATGCTGCGATCAGTGCCGCGGTCCGGTGATGCGGTCCAGTGATGTGATCAGGTGCCGTAGTCCGGTGATGCGATCAGTGCCGCGATCGGGTGGCGCGGTCCGGTGATGCGATCGGGTACCGCGACCTGATTCCGCAACCCGATACCGAGCATCGTGCAAATGAACCGGGCCGCGCGGTGCGCGATCCGGCCGCCAGCCCTTACTTCTTCGTGCGGGCGGTTGCGCGGCGGGCCGGCGAGGCTGGAGCCGCACGCTTGCCGGCGCCCGCGCGCGACTTGCCGGCAGCCGGTTTGACCGCCGCGCGGGCCGGCGTGTCGGCGCGCCGTTGCGCATCGGTATCCGCATTCACGTCCACATCCACGTCCACGTCTCCCTTCACCGCGCGTTCGCGCTTCGGCGCCGGTTCGCGTCGGCTCACGCGCGGCTCGCCCGGCTTCGCGCCGGCATCGCGCGCGAGCAGCCTGAGCTTCATTGCCGCGGATCCGAGCTCCGCGCAGTCGTCGCCGAACAGCGGCAGCGTGCCGACCGCGATCAGTTCCGCCGGCC
This sequence comes from Burkholderia sp. SR8, assembly GCF_052851275.1. NCBI lineage: Bacteria > Pseudomonadati > Pseudomonadota > Betaproteobacteria > Burkholderiales > Burkholderiaceae > Burkholderia > Burkholderia sp. SR8. The sequence continues at coordinate 139,209 of NZ_JAULUC010000018.1, forward strand.
CGTCGCCGACGTTCGCGACGCGATGGCGCTTTCTCGCATCGAAGTGCAGCGAGTCGCCCGGCGACAGCGGGTAATCCTTCTTGCCGATCGTGTAGCAGACGCGGCCGGTCAGCACGTACACGAACTCGTCGCCGCCGTGCGCGACCCATTCCGAACGATAGCCTTCCATCATCCGGACCTTGAGCGCGTTGATCTGGCTGCCGTCGAACGTGGTGGACAGTCGCTCGTACCACTGCGACGCGGCGTCGACCGCGTACGGCTCGCGGCGGCCCGCGTGCGAGTCGGGCTGTGCCTGACGCGGCTGGTCGATCAGCGCACCGAGCGGTACGTCGAGCGCCTTCGCGACGTTCACGAGCGATGACAGCGAGATGCCCGTGAGATGGCGTTCGACCTGGGACAGGAAGCCGACCGACAGGTTCGCTTCGGTCGCGACTTCCAGCAGCGTCTTCTTCGCTTCCCGGCGCAGGCGGCGGATGCGCTGGCCGATACGCATGATGTCTGAATCCATGAATCTCTTTGGTGGCGACGAGTCGGGAGGCGAGCGGAGGGAGCGGTGCTGTCGCCGGACGGGGCTGTTCCGCGAATCGCGCGAAGCACGGCCGTCGGGACGATGCGCGCGCATTGTACCGCCGGGTGCGCCGGCACGCTCCGACGCGGGCAGCGCGGCGCGACGCAGGCTCTGCCGCTGCGCTGCCACGGAATCGCGCA